>NZ_JAIQLH010000099.1 GCF_020037025.1 Streptomyces huiliensis | reverse complement strand
CGGGCGCGGGCCGCCCGCGCCCGGTCGCCCCACGGCCGCCGTGAGTGTCAGCGGCCACGCCGCCCCTCGCCCAGGAAGCGCTTGAGCCGCTGGAGCGGCCACGTGTTGACGACGTCGTCCTTCGTCAGCCAGCCCCGCCGCGCCGTGCCGACGCCGTACCGCAGGTACGACAGGTGCGTCACGGAGTGCGCGTCCGTGCTGACCGCGAACTTCACGCCGTGCCGCCGCGCCCGCAGGACGTCCTCGTCGCAGAGGTCCAGCCGCTCCGGATGGGAGTTGATCTCCAGGGCGGTGCCGGTGCGGGCGCAGGCCGCGAAGACCTCGTCGAAGTCCGCGTCGATCCCCGGCCGCTTGCCGATCCGCCGGGTCGTGGGGTGGCCGAGGACGGTCACGTACGGGTTCTCGCAGGCGCGCACCAGCCGGCGGGTCAGCTCCTCGCGGGTCTGGTGGAAGTGCGAGTGCACCGACGCGACGCACAGGTCGAAGCCCGCCAGGAAGTCGTCCGGCCAGTCCAGACCGCCGTCCGGCCCGATGTTCAGCTCCGTGCCGTGCAGGAGCCGCATCTTCCGGTGCTTCCCGTCCAGCGCCCGCACCCGCTCCCGCTGGGCCAGGACCTTCTCGTCCGTCATCCGCTGCATGTACAGGTCCGGGGCGTGGTCGGTGACGGCGTAGTACGTGTACCCGCGTTCCGCCGCCGCGGCCACCATCTCCTCCAGCGGGGACAGCCCGTCCGTGAGGTCGGTGTGCGTGTGCAGGTCACCGCGGACGTCGCCCTCGGCGATCAGCTCCGGGAGGTCGCCCCGCAGCCCGGCGGCGATCTCGCCGCGGTCCTCGCGCAGGGCCGGCGGGATCCAGGGCAGCCCGAGCCGGTCGTAGATCTCCTCCTCCGTCCGCGAGACGACCTTCCTGCCGCTCTTGACGCGGAACAGGCCGTACTCGGAGAGCTTCAGCTCCTTGCGGACGGCGATCTCGCGGATCCGGATGTTGTGCGCCTTCGAACCCGTGAAGTAGAGCAGTCCCGCGCCCCACGCGTCGGGCGGCAGGACGCGCAGGTCGACCTGGAGGCCGGTCGCGGTCCGTACGGACGTCTTCTTCCGCCCGCTCACGATGACCTCCGCCGTCTCCGGGAGGGCGCGGAACGCCTCCATGAACGGCTCGGGGTCGTCGGCCGCCACCAGGACGTCGATGTCGCCGATGGTCTCCCGCATGCGCCGCAGCGACCCCGCGTAGGCGCAGTCCGCGCAGCCGGGGACGCGTGAGAGCTCCGCGACGATCCGCTCCGCCGCCTCCGTCGCCGCCGAGAGCAGGATCCGGCCGCCCGCCTTCTGCATCAGCTCGATGCCGTGCAGCACGTTCCGCTCGGTCTTCTCGCCGAACCCCTTGAGATCGCGCAGCCGTTCCGCGCGGACCGCGTCGAGGAGCTCCGGCACCGAGGAGACGCGCAGCTCCTCGTAGAGGGCGAGGGCCTTCTTCGGGCCCAGGGTGGGGATGGCGAGCAGCTCCCGCACCCCGGCCGGCACGGACGCGCGGGCTTCCTCGAAGGCCGCCACCCGGCCGGTGCGCAGGAACTCCACGACCTTCTCGGCGATCGACTTCCCGACGTTGGGGATCTCGCGCAGCGCCTTCACGTCCATGCCCGAGACGTCCTCCGGGTACCCGCCGACGGCACGGGCCGCCTTCTCGTAGGCGCGCGCCTTGAACGCGTCGCCCCCGGTGATGGCGACGAGGTCGGCGTACTCCTGGAGCAGCGCCTCGACCGCCTCGTTGGGCCGGGCCATGGCTTCAGCGTGCCACCGGGCGGGTGTCCGCACATCTCGGCGTGTGGCCTGGTGGGGGCCCGTTGTCAGACCCCGGTGCGACACTGCGGAGGTGAGATGGGCACTGGTGGACGCGGGGGACGCGGGAGTGCGGGTGTGCCCGGTCGACGTCGACGGGCGGGCGGCCGGGCCGACCGTCGTGGAGCCGAGCCTGGCCGACGCGGTCCGGGCCCGGCCCGAGGCGTCGCGGTGGATCTGGCGGTCCACGGCGGAGCTGTACGGGCGGGCGGCGGCCGCCGGGGTGCGCGTCGAGCGGTGCTACGACGTGGAGGCGGCGGAGGCGCTGCTCGTGGGGCACGCGGAGGGGCAGTCCGGGCAGCCCCGGTCGCTGGCCGCGGCCTGGGCCCGGCTGCGCGGGCTGCCGGTGCCCGACGATCCGCCCGCCCGCGCGCCGGACGGGCAGCCGTCGCTGTTCGAGCCGGGCCCGGTCCCGCTGCCGCCGGGCACCGATCCGCTGGACGCCCTCCTCGACGTCTACGCGGACCAGCAGGCGCGCACCAAGGACACCGAGCACCCCGGCCGGATGCGGCTGCTCGTCGCGGCCGAGTCGGCGGGCACGCTCGTCGCCGCCGAGATGTCCCGCACGGGCGTGCCCTGGCGCGCCGACGTCCACCGGGCGTTGCTGACGGCGCTGCTGGGGGAGCGGTATCCGGGCGGGCAGGAGACGCGGCGGCTGGCCGAGCTCGCGGACGAGGTGTCGCGCGCGTTCGGCGGCGTCCGCGTCCGGCCCGACCTGCCCGCCGACATCGTCCGGGCCTTCGCCCGCGAGGGCATCGCCCTCTCCTCGACGCGCGCCTGGGAGCTGCGCGGCGTCGACCACCCCGCGGTGGAGCCGTTGCTGGAGTACAAGAAGCTCTACCGGCTGCACACGGCGCACGGCTGGCAGTGGCTCCAGACGTGGGTCCGCGACGGCCGGTTCCGCCCCGAGTACGTGCCGGGCGGCACGGTCACCGGCCGGTGGACGACGAACGGCGGCGGCGCGCTCCAGATCCCCAAGGTCATCCGGCGGGCCGTGGTCGCCGACCCCGGCTGGCGGCTGGTGGTCGCCGACGCCGACCAGATCGAGCCCCGGGTGCTGGCCGCCGTCGCCCGCGACCCCGGGCTGATGGAGGTCGCCGGGACCGGCCGCGACCTCTACGCGGACCTGGCCGAGCGGGCCTTCTCCGGCGACCGCGACCGCGCCAAGCTGGCGATGCTCGGCGCGATCTACGGGCAGACCTCCGGGGACGGCCTCAAGCACCTGGCCGACCTGCGCCGGCGCTTCCCCCGGGCGGTGGCCCACGTCGACGACGCGGCCCGGGCGGGGGAGGACGGCCGGCTGGTGCGGACGTGGCTCGGGCGCACCTGCCCGCCCGCCTCGACCGCCGTCCCCGACGAGGCGGGACTGCCGCAGGACGAGCCGGGCGGCGGCTCCACCGGTGCGGCGCGCGCCCGCGGCCGGTTCACGCGGAACTTCGTCGTCCAGGGCAGCGCGGCCGACTGGGCGCTCATCGTGCTGGCCCTGGTCCGGCAGTCCCTCGCCGGGCTCCGCGCCGAGCTGGTCTTCTTCCAGCACGACGAGCTGATCGTGCACTGCCCGGAGGAGGAGGCCGCCGGGGTGGCGGAGGCGATCCGGTGGGCCGGGGACGAGGCGGGACGGCTGGCGTTCGGCGAGACGCCCACGCGCTTTCCGTTCACGGTCGCGGTGGCCGAGTGCTATGCGGACGCCAAGGACTGAGGGGCGCGGGGGGGCTTGGCCGGGCTGGGGTGCTTCGGCTGGGCGGGCCTCGCTTGGCGCCTCCGGCGGCGGTGGGCCGGGTGCCGCGCGGACGCGGACGCGGGGGTTGAAGGCTGGACTCCGGCCTGGGCGGGCCCCGCTCGGGGCCCGGCGGCGGTTCGGTGGGTGCGGCGGGGACGCGGGGGGCTGACGGTGCGGGTGCCTTCGGCTTGGGCGTGCTCTGCTCGGTGTCGTCGGCGGCGGTGGGCCGGTTGCCGCGCGGACGCAGGGGCTGGGGGCCCGGGCTGGGCCGGTACCGCTTGGGCGCCCCAGTGGCGGTACGGCGGGTGCCGCGCGGACGCAGGGCCTGATGGCGCGGGTGCCATCGGCTTGGCGAGCTCCGCCCGGCGTCTCCTACGGCGGTACGCCGGGTGCCGCGCGGACGCCGGCGGCTGAGGGTGCGGGGGAGCCCCACGGCTTGGACGGCTCCCCGGCCTGGCGGACGCCGCTCGGCGTCTCAGCGTCCCCGGCGGCGGTACTCGCGCAGCAGTACCGCCAGGGCGCCGGGCAGCGGTGGGCGGACCGGGTGGCGCAGGACCGCCGTGCCCGCGGCCAGGGCGGCGCCGGCGGTCAGCGTCTCCAGGGCGATCACGGCCCGGGTGAAGGCGCGGTGGCCGGGCGGGGCGAACGCCACCAGGCGGCGGGCCGCGAGCAGGTCGCGGCGGGCCTGGAGGAGCTGGTCGCGCAGCAGGCCGCGGACGCCGGGCGCGTCCCGGCCGCGCTCCAGGGCGGCCCGGGTGACGCCGTACCGCGCCAGCGCCTCCTCGGACAGGCCGAGCCGGCCGTCGCGCAGGTCCTCGGACAGGTCGTTGACGAAGTCGAGCCGCTGGCTGCCGTCGATGTAGGTGCGGCAGACCTCGCGGGAGGCGTCCGGGTCGGCCTCCGGCGCGAGCAGCAGCCCGGCGATCGTCATGAACGCCGGGAGTGCGTAGGCGTCGACGTACTTCCGGTAGTCGGCCTCGGTGGCGAAGCCGGTGGTGTCCCGCTCCAGGGGCGCCCCGGCGAGGAAGTCCTCGACGTGCCCGCGCAGCGGCGGGTGTGCGGCCACGGTGCGCAGCAGCGGGGCGACGACCGGGTGCCCGTCCTCCGCTCCGGCGAGCCCGGCGCGGACCCGCGCCTCCCAGGCGGGCCAGTCGCCGGCCGCGTCGGGGCCCCGGTCGAGCAGGTTGTCGGTGTGGTGCATGAACGCCGTGGCGGCGATGGCGTGCGGGACGAGCGCGGGCGGCAGCAGCAGCCGCACCGCGAGGTAGGCGTGGCGGCGGTAGCCGGCGACCACGGCGCGCTGCCGCGTGTAGGCGGCGCGCAGGGCGGGGTCGTCGATGCCGGCGGCGGTCAGCGCCCGCTCCCACGAGCGGCGGCCGGGGGCCCAGGCGTGCATGCCGGTCCGCCTTCCTGCGAGCGGTAGGTGATCGTCCCGGAGGTCGGTGATCGTCCGAGCGGTCGATGATCGTCCGGCCGAGCCTACCGGCTACCGGCCCGGCCCGGCCGGGCCCGCCTCACCGGTAGCAGGCGATCAGCCGGGCCAGGTGCCGGCCGGCCGTGTGCAGCGGCTCCTCGTCGCGCGACACCTGGGCGGCCAGCTCCGCGCCCTCCAGCGTGCTGATCACCGTCTGCGCGAGGTCGCGGGCGTCGTCCTCGGCGAGGCCCGCGGCCGTCAGCTTGGCGTGCACGAGCCCGCGCCAGCGGGCGAACGCCTCCGCCGCCGCCTGCTGGATGTCGGGTGCGCGGCCGGCCGTGCCGAGGGCGGTCGCGGTGACCGGGCAGCCGTCCGTCCAGTCGGACGCGCGGAGGGTCTTCGCCAGGGTGGCGGTGCAGGCGACGAGGGCGTCGCCCGGGTCCTCCGCGCTCTCCAGCGCGCCGCGCAGGATGTCGGCGAACTCCCGGTCGCCGTGGCGGATCGCCGCGACCGCCAGCTCCTGCTTGCCGCCCGGGAAGAAGTGGTAGAGGGAGCCGAGCGTGGCCTCGGCCTCCTGGGAGATCTGCTTGATCCCCGTGCCGTCGTAGCCCTGGCGCTGCATCAGCCGGGAGGCCGCGCGGACGATCCGCTCGCGGGTGTCGAGGGCGGGGGCCGTCCCGCTGCCGTTCCCTGTGGTCTTCTTCATCCTCGCAGCCTACCTGGATAGAGCGTTCGCCCTATCGATTCGCCCTACTGAGTAGAGCGTTCTTTCCAGAGCCGTGCTACGGTGATCACCAAGTAGAGCGTTCGTTCCAGAGGGTTCTTTCCAGAGAGTTCGTTTCGAAGGGGTCTCCCATGAGCAAGCAGCCCGTGACCGTCATCGGCCTCGGCCCGATGGGCAAGGCGATGGTCCACGCCTTCCTGAAGCAGGGCCACCCGGTCACCATGTGGAACCGCACCGCGTCCAAGGCCGACGAACTGGTCGCCGCCGGCGCCGTCCTCGCCCCCTCCGTGGAGCGGGCACTGACCGCCAACGAGCTGGTCGTGCTGAGCATGACGGACTACGACGCGGCGTTCGCGGTCCTGGAGCAGGCCCCGGACGCGGTCCGCGGCCGGGTGATCGCCAACCTCAGCTCGGACACCCCCGAGCGGGCCCGCGAGGCGGCGGAGTGGGTCGCCCGGCACGGCGGCACGCACCTCACCGGCGGCGTGCAGTCGCCGCCCTCCGGCATCGGCGACCCGCAGTCGTCCACCTTCTACAGCGGCGACGAGGCCGTGTTCGAGGCCCACAAGGAGACGCTGGCCGTCCTCACCGGCACCGACTACCGCGGCACCGACCCGGGCCTCGCGCAGCTCTTCTACCAGATCCAGATGGACATCTTCTGGACCGGACTGATCAGTTACGTCCACGCCCAGACCGTGGCCGACGCGTACGGCATCCCGGCCGCCGACTTCCTGCCCTACGCCCAGTCCACGGCCGCCTCGCTGCCCGGCTTCTTCGCCTTCTACGCCCCGCGCCTCGCCGCCGCCGACCACACCGGCGACGTCGACCGCGTCGCCATGGGCGTCGCCAGCCTCGACCACATCGTCCACACCGCCCGCGCCGCGGGCGTCGACCCCGCCATGTCCGGCGCCGTTCTCGACGCCTTCCGCCGCGCCGCCGCGACCGGCCACGCCGACTCCAGCCTCACGAGCCTCGCCGAGGTCTTCAAGAAGGGCGCCGCGTAACGGAAAGCGGCGAGCGCCGACGGGCCGGGCCCCCGTCCCGCTCCGACGGCAGCCCCGGGCCTACGCGGCCCCCACCGTCAGGTGGTGGTCCACGCTCACCACGCCGTCCACGCTGCCGCACAGCCGTACCAGGACCGGTACCAGGCCCGCGTCCCGGACCGAACCGCTCAGGCGGACCTGGCCGTTGGTCACCTCGACGCCGATGCCCGACGGCGGCTCGTGGAGGGTCCGGACGAGGACGTCCTCGATGATCTCCTGGCGGATGGCGCGGTCGTCGCGGAGGAAGACGCGCAGCAGGTCGCTGCGGCTGACCAGGCCGACCAGCCGGCCCTCGGCGTCCACCACCGGGAGCCGCTTGACGTGCCGTTCCTCCATCGCGCGGGCCGCCTCCACGACGCTCCAGTCCGGGCGGGCGCAGACCGCCGGGCTGGTCATCAGGCCCTCGGCCGTCGTCGCCTCGTGCTTGGCGCGGAGCGCCGCCGGGAGGGACGGGTCCACCCGCCGGGCCGCCTTGGCCAGCAGGTCGGCCTCGGAGACGACGCCCACCGGGCGGTCTTCCGCGTCCACGACCGGGACCGCCGTGATGTCGTGCTCGTGCAGCACGTGCACGATCTCCGTGAACAGGGTGCCGCGCTGCACCCGGACCACCGAGTGCGTCATCAGGTCGCCGACGGTTCTGTGCTGCAACATGTCCCAGTCCTTCCGGTCCGCACCCGGCGGCCGGGCGCGCGGCCAGGTTGACCACCGGGAATGCCCCCAGCCTCGCACACGCGCCGGAACGCCGGAGCGGCACCTCCCGCCGTCACACCGGAGGGTGAGTACGGGGTCCGGCGATGACCCGCCGCCGGGCCGTCTACGCTCCGGTGGGTGAGCGACATGTACGAACTCCGCCTCGACTGGCACCTCGACGCCGGCCTGCCCGCCGCCCTCCTGGCCGCACTCCGCGGCCACCTGGAGCCCGATCCGGAGGGGGAACGGGATCCCGGACCGCTGTTCGCCGGTGCCGGGCCCGCGTGGCGTGTCGGGGGAGTGCTGAGTGCGGTGCTGAGCCCGCTGCCCGACGGGTGGGGGCTGGTCGTCCGGCAGGAGATCCACGCCGAGCAGACGGACGAGCTGCGCGGCCTGCTGGACCGCCTCGCGCCCCACACGGCCACCCCGGGCGTCATCGGGTCGCTCCGCTTCTATGAGTACGAGGACGAGGATGGTGAGGTGTTGGAGGTGCGTGACGGGGTGCTTCGGGGGTTCCGTCCCTGACCTGCCCGGCGCGGCGGGGCAGGGGCGACGGTCACGCGTCGAAGCTCGCGAAGTAGCCGGCCGCCATGTCCGCGTCACCGTGCCCCTGTTCCGCGGCGCGCAGGAAGCGGCGGTGGCCCGCCTCGGTGCCGTCCAGGCGGCGGCCGGTGCGCCGCGCCGCCTCCAGGACCAGCCGGGCGTCCTTCTCCGCGTTGTCCACGGAGAAGCTCGGCGTGTAGTCCCCGGAGAGGATCGCCGACGACTTGGCGCGGAAGAAGCCGCTGTCCATCGGTCCGCCGGAGACGACGTCCACGAAGTGCGCGGGGTCCACGCCGAGCCCGTCGGCCAGCGCCAGTGCCTCGCCCACGCCGGTGGTGAGCGCGATCACCCAGGCGTTCAGGGCGAGTTTGAGGCGGCTCGCCGCCCCGGAGGAGCCGTCCTCGCCCACCCACACGGTCCGCGCGCCGATGACGTCGAAGACCGGCCGCACGGTGTCGCGCACCGAGAGGGGGCCGGCGGCCATGACCACGAGCGTGCCCTGCTCGGCGGGGCCCCGGGTGCCCTGGACGGGCGCGTCGACGAACACCAGACCGGCCTCGGTGGCCCGGGCGGCGAGTTCGCCGACGGCCTCGCCGACGGTGCTGACCTGGATCCAGACGGTCCCCGGCGCCAGCTTGGGGGCGGCCGCGTCGATGGCGGCGAGGACGCTGGGGCCGTCGGTGAGGACGGTGAGGACCACGTCGGCGCCGTCCACGGCCTCCGCCGGGGTGGCGGCGGCGTGCACGCCGTCGGGGACGAGCGCCTCCGCCTTGCTCCGGGTGCGGTTCCACGCCCGCACGGTGAATCCGGCTCGGGCGAGGTTGCGGGCGACCGGGGCTCCGATGATGCCGGTGCCGAGGACCGCGATGACGGGCTGTGCCGTGGGCATGGTGACTCCGTGGGTGATGGGGGAGTGAAGGGGTGGTTCTACCGCAGGGACGTCATGACCTGGTCGACGATCCCCGTCAGGGTCGCGCGGTCGGTTCCCTTGCCCAGCACCCGCAGCCCGTAAAGGGAGTTGAGCAGGTACAGCGCCAGGGGGCGGGCGGCCCGCCGGTCGTCCACCGTGCCGTCGCGGTGTCCCTCTTCGACGCAGGCCGTGAGGGCGTCCGTCACGCGTGCGAAGGTGTCCCGGACGAGGTCGGTGATCTCCGGGTCCCGACCCGCCAGCTCGACGGCGGAGTTGACGACCAGACAGCCGCGGCGGCCGGGTACCCCGGCCGTCTCCTCCTCCACCACGCTCATCAGGACCGCGCGGATCCGGTCGGCGGCGGGGGTGTCGCCGTCCTCGAGGATGCCCACCAGGCGGGACGTCCACTCGGTGTCGTAGCGCCGCAACGCCGCCTCGAACAGGTCGTGTTTGCTCTTGAAGGTGTGGTAGAGGCTGCCGCGGCCGAGGCCCGTGCTCTCCACGAGGTCCTGGGCCGAGGTCCCGGCGTACCCCTTCTCCCAGAACGCGGACATGGCGGCGTCCAGGACGCGGTCGACGTCGAAACCCTTCGCACGTGGTGACATGGCGTCAGGCTAGCAGTTCTGGAACGATTGTTAAAAATCCTTTCCGGATCGCCGGACGTGTGATTGGCTCGACGCCGTCGACGTGCCCGAACGGCACGAACGGCCCCTGCGCGCCGCCCGCGTCCGACGAGACGCCGCGGCCGTTCCCCCTCCCCGCCTTCCACCGCCGTCCGGTACGTGACGGCCGTCCGGCGGGGGACGACGCGCTCCCGCCGAACACTCCGGAGGATCCCCGTGACCACCACCGTCCGCGGCCGAACGGCCCCGCCCCGCCCCCGCGTTCCCGACCCGGGCCGGCTGCCCGTCGGCAGGCTCCTGGCCTTCACCGTCGCCGGATTCCTGGCCATCATGACCGAGACGATCCCCGCCGGACTGCTCCCGCGGATCGCGCGCGGACTGGACGTGTCCGAAGGGCTCGCCGGCCAGCTCGTCACCCTGTACGCGATCGGCTCGGTCGTAGCGGCGATCCCCGTGACGGCCGCCACCCGCGGCATGCGCCGCAGACCGCTGCTCCTGTGCGCGGTGGGCGGGCTGCTGGTCTTCAACACCGTCACCGCCCTGTCGGCGGAGTACGCCGTCACCCTCGCCGCCCGGTTCGCCGCCGGCATGGCGTCCGGGGTGATCTGGGGCCTCCTCGCGGGGTACGGCAGGCGCCTGGTCCCCGAGCACCTCAAGGGCCGCGCCCTGGCCGTCGTGGGCGTGGGCCAGCCCGTCGCGCTGGCCTGCGGCGTCCCGCTCGGCACCTGGCTCGGCTCGCTGTTCGGCTGGCAGGGCGTCTTCTGGGTGATGTCCGGCGTGGCCCTGCTGCTC
This sequence comes from Streptomyces huiliensis, assembly GCF_020037025.1. Taxonomy (GTDB): domain Bacteria; phylum Actinomycetota; class Actinomycetes; order Streptomycetales; family Streptomycetaceae; genus Streptomyces; species Streptomyces huiliensis. The sequence goes on along the minus strand of NZ_JAIQLH010000099.1, from coordinate 7,505 downwards.
ATGCTCTGGATCCGCGCCCTGGTACCCGACTTCCCCGGGCAGGCGGCGGAGCGGCGCACGACCGTCCGGGCCGTTCTCATGACGCCCGGGGTACGTCCGGTCCTCTCGGTGATCCTCCTGTGGATCCTCGGCCACAACGTCCTCTACACGTACATCGCGCCGTACGCGGCCGGGGCGGGGCTCGGCGGCCACGTCGACGTGCTGCTCCTCGCCTTCGGCGCCGCCGCCATCGCCGGCATCTGGACCACCGGGCTCCTCGTCGACCGCCTGCTCCGCGCGCTCACCCTCGCGAGCCTCGCCGGTCTCGCCGTCGCCGCCCTCGTGCTGGGCGTCGGCGCTGAGTCTCCGGCGGCGGTCGTCGTCGGCATCGTCGCCTGGGGGCTGACCTTCGGCGGTGCCCCCACCCTGCTCCAGACGGCGATCGCCGACGCGGCGGGGGACGACGCCGACGTCGCCCAGTCGATGCTCGTCACCGTCTTCAACGGCGCGGTCGCCGGCGGCGGCGTCGTCGGCGGGCTCCTCCTCGGCCCGGCCGGCGTCGGTTCGCTCCCGTGGGTACTCCTGGCCCTGACCGCGGCCGCCCTCGCGGCCGTCGCCACCACGACGTCCCCCGGCCTCGGCCGAAACCGCCGCCCGACGACGCCGACCTCGGCCGAGCGGTCCTGACCGGGGCGCTCCGGCCCTTCGGAGGCGTGCCCCCACATATCCGGGCCGTGGCCGCCCGGCCGTATGTGGTCCCGCGCGGTCGGTCTCGGGGGCCCGGGAACGGCATGCCCCGGGGCGACTCGACCGGCCCCGACTGCGGTGCTCCGGCCTGCGGGTGGCGTGCCCCCGCCAGCCAGGCCGGAGCCGCCCGGCCGTGCGCGGTCCCGCGCAGTCGGTCTTGGAGGTCGGGCGACCCGGCCCTCACCCGTCTGGCGGGACTGGACGAAGCCGACCGGCCCTGACAGGGGTGCTCCGGCCTGCGGGTGGCGTGCCCCCGCCAGCCAGGCCGGAGCCGCCCGGCCGTGCGCGGTCCCGCGCAGTCGGTCTTGGAGGTCGGGCGACCCGGCCCTCACCCGTCTGGCGGGACTGGACGAAGCCGACCGGCCCTGACAGGGGTGCTCCGGCCTGCGGGTGGCGTACCCCCGCCAGCCAGGCCGGAGCCGCCCGGCCGTGCGCTGTCGGCCTCAGGGGCGGCGGCGCGGGGGAGCGGGATGCCCCCGGGCCGCCCGGCCCCTCACCCGCCCAAACGGCTCCGACGAACCGTCAGTCCTCCTCCCGCCGCGCCGTGTACGCGAGGACGTTCTCCGCCTCGGCCCGCCGTGCCGGAGCCGCGCCCTCGGACTCGTTGCCGTACTCCGCCAACACGGCCCGCGCGCGGTCCGCGGCGGGGGTGTTGCGGCCCAGGTCGGCCTCCAGCCAGGCGGCCATCAGTTCGGCGGCGGTGCGCTGGTCCCGGAGGGCGGGGCCGCCTTCCGTGAGGACGGCCACCGCCCGCTCGGCGTGGGACAGCCCCTCCTCGTACGCCTTCCGGGCCGTGCCGTCGTCGTCATCGTCGTCCCCGGGCTCGCCCTCGCAGAAGCGGACGATCAGCTCGCCGGTCTGCCGGTGGGTGCCCGCGAGTTCGCTCCGCAGCAGCTCCCGCGCCGCGTCGTCGTCGGCCGCCGCCAGGGCGGCCACGCACTCGCGCTCCGCCTCGGCCATCAGCTCGCGGGCCCGCGCCAGGCCGTCGTCCTCGCGGCGCGCGGCGAGCCACGCGCGGGCGCGCAGCACCCGGACGTACGCCTCCGGCCGGCCCAGGCCGCGCCACAGCGCCTCGGCCCGCTCGTAGGCCAGTCCGGCCTCCTCGTCGCGGCCCGCGCGGCCCAGGCAGTCGGCGGCCATGTTGGCCAGGACGGCGTGGTCCTGCTGCTCCTCCCAGCCCTGGGCGATCGAGGCGGCCCGCAGGAACTGCGCGGCCGCCTCCCGGTGGTCGCCCAGCGAGGCCAGGCACTCGCCGAGCCACCAGCGCGCCTGGACGACCTGGCCCTCGCCGTGGCCCTGTTCGAGGTCCGGAAGGACCGTCTCCAGGACGGACGCGGCCTCCTCCGCGCGGCCGAGCCGGTGCAGCGCCCCGCCGAGGGTGAGCCGGGCCCAGGCCCCGAGCGTCGCGGTCTCGCCGGCCTGGTCGGCCCAGTGCGCCGCCTCCAGGGCGTGCTCCACCGCCGGTTCGTGCCGGCCGGTGGCGGTGAGTGCCTCGGCGAGGAGGGCGTGCACCTGCGCGACGTCCGTGTCGTCCAGGGTGCCGGCGCCGTGCTCCAGCGCGGCGCGCGCCGCCCCGGCCGCCGTCTCCGGATCGCCGCAGGCCATCGCGGCCCGGGCCAGCCCGGCCCGGGCCTCCGGCGCGTACCAGGCCAGGCCGGCCTCGTCCGTCAGCTGCACGGCCCGGCCGAACGCCCCGGCCGCCAGATCCGGCCGGCCCGCCATCAGGGCCAGTTCGCCCCGCAGTTGCAGCACGTCGGCCAGCCGGCCGGACATCACCCGGCCCGCCGCGCGGTGCTCCTCGGCGAAAGCGGCCGCCTCGTCGAGCGCGGCCTCCAGCGGGGCCGGGACGCCGTCGACGCCCGGCGGGCCGTCGGGCAGTCCGTTCTGGAGGACCCGGCACCGGTACAGCAGGGCGGTGGCCACCGACCGGGGCTCCGCGACGCCCTCCGCGTGCAGCGCGCGCAGCCGGGCGCACTCGGCGTCGACCACGGCCGCCGCCTCCGCCGCGCGCCCGGCGAAGGAGAGGGCGAGCCCGGCCCGCGCCCGCGCCAGGGCGGCCTGGGCGGGGTGCCCGGCCTCCTCGTACAGCAGGGCCGCCGCCCGGAAGCCGTCGACGCACTTCTCCGGTTCCGCGAGTAGCTCCATCGCCTCGTGGTCGGCGAGTTCGGCCCGGCCGAGCGGGTCGAGCTCCGCCTCCCGGCCGCGCGCCGCCCGCGCGAACGCCTCCCACGCCGCGCGGACACCGGGAGCCGGATCCTCCGTCAGCCGGCGGGCGGTGGCCAGCAGTTCCCGGACGTCGGCCGGGGACGCGGCGGCCGGCGGCGCGGAGGCGGGCGCGGGCCGGGGCACGGTGAGCCGCTCGGCCCGTACGCCCAGTGGCAGCCGCTCGGCCAGCGGCGCGGCCTCCATCCGCGCGCGGACGCGGTCACCGACGACCGTGCTGCCGTTGCGCCGGTCGAACCGGCCGGCCAGCTCCAGGGCCTCCGCCCGGGCATGGGCGTGCAGCTCCGCAGCCGTCCACTCGCGTCCGGCCGGGCCGGGCACCCGCCGCTCGCCGAGGCCCAGGTCCGTCAGCCGGCGGGCGAGCAACGCGACGGGAGCGAGGAAGTCGAGCAGGGACAGCGGGTCGCCGGAGGGGGCGAAGTGGCCCGTGTGCTCGGCGAGGATCTCCAGGGCCCGCGCCTCGTTGCCGGTGAGCACGCAGAACTCCAAGTGGTCGCCGACGGTGGCCCGCATCGACTCCATGTTCCGGATCATCCGGTAGCCGCGCAGGTGGTGGGCGCGAGCCTCGTCGATCCGGTCCAGCCGCACCAGGGGGAGCAGCGAGGACGCGAGGGCCACGTGCGGCTCGTGGGCGCAGGTGTGCTCACCGGCCAGGACCGGGCGCCAGGTCTCCAGGGCCTCCGCCGGGCGGCCCAGCCGGTTCAGCCAGTCGCCCTGGGTGTGGAGTTCGCAGGCGTGGCAGTCGCTCATCCGGTCCCGGTCGGCGGCGAGCCAGGCGGCGAAGGCCCGTTCGGCCCGCGCGGTGTCGCCGGTGTCCCGGGCGATGCGGAACTCGCTCTGCCGCACGGCCCGTTCGCTGTGGCCCGCGACGCGGTAGCGGTGCTCCATCTCCGCGTGCCACTTCTCCACCGACGCCAGCGGAATGTCCGGCTGGTCCAGCATGCCGCTGGCCACCCACTTGAACATCCAGTGCAGCCGGTGCTCGGCGTACGCGTCGAAGTCCGCCGGGCGCTCGTCCCACATGCGCAGCACGCGCGCGAAGGGGACGAACATCTTCTCCGACTCGGAGCTGAAGTTGTAGGCGGACAGCAGGTTGAACAGGGTGTCGAGCAGCAGCCCGGTGTCGTCGGCCTGCCCGGCCTCCTCCACCAGCCGCTCGGCGACGGCGTTGCGCGCCGGGCCCTCGGGCTCGTCCATGTTGTCCTGGAGCGCCTGCCGGAGGGCGGAAGCGGTGCGGTTCATCGGCCCTCCTCGGACGGCGCGGACGGCTGCGACGACTGGGACGGCTGCGACGACTGGGACGGCTGCGACGACTGGGATGGCTGCGACGATTGCGACGGCTGAGAGGGCGCCGCCGGGTGGGCCGCCCACTCCAGCAGGCCCAGGAACGCGCGGTTCAGCAGCGCCGAGTCGGCCGGCCGCAGCGGGCGCTGGGCCATCAGCAGGGCCTGGCCGTAGAGCGCCTCGGCGGCGGTGCCCGCCAGGTCGCGGTCGCGGTCGGCGAGTGCGCCGACGCGCCGGACGAGCGGGCTGAGGTGGTTGAGGACGAGCCGGGCGCGCGGGGCCTCGTCCCGCAGCGAGCCCAGGATGGACGTCCACAGGTCGTCGGCCTTCGACTCCTCCTCCGCGCGCGCCCGTTCGTGGCGCGCCGCGCGGTCGTCCAGGTGCAGCGCGGGCACGGTGACCGGCAGGAAGGAGCGGAGCACCACGTCGCAGCCGAGCGCGTCCAGCCGCGCCCGCGCCGCCGCCAGGAAGTCGGCCAGCGCCAGCTCGTCGCCGGGCTCCACGTGGTCGAGGTGCGCGGTGACCGTCTCCGCGTCCAGTTCGGCGACCGTGGTGCCCGGGCGCACCCGGGGCAGCATCTCCACCAGCTCGCCGTCGAAGGTGTAGCCGCCGTTGACCACGCCGACGCCCTGGGCCGCGGCGATCGGCGCGACCTGCCGGAACTCCTCGACGGTCCGGGTGAAGTGGACCGTCCGGTGCCGCTGCGCGAACTCCTCCAGCGACAGCTGCCCGTCACTCGTCTCGAACGGCAGCCACGGCAGCATCGTGCGCAGCATGTCCGCGTCGTGCCGGGCCAGCGACTTGACGCCCACGTGGTGGACGGACAGGAACTGCCGCAGCCGCTCCTGGTCGCCCGCTGCCAGCTCGGCGAGCCAGTCGCGGATCCGCTCCCCGAGGGCCTCCCGGACGGCGGCCAGCCGGTCGTCGTCGTACAGGCTCTCGCGCGAGGCGGTGGGCCGCAGGCTGTCGGTGTCGACGACGCAGCGGACGAAGAACGCCCAGTCGGGCAGGAGTTCGTCGGCGCGGTCGGTGAGCAGCATGCCCTTCAGGTGCACGCGGTGCCCGCCGCGCCGGCCCGGGCTGACCGCCTGCGGCAGCACGTACGCGACGCCGCGCACCCCGGCCACCGGCACGTCCAGGTCGATGGCGTCCAGCGGCGAGAAGCCGAACAGCTCGTGGCAGTGCCGGGCGAGCGCCACCCGCCGCGCGGCCGGGCTCGGGTACGCCCGCTCCCAGACGGGCGGCCGGTCGGTCACCGGGGCGTCGCCCACCCGCACGTCGTGGGGGAGGAGCGAGCCGAAGTCCGTGGCCAAGGCGAGCACGCGCTCCTCGGCGAGCCACTCCTCCGCGCCGCGCCGCGCGGCCAGGAACACCGTGGTCCCCGGCTCGGGGCGCGCCTCGTCCGCCAGCGTACGGACGGCGTACGAACCGTCGTCGCGCGCCGTCCACTCGACGGGCGGCGCGCCGGGCGTCCTGGCCGAGCGGCTGACGACCCGGATCTCCTCGGCGACGACGAAGCAGGCGAGCAGCCCGATGCCGAACTGGCCGAGGAATTCCGAGCGCGCCGACTCCAGTCCGTCGCGCTTGGAGCTGCGGCCTATGGTGGCCAGCAGGTCGTGGACGTCGGCCTCGGTCAGGCCGATGCCGCTGTCCTCCACGCGCAGCCGGCCGCCGTCGGCGTACAGGCGCACCGTCGCGGGCGCCCCGGGCTCCTCCGCGCGGCGCGCCGTGATGGCGTCCACGGCGTTCTGCAGCAGTTCGCGCAGATAGACCTTGGGGCTGGAGTACAGGTGGTGGGACAGCAGGTCCACCAGGCCGCGCAGGTCGACCTGGAAGGTGTGCGGTATCTGGTCGTCAGTCATCGTCGCAGCAGCGTACTGGGTGGGTCGGACAACCGGCCGGGCATTAAGCCGGGCTCAAGACCGGCGCCCGGCCCGGGGCCCGTGACGGGCCGCCAAGGCCACGCGCCTCAGCGGTACTCGACGAACCGGGGGCGCAGCCCCGCCCCGACGAGGAGCACCGCGCCGCCCAGCACCGCCGCGGGTACCAGGGGCCAGCCCGCCAGCCGGTCGCGGGCGGACGCCGTGCGCTCCGCGAGGACGTCCAGGTGGCGCACGGACAGCGCGTCGAGCGAGCCGGTGAAGTCCCAGAAGTCGAACGGGATCCGCCCCCGCCCGAGTTCGGTGAGGGTGAGCACGGCCGCGTCCGTCCGCCCGGTGGCCTGCTCCTCCCGCATCCGGCGGTCGTCGTCGCGGAACCGCGCGTACCGGTCGAGCACGGCCCGGTGGTCGGCGCGCCCGGGCGCGTAGGCGTAGCCGTCCGGCGCGAGGAGGGTGTCGAGGCGCGCGGTCAGCCCCTCGAACCTGCTCACGGCGGCGGATCCCGGGCGGGTGTCGTAGACGAACCAGCGGCCCTCCGTGGCCGCCGCCTCGGCGGCGACCGCCCGGGCCTCCGCCAGCCGGGACCACGGGCGCAGCCCGTCCCGCGCCGCGCCCCGGACGTCGTCCGCCGCCGACAGGAACGCCACGCCGCCCAGGGCGGTGACGACGGCCGCGGCGACCGTCGCGGCACACAGCGCCGGGTTGCACACCCGCCCGTAGCGGCGGGCCAGCCGCCACTGGCACCCCCCGAGGACGGCCAGGGCCGCCACGCCCGTTCCGGCCGTCGCCCACGCGGCGGTCACGGCCGCGTCGTGCGCGCGGTCCGCCAGCCCGTCCGCCTCCCGCGCGTACCCGGAGGCCAGGGCGTCGGCGGCGGGCAGCAGTTCGCGGTGCATCACCTCGCCCGCGTCGACGGACAGGGTCACGGCACCGGCGGGCGGCCGGCCGGCGGGCCGGTCCGGGGCCGTCTCGTCGACGGCGGACGACCGCGCGGTCAGCCCGTCGTACCGGCCCAGGCCGTCCAGCAGCGCCCGCACCCGCCCGCCCTGGGCCGGGTCCCCGCCCAGCCGCCGCAGCAGATCGCTGACCTCGGCGCGCCGCTGCCGCGCGGTGAGCAGGGCCAGCACGCGGTTGCCGACCTGGAAGTCATCCGCCGACCGGCCCGCGGGCAGCACGGCGGGCCGGTCGGCGGAGTGCCCGGGCACCAGGGAGTTCGCCCGCTGCGCGTCGAGGTCGGCCAGGGCGAAGCGCAGCCCGGCCGCCGTCGCGGCCCGCTCGGTGACGGTCTCCCGCAGCCGGTCCGTGTCGGCGCGCACCACGACGGCGCCGGCCACGGCCGCGCCGCACAGCGCCGCCAGGGCGGCCAGCATCAGCAGCGCCTGGACCCCCAGC
>NZ_JAIQLH010000098.1 GCF_020037025.1 Streptomyces huiliensis | reverse complement strand
GGGGCCGCCGCGGCCGTCTGCGCGATCCTCGGCGCGGGGCTCCTCGGCGGCGCGGCGGCGGGCGGCTGGCTCACGGCCCGGACGCCGGAACGGACGGCCGCCGAGGCCGCGTACGCGCGCGCGGCGACGGTCTGGGAGACCGAGCCGGTCGACCGCCTCTTCCCGCCCTCCGTGCACGACGCGACCGCAGGGCCGGGCGGCGCGTCCCGCGACTGGGTCCGGCTCGGCGTGGCCCCCGACGCCGACTGCGCCGAAGCCTTCGACCCCGCGCTCGCCCTCGTCCTGCGCCCGGCCGGCTGCGCGCGGCTGCTGCGCGCCACGTACGCCGACGCCACGTCGTCGAGCGTCACCACCGTCGGGCTGCTCGTCACCGAGGCGGACGC
>NZ_JAIQLH010000097.1 GCF_020037025.1 Streptomyces huiliensis | reverse complement strand
GCTGCTGCGCGCCACGTACGCCGACGCCACGTCGTCGAGCGTCACCACCGTCGGGCTGCTCGTCACCGAGGCGGACGCGGACGGCATGCGCGCGCTGCGCGAACGGTTCACCGCCGAACGGCTCGACGAGCGGCCGGACATGCTGCCCCGCCCCTACGCCCCGCCCGGCACCCCCGCCGAACGCTTCGGCGACGCGCAGCGCGCCAGCTGGCACATCGGCGTCCGCGCCGACCTGCCGGTCGTCGTCTGGTCGGTCACCGCCTTCGCCGACGGCCGCCCCTCCCTCCCTCCACAGCCCGCCGCCCGCGCCGTCGCCCCGACGGCCACCACGGCCCCCGCCGAGGCGGGGCTCGGCCACGACGCGACGGCCTTGGCCGCGCACGTCGAACGCGCCTTCCGCGCGGCGGCGCGCGGGGAGTCGGCGGGATTGGCGGGAGGTGCGCGGTGAGCGGGCTCCGGGCCGGGCGGGGGCCGGGGGCCGTCGCCCTCGCGGCCGTCCTCGCCGTCGTTCTCTCCGCGGTCGGTGCCGCCCCCGCGCGCGCCGACGCGATCCGGGTGCAGGAGTGGGCGATCGACGCGCTCCACCTCGAAGAGGCGTGGCGCACCACGCGCGGGGCCGGGGTCACCGTCGCCGTGCTCGACACCGGCGTCGACGCCGGCCATCCCGACCTGCGCGGCCGGGTGCTGCCAGGCAAGGACCTCGTCGGCTTCGGCGCCGGGCGCGGCGACCGGTCCTGGGCGCGGCACGGAACCGCCATGGCCGGGATCGTCGCCGGACGCGGGCACGGCACGGGCGACGGGGACGGTGTGCTCGGCGTCGCCCCCGAGGCCCGGATCCTGCCCGTGCGCGTGATCCTCGAGGAGGGCGACCCCGCCCGCTCCCGCGCCCGCGGCGCACGCGGCGGCGCCCTCGCCGACGGCATCCGCTGGGCCGCCGACCACGGCGCCGACGTCATCAACCTCTCCCTCGGTGACGACAGCGCCACCGCCCACCCCGACGCCGGTGAGGACGCCGCCGTCCGCTACGCCCTCGCCAAGGGCGCCGTCGTCGTCGCCTCCGCCGGGAACGGCGGCCGGGACGGCGACCACGCTTCCTATCCGGCCGCGTACCCGGGAGTGATCGCCGTGACCGCCGTCGACCGGGGCGGCGGGCGGGCCGCTTTCTCCACTCGGCGGTGGTACGCGACGCTCAGCGCGCCGGGTGTCGGGGTCGTCATCGCCGATCCCGATCGGCGGTACTACGAGGGGTGGGGGACGAGTGCGGCGGCCGCCTTCGTCTCGGGGGCGGCGGCGCTTCTCCGCTCCGCTCATCCCGGCTTGGACCCGGCCCAGGTGCGACGGCTGCTCGTGGCGAGCGCGCGGGACGCCCCGCCGGGTGGGCGCAGTGACGAGCTTGGGGCCGGTGTGGTGGATCCGGCGGCGGCCCTTGCCCTCGCGGCTCGGCCCCGGCCTGATCCGCCTGCGGCGGGTGGTGGGTTGGTGCCTCGGTATTTCGGGGCGGGGCCGGAGGCTCGGCGCTCCGCGCCGTCGGCTCCCGGGCCGGGGGTTTCCGTTGCGGTCGCCGGGGTGGCGGGGTTGGTTCTTCTGGGGGTCGCGGGTGTGCTGAGGTGGCGCCGGGGGCGCGTGGGGTGCCCCTGACCCGCCCTTTCACCGTTTCTTGCGGGGGCGGGCCCCCGCACCCCCGAAGCGCCCTTCGGGCGCTGTCCTCAATCGCCGGACGGGCTGGATGGTGCCTGAGCGGGCACTTCAGCCCGTCCGGCGATTGAGGACGAGCGGCGGAGCCGCGACAAGCGGGGTCTGGGGCGTAGCCCCAGGAATCGGCGAAGGGGCGGGACCGGGGCACCTCAAACACAAAGGCCACCCGGCCCCCACCTCACCCCCAACCCCCACCATGGCCCCCGCTCCCCTCCCGATACCCTCACCCCGTGGCCCTCAAGAACATCCCGGACCCCGGTTTCTCCGACGACAACGGCTCCGCCGACCCCGTACTCGCCGAGGCGCTCGCCGCCTGGGCCGCCGATCGCGGGGCGGAGGCGGAGGGGCGGGTGCTGGCCGCGCTCAAGGGGGCGAGGCTGCTGGTGCCGGTGGTGGCCGTGTTGGGGGAGGTGGAGACGGGGCCGGACGGGCTGAAGCGGGAGAAGACCAGCGACATGGCCGTCCCCACCCTCCAGGCGCCGGACGGGCGGCGGGCGCTGCCCGCGTTCACGTCGATGGAGACGCTTCAGCGGTGGCGCGCGGACGCCCGGCCGGTGGCCGTTCCGCTGCACCAGGCGCTCCAGGCCGCCGCGCACGAGAAGGCCGACACGATCGTCGTGGACATGGCGGGACCGGTCACCTACCCGCTGACCGGCCGGGCCCTGCTCGCCCTCGCCGAGGGGCGGACCAGCACCGACCCGCTCGCCGACCCCGCCGTCGCCGACGCCCTGCGCGGGCTGCTGGCCGCCGAGGACGGAGTCCTCAGGGCCCACCTCGTCCCCTCCGGCGACGCGGACGGGACGCTCGCGCTGGCGCTCGCCGACGGGGCCGCGCCCGCCGACGTGGCCCGGCGGATCGCCGGGGCCCTGGCCGCCGACGAGGTGCTGCGCGCCCGGCTGGTCCGCGGTCTTGACCTGGCGCTGCTGCCGGTGGGGGCCCAGGTACCCGGGGAACCCCTGTACAGCCGCTGAGCGTCGATGCCGCCGAGCGGCGATCTTTCGACAGGCGCCCCGGAGTGGACCGTCCGACAATGCGAGGACAGTCCACGAGATCCCCGGGAGGACGCCATGGACGCGAAGCTGGACCCCATGAAGCTCGACCCCGTGGAGACACGGACGGTCGCGGCCGAGTTCATCGGCACCCTGCTGCTGGTCTTCTTCGCCGTGGGGTCCGCCGTCCTCGCGGCGGACTACATCGGCGCCCTCGGCATCGCGCTGGCGTTCGGGTTCACCCTGTTGGCCCTGGCCTACGCCCTGGGGCCGGTCTCCGGGTCCCATCTCAATCCCGCGGTCACCCTGGCCATGCTGCTGCAGGGCCGCATCACGCTGCGCACCGCCATCGAGTACTGGATCGCGCAGATCGTCGGAGCCATCATCGGCGCCGCGCTGCTGCTCCTGCTGGCCAAGCAGGTCCCCGGGCTCAGCACCGACGGGACGTTCGGCAGCAACGGGTTCGGCGACCGCTCGGCGGTGCACCTGAACACGGGCGGCGCGTTCCTCGCCGAGGTCGTGCTGACCTTCCTGCTGGTCTTCGTCTGGCTCGCCGTGACCCACAAGGTGGCGGTGGTCGGCTTCGGGCCGCTGGCGCTGGGCTTCACCCTGGCGCTCGTCCACCTGATCGGCGTCCCGCTGACCGGCGCCTCCGTCAACCCCGCGCGGAGCCTGGGGCCGGCCCTCTTCGCCGGTGGTGACGCGTTCTCCCAGGTGTGGCTGTTCCTCGTCGCGCCGCTGATCGGCGCCGCCCTGGCCGCCTTCGTCCACCAGATCGTCCAGCCGCACGGTGCCCCCGTGCTCATCGCGGACGAGCGGGCGGTCGGCGGGCACCGGGCCTACGAGCTGCCGCCCGACCCCGCCGAGACCGAGGCGGGACGACACGAGGGGCCCACGCGGCGCCGGCCGCCCGAGCCCCCGGCGGGCCCGGCAGGTCCGGGGGCCGGCGGGCCCAAGGGCGGGCCCTCGGACGGGCCCACCCCGCCGATCGGGCTCTGACCGGACTGAGCCGGAGCTCAGCCGAAGACCGGGCCCGTGTACTTCTCGCCCGGTCCCTGCCCCGGCTCGTCCGGCACCACGGACGCCTCGCGGAACGCCAGCTGGAGCGACTTCAGGCCGTCGCGCAGCGGTCCCGCGTGGAAGTTGCTGATCTCCGTCGCGCTGGCCGTCACCAGGCCGGCCAGGGCGGTGATCAGCTTCCGGGCCTCGTCCAGGTCCTTGTGCTGGTCGCCCTCCTCGGCCAGGCCGAGGTTGACCGCCGCCGAGCTCATCAGGTGCACCGCCACGGTGGTGATCACCTCGACCGCCGGGACGTCGGCGATGTCGCGGGTCATGCTGTCGAAGTCGGGGCCGGCCTCGGACGAAGCGGGGGAGGGGGTTGCGTCGCTCATGGCGGACACGATACGTCCCGGGGGAACACGGGTTCGCCGCGGGTTTTGTCCGGGGTTAGCACCCCCGCACCCCTGCTGGTAGAGTGGGGGATCGACCGGTCGGACATCTGCGTGTCCGACCCACAAGTGGAGGCTCCGCACTCCCACCTCGCCGGCTCACGGTCGGCAGGTCTCCGGTCAGACGGTCCCCATCGTTCCGTACGGACGATGGAACCGTCCGATAGCCCCACGGGTACACCCGTGGCGGTGTTCCGGTTGCATGGAGCCCCGCCTGTGTCCCGTCCGGGGCATTTTTTGATGCACCGGCGCGGTTGGTCTTACGAAAAGACGTTACGCGGCAGCCCGCCAGGCGGCCGTGTGGTGCTACCGAGGAGGATCCATCAGCGCCGAGCCCCGCATCAACGACCGGATTCGCGTTCCCGAGGTGCGACTTGTCGGTCCCAGCGGCGAGCAGGTCGGCATCGTGCCGCTTGCCAAGGCCCTGGAGCTTGCGCAGGAGTACGACCTCGACCTGGTCGAGGTGGCGGCCAACGCCCGCCCGCCGGTCTGCAAGCTCATGGACTACGGGAAGTTCAAGTACGAGTCGGCCATGAAGGCCCGTGAGGCGCGCAAGAACCAGGCGCACACGGTCATCAAGGAGATGAAGCTCCGGCCGAAGATCGACCCGCACGACTACGACACCAAGAAGGGTCACGTCGTACGGTTCCTCAAGCAGGGCGACAAGGTCAAGATCACGATCATGTTCCGTGGTCGCGAGCAGTCCCGGCCCGAGCTGGGCTTCCGACTGCTGCAGCGTCTCGCGGAGGACGTCCAGGACCTGGGCTTCGTCGAGTCGAACCCCAAGCAGGACGGCCGGAACATGATCATGGTTCTCGGTCCGCACAAGAAGAAGACCGAGGCGATGGCCGAAGCCCGCGAGGCCCAGGCCGCCCGCAAGGCCGAGCGCCAGGGCGGTTCGGGTGCGGACGCCGCCGAGGAGCCCGCAGAGGCGTGAACACCGGGGGCTGATGCCCGTCAGCCCCGGTTCACCGCCGGTGCCGCCAGGCCCCGGACAGCAAACGAACAGAGCTGACGCTCCCGTGCGCCCGCACCACGGGCGGGGAGCGCCACCGACGAGGAGATACGGCGCGATGCCGAAGAACAAGACGCACAGCGGTGCCAGCAAGCGCTTCAAGGTCACTGGCTCCGGCAAGGTCCTGCGCGAGCGCGCCGGCAAGCGCCACCTGCTCGAGCACAAGTCGTCCCGTCTGACGCGTCGCCTCACCGGCAACGCCGAGATGGCCCCGGGCGACGCCAAGAAGATCAAGAAGCTTCTCGGCAAGTGACGCCCTGCGCCCCGCCCACCCGGCAGGGCGCGCGTCGAAGGACCGGGACCCAATCGTTTCCGGGCCGCGTGAGAATCACCCGCGGCCCCGCTACAAGGAGTTAACAAGTGGCACGCGTCAAGCGCGCAGTCAACGCGCACAAGAAGCGTCGGGCGATCCTGGAGCAGGCCAGCGGCTACCGCGGCCAGCGCTCGCGCCTGTACCGCAAGGCCAAGGAGCAGGTCACCCACTCCCTGGTCTACAACTACAACGACCGGAAGAAGCGCAAGGGCGACTTCCGTCAGCTGTGGATCCAGCGGATCAACGCCGCCGCCCGCCAGAACGGCATGACCTACAACCGCCTCATCCAGGGCCTGAAGGCCGCCAACATCGAGGTGGACCGCAAGATCCTGGCCGAGCTCGCGGTCAACGACATGAACGCGTTCGCCGCGCTCGTCGAGGTCGCCCAGAAGGCGCTGCCGGCCGACGTCAACGCGCCGAAGGCTGCCGCCTGACCGATGCCGTAAGGCATCCTCTGGCATGGTCCGGACCCGCAGGCCCTCGTCGGTCTGCGGGTCCGGTCGTGTTCCGGCCCCCCGCATACCGAAGTGACCGAAGCGACGAAAGTGAGCCCATGGCGGCCCCCGAGCTGACCTCCCTGCGATCGCCCCGCGTCGTCGCGGCCCGCCGCCTCGCCAAGCGCAGCTTCCGCGGCAAGGAGCGCCGCTTCCTGGCCGAGGGCCCGCAGTCCGTCCGCGAGGCCGTCGACCACCTCGTCGAGCTCTACGTGACCCCGGACGCCGCCGAGCGCCACGCCGACATCGTCGCCGCCGTGCGCGCCGCGGGAGTGCCGGTGCTCACCGCGACGGACGAGGTGATCGCGGAGATGTCCGAGACCGTGACCCCGCAGGGCCTCGTCGGGCTGTGCCGCTTCCTGGACACGCCGTTCGAGGAGATCCTCGCCGCCCGGCCGCGGCTGGTCGCCGTCCTCGCGCACGTCCGCGACCCCGGCAACGCCGGTACGGTCCTGCGCTGCGCGGACGCCGCGGGCGCCGACGCAGTGGTGCTCACCGACGCCTCCGTCGACCTGTACAACCCCAAGTCCGTCCGGGCCTCCGTGGGCAGCATCTTCCATCTGCCGGTCGCCGTCGGGGTTCCCGTCGAGGAGGCCGTGCGCGGGCTGCGGGGCGCGGGCGTGCGGATCCTCGCCGCCGACGGCGCGGGCGACCGCGACCTCGACGCCGAGCTGGACGGGGGCACCATGGGCACCCCCACCGCCTGGGTCTTCGGCAACGAGGCGTGGGGCCTGCCGGAGGAGACCCGCGCGCTGGCCGACGCGGTGGTGCGCGTCCCGATCCACGGGAAGGCCGAGAGCCTCAACCTCGCCACGGCCGCCGCCGTCTGCCTCTACGCCTCCGCCCGTGCGCAGCGCGCGTCCGGAGGGTGCCGCTCTGTTACCTCCAGCTAGTAGGGTGACGCACCTGGGGCTCGGGAGGGGGCGTCGGGTGTGAGTGGGGAAGCTGCCGTGGGCGGTGCCGCGGGCGGGACCGCCGTCATCGATGACGGCGTGGTGGGGGCCGGATGCGCGCTGCACCCGGACGACCTGCCGGACGGCCTGATCGTCGCCGACGCCGCCGGCCGCGTCGTCACCTTCAACGCCGCGGCGGCCCGGATCACCGCGCTCCGCCCGGCCGAGGCGCTCGGCCGGCCGCTGGAGAGCGCCCTGCCGCTGGAGGACCTGGACGGCCGCCGCTGGTGGCCGCTGTCCGACCCGTACGGCGGCCTCGCCACCCGCACCGGCCAGCCGGAGCGCAACCTGCTGCTGCCCGGCGGCCGCGAGGTGCTGGTCTCCGCCCGGTACGTGCGCGAGCGCCCGCTCGGGCCGCTGGCGCGGCTCGTCGTGCAGCTGCGCGGCACCGAGGCCCGGCGGCGCACCGAGCGCAGCCACGCCGAGCTGATCGCCACCGTCGCCCACGAGCTGCGCTCCCCGCTGACGTCCGTGAAGGGGTTCACGGCGACGCTGCTCGCCAAGTGGGAGCGGTTCACCGACGACCAGAAGCGGCTGATGCTGGAGACCGTGGACGCGGACGCCGACCGGGTCACCCGGCTCATCGCCGAGCTGCTGGACATCTCGCGGATCGACTCGGGACGGCTGGAGGTGCGCCGCCAGCCCGTCGACATGGCCGCCGCCGTCCGCCGGCACGTCGCCGCGCACACCGCCCGCGGCCAGCACGCCGACCGCTTCGTGGTGCGGGTCGTCGAGCCGCTGCCCGCGCTCTGGGCCGACCCCGACAAGATCGACCAGGTGCTCGGCAACCTCCTGGAAAACGCGGTGCGCCACGGCGGCGGAACCGTCACCATAGAGGTGGCACCCGCCTTGACGAACGCGCGTACGGAGGGAACGGCGGTCACCGTGAGCGATGAAGGGCCCGGCATCCCCGAGGACGCCATGACCCGCGTCTTCACCCGCTTCTGGCGGGGGAGCAAGCGCGGCGGCACGGGCCTGGGCCTCTACATCGTCAAGGGCATCGTCGAGGCGCACGGCGGGACGATCACCGTCGGCCGCTCTGCCCACGGCGGCGCCCGGTTCCGATTTACCCTGCCCGTGGGCGCCCCCGCGTTCCTGTCCCAGGGCTGAGCTTCACCTTCCCCGGGGCCGAGGCGGCGGGCCCGCGGGCTCTCCGGACCCCCGCGCCCCTTAGACTCGACCTTTGGCACGTTTCTGGGGCCACTTTGGCCAATACAGTCGGGCGAAGCCGCGCAGCCAGCGGAGCCAGCCACTTCGGAAGTACGGGAAGAAATGTCGGCACCCAATAAGTCGTACGACCCTGTCGAGGTCGAGGCACTGAAACCGGAAGAGATCGAGCGCATGCGGGACGAGGCGCTCGCCGCCTTCGCCGCCGCCGCCGACCTCGACGCCCTGCGGGAGGCGAAGACCGCCCACATGGGCGACCGCTCGCCGCTCGCCCTCGCCAACCGCGAGATCGGCGCCCTGCCGCCGCAGGCCAAGGCCGAGGCGGGCAAGCGCGTCGGCATGGCCCGCGGTGCCGTGAACAAGGCCATGGCCGCGCGCCAGGCCGAGCTGGAGGCGGAGCGCGACGCCCGTGTGCTGGTCGAGGAGGCGGTGGACGTCACGCTGCCGTACGACCGCGTGCCGGCCGGTGCCCGCCACCCGCTGACCACGTTCATGGAGCGCGTCGAGGACATCTTCGTGTCCATGGGCTACGAGGTGGCCGAGGGCCCCGAGGTCGAGGCGGAGTGGTTCAACTTCGACGCGCTCAACTTCACGCCGGACCACCCGGCCCGCGCCATGCAGGACACCTTCTTCGTGGCCGGCCCCAAGAAGGCCGAGACCGGCGTCGTGCTGCGGACCCACACCTCCCCGGTGCAGATCCGCTCGATGCTCGACCGCGAGCCGCCGCTCTACATCGTCTGCCCCGGCCGCGTGTACCGCACGGACGAGCTGGACGCCACCCACACCCCGGTGTTCCACCAGATCGAGCTCCTCGCCATCGACGAGGGCCTGACCATGACGGACCTCAAGGGCACCATCGAGCACATGGCCCGGGCGCTGTTCGGCGAGGGCCTGGAGACGCGGCTGCGTCCGGCGTACTTCCCGTTCACCGAGCCGTCCGCCGAGCTGGACATGCAGTGCTACGTCTGCCGCGGCGCCTCGGTCGGCAACCCCGAGCGCCCCTGCCGCACCTGCTCCAGCGAGGGCTGGATCGAGCTGGGCGGCTGCGGCATGGTCAACCCGCGCGTGCTCGTCGCCGCGGGCATCGACCCGGAGAAGTACAGCGGATTCGCCTTCGGGTTCGGCATCGAGCGGATGCTGATGTTCCGCCACAACGTCGAGGACATGCGAGACATGGTCGAGGGTGACGTGCGCTTCACCCGGCCGTTCGGGATGGAGATCTGATGCGCGCCCCGCTTTCCTGGCTGCGGGAATACGTCGACCTGCCGGCCGGCACCACCGGCCGCGACGTGCAGGCCAAGCTCGTCGCCGCCGGCCTGGAGGTCGAGCGGGTCGAGCACCTCGGCTCCGACCTCACCGGCCCGCTGGTCGTCGGCAAGGTCGCGACCATCGAGGAGCTGGAGGGCTTCCGCAAGCCCATCCGCTTCTGCACCGTCGACGTCGGCATGGCCAACGGTACGGGTGAGCCGCAGGAGATCGTCTGCGGCGCCCGCAACTTCACCGTCGGCGACAAGGTCGTCGTGGCGCTCCCCGGCGCCGTCCTGCCCGGCGACTTCGCCATCGCCGAGCGCAAGACGTACGGCAAGGTCTCGCGCGGCATGATCTGCTCGGGCGACGAGCTCGGCATGGGCGACGACGGCACGCACGGCATCATCGTGCTGCCGCCGGAGCACGAGGTCGGCACGGACGCGATCGAGCTGCTGGAGCTGCGCGACGACGTCCTGGACATCGCCGTCACCCCGGACCGCGGCTACTGCCTGTCCCTGCGCGGCATCGCCCGCGAGACCGCCACCGCGTACGGCCTGCCGCTGCGCGACCCGGCGCTGCTGGACGTGCCCGCGCCCAACTCGTACGGCCACCCGGTGCGCGTCGCCGACCCGGTCGGCTGCGACCGCTTCACCGCCCGTACGGTCACCGGCCTCGACCCCGAGGCCCGGTCGCCGATCTGGCTCCAGCGCCGGCTGCAGAAGGCCGGCATGCGCCCGGTCTCGCTGACCGTCGACATCACCAACTACGTGATGCTGGAGCTCGGCCAGCCGCTGCACGCCTACGACCGCTCCCGGATCGCCGGGACGATCGGCGTCCGCCGCGCCGAGCCGGGCGAGAAGCTGACCACCCTCGACGGCACCAAGCGCGTCCTGGACGCCGAGGACCTGGTCATCACCGACGACAACGGCCCCATCGGGCTCGCCGGTGTCATGGGCGGCGCCGGCACCGAGATCGCCGGGGCGGAGGAGGGCGGCTCCACCGAGGTCGTCATCGAGGCCGCGCACTTCGACGCCGTCTCCATCGCCCGCACCGCCCGCCGGCACAAGCTGGGCTCCGAGGCGGCCAAGCGCTACGAGCGCGGCGTCGACCCGCAGGCGGCCTCGGCCGCCGCGCAGCGGACCGTCGACCTGCTGGTGCTGCTCGCCGGCGGCACCCCGGAGGCCGGGGTCACCGAGGTCATCACGCCCAGCGCCCCCCGCACCATCCCGCTGCGCGCGAACCACCCGGACCGGGTGGCGGGCGTGGTGTACGGCCGGGAGACCGTCGTCCGCCGCCTCCAGGAGGTCGGCTGCGACGTCTACGGGCAGGACGAGCTGATCGTCACCGTCCCGAGCTGGCGGCCCGACCTCACCGACCCCAACGACCTCGCCGAGGAGGTCATCCGGCTGGAGGGCTACGAGAACCTGCCCTCCACGCTGCCGAAGCCGCCCGCCGGCCGCGGTCTGACCGCCCGGCAGCGGCTGCACCGCCGGGTCGGCCGCGCGCTGGCCGGCGCCGGGTACGTCGAGGCGCCCAGCTACCCGTTCGTCGGCGACTGGGCCCTGGACCACCTCGGCCTGGAGGCGGACGACGCCCGCCGGCTGACCGTGCGCCTGGTCAACCCGCTCTCCGAGGCGGAGCCCGCGCTGCGCACCACCCTGCTGCCGGGGCTGTTCGCCACGCTGCGCCGCAACGACAGCCGGGGCGAGCACGACCTGGCCCTGTTCGAGACCGGCCTGGTCTTCCGCCCCACGGGCGAGGAGCTTCCGGCCGGCCGGCTGCCGGTGGACCGCCGCCCCACCGACGAGGAGATCGCCTCGCTCGACGCCGCGCTGCCCCGGCAGCCGCGCCGGGCGGCCGTGGTCCTCGCCGGTGCCCGCGAGCGCGCCGGCTGGTGGGGCCAGGCCCGTCCGTCGGGCTGGGCGGACGCCGTCGAGGCGGGCCGCGCGGTGGCCCGCGAGGCCGGTGTCGAGCTGATCGTCCGGCAGGACCAGCTGGCGCCGTTCCACCCGGGCCGCTGCGCCGCGCTGCTCGCGGTGATCGACGGGCAGGAGGTGCTGGTCGGCAACGCCGGTGAGCTCCACCCGCGCGTCATCAAGGCGTTCGGCCTGCCGGAGCGCACCTGCGCGATGGAGATCGAGCTGGACCGCCTGGAGGAGGCCGGCGCGGGCGTCCTGGAGGCGCCGCGCGTCTCCTCGTTCCCGGTGGCCACGCAGGACGTCGCGCTGGTCGTGGACGCGGGCGTGCCGGCCGGCGAGGTCGAGGCCGCGCTGCGGTCCGGCGCCGGTGAACTGCTGGAGTCGCTGCGGCTGTTCGACGTCTTCACCGGCGAGCAGCTGGGCGAGGGCCGGAAGTCGCTGG
Organism: Streptomyces huiliensis; assembly: GCF_020037025.1. GTDB lineage: Bacteria > Actinomycetota > Actinomycetes > Streptomycetales > Streptomycetaceae > Streptomyces > Streptomyces huiliensis. Next base: position 38,597 of record NZ_JAIQLH010000097.1, on the reverse strand, counting down.
CGTACGCGCTGCGGTTCCGCGCCACGGACCGCACGCTGACCGCCGACGAGGCGTCCGCGGCCCGCGACGCGGCCGTGCGGGCGGCCGTCGAGCGTACGGGTGCGGTGCTGCGCGGCGCGTAACGGCGCTTGCTTGATCGAGGGGCGCTCCGGTTCGCCGGGGCGCCCCTCGCGTGCCACCCGCACCGTCAGCCCCGCACCCACCCGACTTCACCCGATGGGGTGGAAAACGGGGTTCAGGTCGTTACTTCCGCGCCGGCGCTCGCGAGAATCGAGCGCGTCATTGCGCAAGGGGGGCCGACGGCATGATCCGTACCAGGACGGCGCGCTGCCGACGAGGTGCGGTGCTCGTGCTGCCCGGACTCTGGGTCGCCGGGGTGGTGCTCTGGGAGCTGCTCAGCCCGCTCGGCAGCCATTTCGCGCACCTGCTCGCCGTCGCGCCCGCCATCGCCTGCGCCGGCAGCGGCCGGCGCCACCACGTCCTGCTCGGCGGCGGCTGCGCGCTGTTCGCCCTCGTCCCGCTGGGCTCCGCGGGCCGCGCCGACCCCGCCGCGCTGGTGGGCACCTGCTGCGCCGTCCTCGCCGTCGTCGCCGCGGCCTGGCTCGCCAGCCACCGCGGCCACCGGCTGGCCCGCGAGGTCGAACGGCTCCGGGAGATCGCCGCCACCGCCCAGCACGCCGTCCTGCGCCCGCTGCCGCCGCGCCTCGCCGGGCTCACCCTGGCCGGCGGCCACCGCTCCGCCAGCGAGGGCGCCCTGCTCGGCGGCGACCTCTACGAGGTGCTGGCCACCCGGCACGGCGTCCGGCTGGTCATCGGGGACGTCCGGGGCCACGGCCTGCCCGCCCTCGGCACCGTCGCCGCCCTGCTCGGCAGCTTCCGGGAGGCCGCCCACGACGAGGACGGCCTCCCCGGCGTGCTGCGCCGCATGGAGCGCGCCTTCCACCGCCACCTCGGCGACCTCGCGTCCGGCCAGTCGCCGCCCTCCGGCGAGTCGCTGCCTTCCGGTGAAGACTTCGCGACCGTCCTCGTGCTGGAGATCGGCGCGGAGGGCGAGGTCACGGCCCTCAACTGCGGCCACCCCTGGCCCCACCGGCTCATCGCGGGCGACGCGGGACCGCTCCCCGGCGCCCGCGCCGAGGTCCTCTCCTCCGGCGACCCGCTGCCCCCGCTCGGCATGTTCCCGCTCCCCGCCGAGCCGCCCGTCCGCCGGCTGGCCCGGCTGCTGCCCGGCGAGGCCCTGGTGCTGCACACCGACGGTGTCGAGGACGCCCGGGACGCGGCCGGCCGGTTCTTCCCGCTCACCCGCGTCCTCGCCGAGGCCGCCGGCGGCGCGCCCGTCGTCCCCGCGGCCGTCGTCGAGCGCGTCCGCAACGCCGTCCTGCGGCACACCGGCGGCGTCCTCGCCGACGACTTCGCCCTGCTGGCCCTGCGCGACGACCGCCACCGCGTCCCGGGCCGGGCCCCGCACGGACCGCTGGCCCGCAGCTGCCCGTACGGCTGAACTCCCTTTCCCTCCAAGCTCGTTCACACCCCGTGCGAATCCGTTTCCGTTACGCTGGGTCGACCGAGCGCTCACGGAGGGGCGGCATGGAGCCCAACACTCTGCTCGACGCCATACTCGACGAGGCGGGGATGTCCCACGCCGGCCTGGCCGCCCACGTCAACGCGGCGGGCCGGACCCGGGGTCTGGCGTTGCGTTACGAACACACCGCGGTGGCCCGCTGGTTGAAGGGCCAGCGGCCGCGCGGACAGGTGCCCGACCTCATCTGCGAGGTGCTGGGCGAGCGGCTGCACCGGCCGCTGACCCTCGACGACATCGGCCTGGGCACCCCCGGCGCCCCCCGGGTCCCCGGCACCCCGCTCTCCGGCTTCGTCGAGCGGGCCACCGCCCTCTGGCGCTCCGACGAGCAGCAGCGCGAGCACGTCGTCACCGCGCCCGCCGTCACCGGCACCCACGCCGTCATCCCCGTCTGGGAGTGGGAGAACCCGCCCGACGACGCCGACGTCTCCCGACGCGGCCTCACCCGGGTCTCCATGGACGACATCGCCATGCTGCGCGCCGCCCGCGCGCACTACGAGCAGATGTACCGCAAGGCCGGCGGGATCGCGACGCGCGCCCGGATCGTCGGCTTCCTCAACGCCGAGACCGCCCCGCTGCTGCGCGGCAGCTACTCCGACGCCACCGGCCGCCACCTCCACCGCGCCACCGGCGGGCTGGTCGCCGTCGCCGGCATCTGCGCCTACGACTCCGACGCGCACGGCCTCGCCCAGCGCTACTTCCACCAGGCGCTGCGGCTGGCGAAGGCCAGCGGGGACCGGGGGCTGGGCGCCTACGTGATCGCCCTGCTGGTCAACCAGTCGCTGTTCCTGGGGGAGTACCGGCAGGCCGTCGCCTTCGCCGAGTCCGCGCTGCGCTCCGGCGGCCCGCACCTGACCCCCGCCCTCGCCGCCGACCTCTACGCCATGCAGGCCAAGGCGTACGCCCGGCTCGGCGACGGCGCCGGGGCGCTGGGCTGCATCCGCCGCGCCGAGTCGGCCGCCGAGCGCATCCACCGGGGCCAGGAGCCCGCCGAGACCGGCTATGTCCAGCCGGGGCTGGTCAACGTCCAGGTGGCCGAGGCCCTGCTCAGCCTCGGTGATCTCCGGCCCGCCCGTGAGCACGCCGACCGGGCCGTCGACACCCCCGCCCACGACCGGGGCCGTGTCCACCGGCTCGCCATGCTCACGCACATCGAGCTGCGTCAGGGAGACGCGGACAAGGCGGTGGCCACCGCTCAGGAGATGACCGAGCAGGCGAGGGGCATGGAATCGCAGCGCTTACGGGACCGGCTCCGGGCGGTGCGCGAGCACCTGGTCGAAAGCGGGTGCGCGGCCACCGCCGAGGCCGCCGAAATGATCGAAGGGGCGCTGCGCGTGCCCTTGTGACGACCCTTGTGCGGGCGACGCCCGGGTAGGTGGCCACCTCGGCGGAAGGTGGCAACACGTGCGTTGGAAGAATCTCGCGGAGCGGAACGTCTATGAGAACCGCTGGTTCCGGGTCAATCTCGCGGACGTCGAACTCCCCGACGGCCGGCACCTCGACCACTTCCTCATCCGGATGCGGCCCGTGGCCGTCGCCACGGTGGTCAACGATGCCAACGAGGTGCTGCTGCTCTGGCGGCACCGGTTCATCACCGACACCTGGGGCTGGGAGCTGGCCGCCGGGGTCGTCGAGGACGGCGAGGACGTCGCCCGGGCCGCGGCCCGGGAGATGGAGGAGGAGACCGGCTGGCGGCCCGGCCCGCTGCGGCACCTGATGACCGTCGAACCGTCCAACGGGCTCACCGACGCCCGGCACCACGTCTACTGGACGGACGAGGCCGAGTACACCGGTGAACCGGAGGACGGCTTCGAGTCGGACCGCCGCGAGTGGGTCCCGCTCAAGCTGGTGCCGGACATGATCGCCCGGGGTGAGGTGCCGGCCGCCAACATGGCCGCCGCCCTGCTCCTGCTGCACCACACGCGCCTCGGCTGATCACCTGCTCGACTGATCACCGCGGGGCGGCGGGGGACCCCCGTGCTCACCGGCCGACGACCTGCCAGACGGCGAGGCCGAGCCCGGCCAGGCCGGTGAGCGCGGCAAGGGAGGACACCGGCCAGCGGCCGCTCTCCAGCGCCTTGACGCGCTCCTCCACTTCGGTGATCTCGCGTTGCGCCTGGTCGCTGCGCTGGGTGAGCAGGGCGAGGCGCCCGTCGATGCGGACGACGCCCACGTCGAGTCTGCGCCGGAGCTCCGCGAGCTCTGCCGTCTTCGCGGCGTGCTCGGGGTGCATGGTCACGGTCCGTACTCCTTCCGGAAGGCCCCACGGCTGTTTCCGTGGTGAAAGCGCTGTACGACAAGGAAAGCGCGGGGCGGGGCCGGGCGGGAGCGTGTGCGGAGGGTGAGTACGGGTCAGCGCCGTACACCCCGTGTGAACGCCCTTGCGGCACATCACCGTTCGGGGAGCGGGCGTTCCTCGACCACGCGTTTCATCACCAGGGTGGAGTCCAGCCGCAGCACGCCCGGCAACGTGGCCAGGTGCTCGTCGTAGAGCCGCTGGTAGGCGTCGAGGTCGGCGGTGACCACGCGCAGCATGTAGTCCGGGTCGCCGAACAGCCGCTCGGCCCGCACCACCTGTGGGATGCCGGCGACGGCCCCTTCGAAGTCGCTGACCGTCTCGCGGTCCTCCTGGCGCATGGTGATGAACACCAGGGCCTCGAAGGTCATCCCGAGGGCGCGCGGATCCACCACGGCCCGGTAGCCGAGTATCGCCCCCGAGCGCTCCAGCTCGCGCAGCCGGCGGTGGCAGGGCGAGACGCTGAGGCGCACCCGGGCGGCCAGCTCGGTGACGGTGAGGCGGCCGTCCCTCTGGAGCTCGGCAAGGATTTTCCGGTCGAGGCTGTCCATGGGACATATTCTCCCTCCGCCACGCCGGTTCCGGGCAAAAGATGACAACACTTCCCGCCGGAACGCGCATAACCTTCCCCACCGCAACGGCAATTCGCCGTCACCGGCGGAATCGTCGTCGGAATCGTCAAACGTCCGGAAGGGGTGCGCAGCGCATGGCCGTCGGCTCCATGACCGCCTTTCTCACCGTCTCCGTCCTGCTCCTCCTCGTCCCCGGCGCCGACTGGGCCTACGCGATAGCCGCCGGCCTGCGCGACCGCTCCGTCGTCCCGGCGGTCGGCGGCCTGATGCTCGGCTACGCCGGGCTCACGGTGGTCGTGGTGGCCGGCGTCGCCGCGCTCGTCGCCGGGACGCCGAGCCTGCTGACCGCGCTGACCGTGCTCGGCGCGGGGTACCTGGTCTGGCTGGGGGTGGCGACGCTGCGCCGGCCGCCCGTGCCGGGAGCGGCGGCGGCCACCTCGGCGGCGCTGCCGCCGTCCCGCGTCCTGCTCCAGGGCGTGGGCACCAGCGGCCTCAACCCCAAGGGGCTGCTGCTCTACGTCTCACTGCTGCCGCAGTTCGTCGACCGGCACGGGACGTGGCCGGTGGCGGTCCAGACCGGAACGCTCGGGGTACTGCACGTGGCGGCCTGCGGGGTGGTCTACTTCGGCGTCGGCACGCTGGCCCGCCGGGTACTGCGGGCCCGGCCGTCCGTGGCGCTCACGGTGAGCCGGCTGTCGGGTGTCGCGATGGTGGGGATCGGCGCGTTTTTGCTGGTGGAGCGGCTGGTGGCGGCCTGAGGGGGCGCAGCCGGGCGCGCCCGGGCGGGTGCTGGGAGGCGGCGCCCCCGAAGCGGAGTGTGAACGTCCCGTTCGTCGGATACGGCTTCGTCCGGTCGGGCCGTGCGCAAGCTCCCATGCCTCCGGTCACGACGCAGTCGTTCCGCACGTGCGGGGCCGATGTCCGGGTGCTTCCGGCGGCGTGGGAGCCGACGAGCGGGAGCTACGGAGCGGGCGGCCCGGCGATGAGGGCCGTGCCGACGCGGCGGAAGCCGACCCGGCCGTACAGCCGGGCCACGTCGTCGTCACCGGCCGACAGGAACACGGTCTCCACACCCCGCGCCCGGGCGTCGGCCACCAGCGCGGCGGTGACGGCGAGGCCCAGGCCGCGCCGGCGGGCCACCGGCAGCGTGCCGACGCCCACGACCTCGCTGACCGGGCCGACCGGCTGGTGCTGCCCGGCGCTCAGGACCGTATCGCCTTCCAGCGCGGCGGCGACCGAGGTCAGACCGGCCCGGATCCGGCCGGCGAGGCGCTCCACGGTCCCGTCGGCGGTCAGCTTCCGGATCAGGGCGTCCAACTCCGTGACACCGGCCCGGCCCCTGCGCGTCCCCGGCTCCGCGAACGACAGGTACGGGACGGCCACCGCGCCGGGCAGTGCCGGATCGTCGGCGCCGACGATCCGGACGGTGACCCCGTCGGGCGCGCCTGTCGTCGCAGGGGGACCGGCGGGGCCGAGGAGCATCAGAGGGTGCTCGCGCACCACGAGCCCCGCCGCCTCGACCGCCGGCCGCAGGGCGGGGGACGTCTCGGCGACCCACTCGAACGCCTCGGGGACGCCGAGCTCCCGCTGCCGGGCCCGGACGCGCCGCACGTCGGCGGCGGTGACGCCGTCGCAGCCGGCGAGGGACGGACGGGCGTAGAACGGCCAGCCCGTGCCCTCCCGTACGAACAGGGTCAGCGGGCCGAACCGCTCACCCCGGGCGCTGCCGCGCGGGACCGCGTCGTAGTAGCGCTCCAGCCGGGCGAGGAGCGAACGGCCGGCGGGCGCGGCGGAACCGGTGGAGGTCACGGTGCATTGAAGCACCGCGGGCCCGCCCCCGGACAGCGGTTTTCCGCGCGGAACCGCGCTGTGGGGAGGGCGGGTTGCGCGTACGCGGCCGGATCAGCCGTAGGTGTAGAAGCCCGCCCCCGACTTCCGTCCCAGCCGTCCCGCGTCCACCATCCGCTGGAGCAGCGGAGGCGCCGCGTACAGCGGCTCCTTGTACTCGGCGTACATGCTGTCGGCCACCGACGCGACGGTGTCGAGGCCGATGAGGTCGGAGAGCTTGAGCGGGCCCATGGGGTGCGCGCAGCCCATCTCCATGCCGTTGTCGATGTCCTCGCGGCTGGCGATGCCCGACTCGAACATCCGGATCGCGGAGAGCAGGTACGGGATCAGCAGGGCGTTGACGATGAAGCCGGAGCGGTCCTGCGCGCGGATGGGGTGCTTGTCCAGCACACCGGACACCAGCGCCTCGGCGCGCTTGATCGTCTCGTCGGAGGTGGTGAGCGCCGGGATGATCTCGACCAGCTTCTGCACCGGGGCGGGGTTGAAGAAGTGGATGCCGATGACCTGGTCGGGGCGCGAGGTGGCGACCGCGAGCTTGACCAGCGGGATGGACGAGGTGTTCGACGCGAGGATGGCGTCCGGGCGGGTGACGACCTGGTCGAGCACCTGGAAGATCTCGGTCTTGACCTGCTCGTTCTCCACGACGGCCTCGATGACCAGGTCGCGGTCGGCGAACTCGCCGAGGTCGGTGGTGAAGCTCAGCCGGTCCAGGGCCGCGTCCCGCTCCGCCTCGGTGATCTTGCCGCGCTCGGCGGCCTTGCCGAGGGAGTTGGTGAGCCGGGTGCGGCCGAGCTCCAGGGCCTCGCCCGTGGTCTCGGCGACCTTGACGTCCAGGCCCGCCCGGGCGCACACCTCCGCGATGCCCGCGCCCATCTGGCCGCAGCCGACCACTCCCACGCGTTCGATGTCGCTCAAGACGTTGCCTTTCGGTGCTCTTCGTCGACCGGCGGGTGCCGGGATCGCTCCCGCCTCGGTCAGACGTTACTCCGAGCGGTCCGGTAGCGGGGGGCCCGGGGAGGGCATGCTCAGCGCGCACGGTGTGACACATCCGACAAGGAGTGAGCAACATATGGTGCGAATGACGCGAAGACGGTTCACGGCGGTCGGGGCGGGGGCGGTGACGGCCCTGGGCTTCGGGACGGGACGGGCGGGGGCCGCCGAGGCGGCCGGGACCCCGACGGAGTTCCGGGGCGTGTGGGCCGCCACCGTCGCCAACATCGACTGGCCGTCCCGCCCGGGGCTCACCCCGGACCGGCAGCGAGCGGAGCTCCTCGTCCTCCTCGACTCCGCGGCGACCCGCCGGCTCAACGTCGTCCTCCTCCAGATCCGTCCGACCGCCGACGCGTTCTGGCCCTCGCGGTACGAACCGTGGTCCGAGTACCTGACCGGCACTCAGGGCCGGGACCCCGGCTGGGACCCGCTCGCCTTCGCCGTCCGCGAGGCGCACCGGCGGAACCTGCACCTGCACGGCTGGTTCAACCCGTACCGCATCGCCAACCACACCGACCCGGGACGGCTCGTCTCGTCCCACCCGGCGAGGGTGCACCCCGACTGGGCGGTGCCGTACGGCGGGAAGCTCTACTACAACCCCGGTCTGCCGGACGTCCGCCGGTTCGTCCAGGACGCCATGCTCGACGCGGTGTTCCGCTACGACCTGGACGGGGTGCACTTCGACGACTACTTCTACCCGTACCCGGTGGCGGGGCAGGAGTTCGACGACGCGGCCGCCTACCGCCGGTACGGCGGGGCGTTCCCGGACCGGGGCGCCTGGCGGCGGGACAACATCGACCGGCTGGTGCGGGAGACGGGCGAGCGCATCAAGCGGCGGAAGAGGCGTGTGCGGTTCGGGGTCAGCCCGTTCGCCGTGTGGCGCAACAAGACGACGGATCCCCGGGGTTCGGACACCCGGGCCGGGGTGCAGACGTACGACGACCTCTACGCCGACACCCGTAAGTGGGTGCGCGAGGGGTGGATCGACTACGTCGTACCCCAGGTGTACTGGCACATCGGCAACGCCGCCGCCGACTACGCCACCCTCGTGCCGTGGTGGGCCGGGACCGTGCACGGCACCGACGTCGACCTGTACATCGGCGAGGCGCTCTACCGGCAGGGCGACCCCGCCCAGCCCGCCCCCTGGCAGGACCCGGCCGAACTCTCCCGCCACCTCACCCTCTGCCGACGCCACCGGGACGTGCGCGGCAACGTCTACTTCTCCGCCCGGCAGGTGCGCGACGACCCGATCGGGGCGATGGCGCGCGTGGTCGGGGACCACTACCCCCGCCGCGCGCGCCCGCCGCGCTGATCCTGCGGCGCTGGCCCCGCGGCGTGTGGCTACCTCTCGCCCGTCGCCTTGCGGTGGTCCACCACCGAGTCCGGGCCCGGCGACATGATCGTCTCGTGACCGTTGTCGGACCGGACGCGGTACGGGGGTGTGCCGTTGGGGCCGAGGACCTCGACGATCTCCACGACGTGGTCCTGCTGTCCGACGACCCTGCCGTGTACGACCAGGTGGTCGCCCTTGCTCGCATGCATCGACGCGGCTCCTTCCGTCGGGGTCGGTCGTGGCTTGTGCGCGTGCGCGCTGACGCGCGCGGTCCCTTCGAGTCTAGGGTCGCGGAGGCGGACCGGCCCGGTCTACGGCCCGATTGGGGGGTGCCCCGGTTCCTCCCCTTCGCCGTTTCCTGGGGCTGCGCCCCAGACCCCCCTTGTCGCGGCTCCGCCGCTCGTCCTCAATCGCCGGACGGGCTGAGACCAGCCCGTCCGGCGTTTGAGGACAACCGCGCGGAGCGCGGTTTCAGGGGGGTCTGGGGGCTTGCCCCCAGGAAACGGCGAAAGAGAGGGACCGGGGTACCCTCAACGCATCAAGTCCGCTGCGTCACCGCGATACACACCAGCACCGCGACAGCGGCAACCGGCGCCGCGGGCGAAAGCCGCTCGCCGAGAAGCGCCACCGACCACACCAGAGTGAGCAGCGGCTGCGCGAGCTGCAACTGACCCGCTCGTGCCACACCCGTCGCGGCCATAGCCCGGTACCACAGCCACATGCTCACGAACTGGGAGAAGGCGAGCCAGGCCAGCCCGGCCGTCGTCTTGCCGGTGAGGTGCACGGGCTCCAGGGAAAGCGCGAGCGCCGCGCCGGCCACGCCCGCGGGCAGGCAGAGGACGAGGGCCCAGGCGATCACGTGGGAGCCGGGCATGAGCCGGGCCAGCCGGCCGCCCTCGGCGTAGCCGGCGGCGCAGACCAGCAGCGCGGCGAACAGGTACAGGTCGCCGGTGCCGGGCCGGCCGCCGCTCTGGTACACGGCGAAGGCGATGACCACCGCGGCCCCGGCCACCGCCGCCACCCAGAAGGCGCGGGAGTGCCGGGCCCCGGTACGCAGCGTGGCGTAGACGGCGGTGGTCACCGGCAGCAGGCCGACGACCACGGCCGCGTGCGAGGTCGTCGAGGACTCCAGGGCGAGCGTGGTCAGCAGGGGGAAGCCGACGATGCAGCCGGCCGCGACGGTGACCAGCCCGCCCCAGTGCCGGCGGTCCGGCGGGGGCACCCGCCCGGCGAGCAGGAAGCCGCCGGCGAGCAGGGCGGCGAGGACCGCGCGGCAGGCGACCACCGACCAGGGGCCGAGCCCGTCCAGGGCCCAGACGGTCGCCGGGAAGGTCAGCGAGAACATGCCCACGGCGAGCAGGGCGAGGAGCGTGCCGCCGGTCGCCGTGTTGCCGTTGACCGCTATCGACATCGGGCGAGTAGCGCTATCTTGTGCTGTCATGCACGAGCGTAGCAGTGTCTCCGAACTGGCCGGACTCCTGCGGCAGGAGGTCGACCGCTACTCACCAGGTGAGAAGCTGCCGTCCAGCCGGACCCTGATCGATCGCTTCCGGGTCAGCCCCGTCACGGTCTCCCGAGCCCTCGCCGTCCTCGCGGCGGAGGGGCTGGTCGTGACCCGGCCGGGAGCGGGGGCGTTCCGCGCGGAGGCACGGCCGGCCGCTCGCGCGCCGTCGGGGGACACCTCCTGGCAGCAGGTGGCGCTGAGCGCCGAACCGGGGGACCGCACGGTGCCGCGTTCCGTCGAGGCGAGCCGGGTGTGCGCGACGTTCACCTCCACCCCGTCCGGCACCATCGACCTCGCCGGCGGCTACCTGCACGCCTCGCTGCAGCCCGAACGCGCCCTCGCCGCGGCCCTCGGCCGGGCGGGCCGCCGCCCCGGTGCGTGGGGGCGGCCCCCGGTCGAGGGCGTCGAGGCGCTCCGTGCCTGGTTCGCGCGGGCGATCGGCGGACCGGACGGTTCCGTCGCCGCCTCCGACGTCCTCATCACCGCCGGCGGCCAGAGCGCCCTCACCACCGCCCTGCGCGCCCTGGCGCCCCCGGGTGCTCCCGTGCTCGTCGAGTCGCCCACGTACCCCGGCGTGCTCGCCGCCGCGTACGCCTCCGGGCTGCATCCCGTGCCTGTCCCGGTGGACGCCGACGGCGTCCGTACCGACCTGCTCGCCGAGGCGTTCCGGGCCACCGGCGCCCGGGTGTTCTTCTGCCAGCCGCTCTACCAGAACCCGACCGGCGCCGTCCTCTCCGCCGAGCGCCGCCGCGACGTCCTCCGCATCGCCCGGGCCGCCGGCGCGTTCGTCGTCGAGGACGACTTCGCCCGCGGCCTCGCCCACGCGGACGCCCCTCCCCAGCCGCCCACCCTGGCCTCCGAGGACCCGGACGGCGTCGTCGTGCACGTCACCTCGCTGACGAAGTTCGTCTCGCCCAGCCTGCGGGTCGGCGCGCTCGCGGCTCGGGGGCCGGTGGTGGAGCGGTTGCGCGCGGTGCAGCTGATCGACAGCTTCTTCGTGCCTCGGCCTCTTCAGGAGGCTGCTTTGGAGTTGGTGGGGTCGCCTGCCTGGGCGCGGCATGCGCGGACGGTCGCCGCGGAGTTGCTCTCGCGGCGGGGGGTGTTTCTCGACGCGGTGCGGCGTGAACTGCCGTCCGTCGCGCTCGACCATGTGCCGCCGGGCGGCTTTCATTTGTGGCTGCGGCTGCCTGATGGGACGGACGAGGCCGCTTTTGTCGCGGGGGCGTTGCGTGTGGGCGTCGCTGTCGCGCCCGGGCGGCTCTATTACGCGGCTGAGCCGCCGGCGGCGCATGTGCGGGTGTGTGTGGCGGCTGTTGCGGGGGAGGCGGAGCTTGTGGAGGGGGTGCGGCGGTTGGGGCTGCCCCTGGCCCGCCCTTTCACCGTTTCCTGGGGCTGACGCCCCAGACCCCGAAACCGCGCTCCGCGCGGTTGTCCTCAAGCGCCGGACGGGCTGAGTGGTGCGCCCGAACGCGCTATCCAGCCTGTCCGGCGATTGAGGACGAGCGGCGAAGCCGCGATCAGCGGGGTCTGGGGCGCAGCCCCAGGAAACGGTGAAGGGGTGGGGCCGGGGTAACTCACCCTTCGAGCGGCAACACCCGCTCCAGCTCCCCGAACACCCGCTCCAACAGCGCCCGGTGAGCAACCATCACCCCATCCCCCGCCTCCCCCGCGAACACCCGCCGCAGCGACGTCGCACAAGCCCCCCGATAAGCGGCGACAACGAGAGCCGCGGTTATCCGAGGCTGAGGATCGCTGGGAAGCCCCCCGGGATGAGCGGCGATGGCGGCCGTCAGGGCCGCCTCCAGCTCGTCGGCCCCCTCGCGCAAGCGAGCCCGCAGCGCCGGCGAGCCGTACACGATCCGCCAGAACGGCGCGTGCCCGACGGCCGACAGCGGATGCCCCTCGTCGACGAGGCGCAGCGCGAGGCGGCGGAGGGCGGCGACGGGGGTCTCGTCGGGGGCGCGGTCGCGGACGGCCGCGGTGGCGAGCTCGATGCCCTCGGGGATGCGGTCGAGGAACAGGTCCTCCTTGCGCGGGAAGTGGTTGAACACGGTCATGGCCGAGACCTCGGCCGCCTCGGCCACCTCCGCCACCGTCACCTCCTCGAAGCCGCGCTCGAAGAACAGCCGCGTGGCCACGTCCGAGATCCGCTGCCGCGTCAGCAACTTCTTGCGCTGCCGCAGCGGCAGCTCCTCCGCCGCCGCCGGATGCGATGCCTTCCGTCCACTCATACGAGAAGGGTATATCGACTATAAAAGTTTAGTGGCTACAGTGAACCTCATGAACGTCATGAACCTCATGGAATCCCCGGAGTGCGACGTCGTCGTAGCGGGCGCAGGCCCCGTCGGCCTCACGCTCGCCTGCGAACTCGCGACGGCCGGCACCCGCGTCCTCGTCCTCGAACGCCGGACCGAGGTGGACCGGACCATCAAGGCCGGGGCCATCAACACGCCGAGCGCGGAAGCGTTCTACCGTCGGGGCCTGCTGCCGGCCCTCGCCGAGATCCAGAAGGAAGCGCTGGGCCGCTTCAGCTCGTTCGCCGCCGGCGCGGGACCCGCAGTGACGCCCGCTCCCCGGTTCGCCGGGCACTTCGCGGCGATACCGCTCCCGGCCGACCTCTTCGACGCGGGCGACCCCGAGTTCGGGAACGCCGGACCGGCGGCGGACGTCGGCCTCGTCCCGCAGGAGCCCCTGGAGCGGCTGCTCGGCGAGCGGGCCGCCGCCCTCGGCGTCGAGGTCCGCCGCGGGGTCACCCTCACCGGCTTCGACGCCGACGATGCCGACGACGCTGACGACGCCGACGACGCCGGCGTGACCGTCCACACCGACGCGGGCCCGGTCCGTACCCGCTGGCTCGTCGGCTGCGACGGCGGTCGCAGCACCGTCCGCAAGCTCGCCGGCTTCGCCTTCCCCGGCACCGACCCCGAGATCACCGGCCGCCAGGCGCTCGTCGAGATGACGGGCGCGGAGGCGCTGGGCCGCGGCTGGCAGACCACCGGCACCGGCCACTACGTCCACGGGCCGATGCCCGGCCGCGTCCTCACCGTGGAGTTCGACGGGCCCCCCGCCGACCGCGAATCCCCGGTCACCGCCCGCGAGATCGAGGACAGTCTGCGCCGGGTCACCGGCGCCGACGTGACCGTCACCGCCGTGCACACCGCCACCCGGTTCACCGACAACGCCCGCCAGGCGTCCACCTACCGCAAGGGCCGCGTCCTGCTCGCGGGCGACGCCGCCCACGTCCACTCGCCGTTCGGTGGCCAGGGCCTCAACCTCGGCATCGGCGACGCGATGAACCTCGGTTGGAAGCTCGCCGCCACCGTCCGCGGGTGGGCTCCCGATGGCCTGCTCGACACGTACACCGCCGAACGGCACCCCATCGGCGCCTGGGTGCTGGAGTGGACGCGCGCCCAAGTGGCCGTGATGCGGCCCGACCCGCACGCCCGCGCCCTGCGGACGGTGGTGCGCGACCTGATCGGAACCGTCGAGGGCACCACCCACTTCGTCAAGAGGATCTCCGGCGTCTGGCAGCGCTACGACCTCCCCGGCGACCACCCACTCACCGGGCGCAGCGCCCCCGACCTGGCCTTCGCCGACGGCAGCAGGCTCGGTGACCATCTCCACCACGGCCGCGCCCTGCTCGTCGGCCTCCATGACGACCCGGAACTCCGAGCCTCCGCCGAGGGGTACGGGGGCCGGGTCGAGGTGATCGCCGCCGCGTGCCCGGACCGTCTGGGGCTCGCCGCCCTGCTCGTCCGGCCGGACGGCGTCGTCGCGTGGGCGGCGGACGGGGACGGGGACGGCGACCGAGAAGGGCTGGGGGCCGCGCTGCGGCGGTGGTTCGGGGAGCCGGATCAGGCCGCAGCCGCCGCGTAATTCTTGAACGTACGGTTCGATTCGTATAGCGTCCCCTTCATGGGCAGGAACAAGGAGTTCGACCCCGACGCCGCACTGCGGTCCGCGCTGGACCTGTTCTGGCGCAAGGGGTACGAGGCCACCTCGATGCAGGACCTGGTGGACCACCTCGGCGTCAACCGGGGGAGCCTCTACGCGACCTTCGGCAGCAAGCACGACCTCTACCTGCGCGCGCTCGACCGGTACTGCGAACTCAAGGGTGAGGCGAGCCTGGAACTGCTAGGCAGCCCCGGGGCGGCGGTGCCCGCCGTCCGCGAGCTCATCCGGCGCTACGCCGCCGAGACGCTGGAGGACCCGGACCGCAAGGGCTGTCTGGTCACCAACACCGCCGTCGAGATCCTGCCCGGCGACGAGCAGGCCGAGCGGCGCGTGGCGTCGGCCCTGGACGAGCTGGAGACGGCCATCGCCGCCACCCTCGTCCGGGCCCGGAACCAGGGCGAACTGGCCGAGGGCGCCGATCCGCGCGCCCTCGCCCGCTTCCTCGTCACCTTCCTCCAGGGTCTGCGGGTCGTCGGCAAGACCGCCGACGGGCGCCGGCGGCTGGAGGACGCCGTGGACACGGCGCTGGGCGTGCTCGGCTGAGCCGGTCCGAACGCGCCGGTTCCGAACGCGCCGGTTCCGAACGCGCCGGCCCGGAACACATCGGAACCCCCTGAGGTGCACGGGGTTTTCGTTCGCCCTTTTATTGGAACGATCGGTTAGGAAAGGTGTTGCCGTCATGAGCCGAGCCACCACCGTCCCCCGGCCCGTCTACGTGCTCGCGCTGGGCATCTTCGCCATGGTGACCAGCGAGTTCGTGGTCGCCGGGCTGATGCCGCAGCTCGCGGAGGGGCTGGACGCCACCGTCCCCGAGGTCGGATACCTGATCACGGCCTACGCCGCGGCCATGGCCCTCGGCGGGCCCTTCCTCACCGTCGCGCTGATGCGGATGTGCCAGAAGAGCGCGCTGTACGTGCTGTTCGCCGTCTTCCTCGCGGGGAACGTGCTGGCCGCCACCGCCACCGACTACGCGGTGATGCTCGTCGCCCGGATCGTCACCGGCGTCGCCTCCCAGGCGTTCTTCGGCATCGGCGTCTCCCTCGCGGCCCAGCTCGCGAGCCCGGAGGCACGCGCCCGGGCGCTCGGCACGGCCATGAACGGGCTGATGCTGGGGACGCTGCTGGGGCTGCCGCTGGCCACCCTCGTCGGCGAACACCTCGGCTGGCGCGCCGCGTTCTGGGCGATCAGCCTGCTCACCGCCGTCGCCGCGCTGTGCACCGCCGTCGGCGTGCCCCGCCCGGGCCGCCCCGAGGGCGGGCTGAGCTTCCGGCAGGAGCTGGACACCTTCCGCAACCCCCGGCTGTGGCTGGTCCTGTCCACCAGCACCCTGATCATCGGGGCCACCTTCGCCGCGTTCAGCTACTTCAACCCGCTGCTCACGGAGGTCACGGGCTTCGGCACCGGCACCGTGCCGCTGCTGCTGATCGCCTACGGCGCCGCCAGTGTGCTCGGCAACTCCGTCGTCGCCCGGTTCGCCGACCGCCACACCCTGCCGGTGCTGTTCACCGGCCTCACCCTGAACGCGCTCTTCCTCGCCGGCCTCGCCCTGCTCGCCGATCTCCCCGTGCCCGCGGTGGTCTGCATGATGGGCATCGGACTCGTCGGCGTCACCATGAACCCGGCGATGATCACCCGCGTGCACCGCACCGCCAACGCCCGTCCCCTGGTCAACACCATCCACTCCTCCTTCATCACCCTCGGCATCATCATCGGGTCCTCGGTCGGCGGCCTGACCGTCTCCGGCTTCGGACTGCGCGGCCCGGTGTGGCTCGGCGCCGGCCTGGCCGTGCTCGGTCTGCTCACCCTCGTCCCCGACCTGCGGCGACGGGGGAGGGACAGGGGCAGGGGCGGTGAACCCGTGGTGGCGGAGGTGGAGAAGGAGCTGTGCGCGGCCCGCGGGTGACGGGCGCTCACAGCTCCCGGTACATCACGTGCAGGCCGACGTAGCCCTCCCGCGGATGCCGGAACGCGCCCGGCACGGTGCCCACCACCTCGAAGCCCAGCGACCGGTACAGCCGCACGGCCGGCTCGTTGCACTCGACGACCGCGTTGAACTGCATCCCCCGGAAGCCCGCCGCCCGCGCCCACTCCAGCGTGTACACGCACAGGGCCCGGCCGACGCCCCGGCCGGCGTGCGCCGGGTCCACCATGTAGCTCGCGCTCGCGATGTGCGCGCCGTTGCCCGGGCGGTTGACCGTCATATTGGCGGTGCCCAGGACCGTACCGGCGTCGTCCACGGCCACGACCGTGCGGTTCGGCGCCGGCAGCAGCCACAGGGCGCGGGCCGCCTCCTCGTCCAGGTCGAGCGGGTACACGAACGTCTCGCCCGCGGCGGTGATGTGACGGAGGAACGGCCAGATGGCGGGCCAGTCCCGCTCGGTGGCCTCTCGGATGCGCATGGGCGCGATGATTCACGGGGGCCGGGCGGGACGCCATCGCTTTTCGCGGTCAGGAGGAGGCGCCTTTCGCGGTCAGGAGGAGGCGCCGTGGCGTCCCAGGGAGCCGCCGAGGAGGCCCAGGGCGATGCCGACCACGATGAAGACGACGTTCGCGTAGACCGCGTAGCCGTCGGGCGCGAGGTACCGCAGGAAGCCGAAGAGCCGGAACCAGCCCAGCCATTCGTGCAGCAGGCCGGTGATCCCGCCGGCCGTCAGGACGAAACTCAGGAAACCCAGGACACTCTTCATACGGCGACGGTAGGAGGCGCCGGGCGGCCCCCGCGTCGGCCGTCGGGAGCCGCCGCGCCGACCGAAGGACGTTTCCGGCGGGCCCGCCGTCGTCCGAAGGTATCGGTCCGCGGCCGAAGGTATCGGCCTGCTGCCGGGCCCGCCGCCCGTCGCCCGGGAACGCGTACATTCCGGTCATGACCCGCCTCCGTCCCGCCACCCGCGACCGGCTCGCCGACCTCGGGTGCTTCCTGCTCGCCGCCGCCTTCTCGGTGGCCACCGCCGAGGACGCGCTCGACGGCCGCCGGCTGTCCGACGCGGCCCTCCTGGCCGACCAGTTGGCCGGCGGCCTCGCCTGCGCGGCGCTGTTCCTGCGGCGGCGGTGGCCCGTGCAGGTCGCGGTGGCGCTGGTGGTGACCGGGGCCTTCTCACACTTCGCGGCCGGCCCGATCATGGTCGCCCTGTTCACCGTCGCGGCCCACCGGCCGCCGCGCGTCACCCGGTGGGTCGCCGCGTTCACGGCCCTGCCGCTGCCCCTCTTCCTGCTCGGCCGGCCGTCGCTCGACGAGCCCGGCACCGCCGCCGCGTTCACCTACTTCGCCCTGGTCGCGGGCGCCTTCGGCTGGGGCCTGTACGTCCGCTCGCGGAGCCAGCTCGTCGCCGGGCTGCGGGAACGCGCCGACCGGGCGGCGGAGGAGGCGCGGCGGCAGGTGCGCGAGGAGATCGCGCGCGAGATGCACGACGTGCTCGCGCACCGCCTCTCGCTGCTCAGCGTGCACGCGGGTGCGCTGGAGTTCCGGCCGGACGCACCCGCCGAGGACATCCGGCGGGCCTCCGGTGTCATCCGGGACGCCGCGTACCAGGCCCTGGAGGACCTCCGCGAGATCATCGGCGTCCTGCGGCCGCCCGCCGGCGACACCCCGGACCGGCCGCAGCCGACCCTCGACGACATCCCCCGGCTCGTGGAGGAGTCGCGGGCGGCCGGCATGCGGGTGGAGGTCGGGGTGCGGGTGGAGGGTGGATCCGAGGGTGGGGCCGGCGGTGAGCTCGGGGGCGAGGGCGGGGGCGGGTCCGGCGGCGTGCCGCCGGCCGCCGTCACCGGGCGCACCGCCTACCGGATCGTGCAGGAAGGGCTCACCAACGCCCGCAAGCACGCGCCCGGCGCGGACGTCACCGTCACCGTCGAGGGCGGCCCGGAGGCGGGGCTGGTGGTGGAGGTGCGCAACGCGTTGCGCAGTGCGGTTCCTGTGGCGGTGCCGGTGGGGGCTCGCGGGGGCGTTACGGGGGCGGCCTTTCCCGGCGCGGGCCTTCCCGGCGCGGGCCTTCGCGGCGAGGGCATCCCGGGTGCCGGCATTCAGGGCTCCGGCATCCCGGGCGCCGGGCAGGGCCTCACCGGCCTCGCCGAGCGCGCCCGGCTGGCGGACGGCCGGCTGGAACACGGCTGCGTGGACGGGGAGTTCCGGCTGCGCGCGTGGCTGCCCTGGGGCGGGCGGCGTACGCCGCCCGCCCCCGCGTGACCGGGGGGCGGGCCGGGGTCCCGGGTCCTTCCCCCGGGCGCCGGCCCGGGATCCCGGATCCGTCCCCCGGCGCTGGCCCGGGATCCCGGATCCGTCCCCCGGCGCTGGCCCGGGATCCCGGATCCGTCCCCCGGCGCCGGCCCGGGACCCCGGATCCGTCCCCCGGCGCCGGCCCCGGCCGGCCGATAAAGTGAGCCCCACCCGCCTGCCGCCGCCCTCGCCCACCCCGAGGCAGCCCGAGAAGCCCGAGGACCGCCCGGTGACCGAGACCGAGCCCGCTCCTGAGCCCGCTCCCGCGCCCATCCGCGTCCTCCTCGTCGACGACGACCCGCTGGTCCGCTCGGGGCTGCGGCTGATGCTGGGCGGCGCCTCCGGCGTGGAGATCGTCGCGGAGGCGGCGGACGGCTCCGAGGTGGAGCCGCTGGTCGACGCGCACGCCCCGGACGTCGTCCTGATGGACATCCGGATGCCGACGGTGGACGGACTCGCGGCCACGGAGACGCTGCGCCGCCGCCCGCACCCGCCCGAGGTCGTCATGTTGACCACGTTCAACACCGACGACCACGTCCTGCGCGCCCTGCGGGCCGGCGCCGCCGGCTTCGTCCTCAAGCACACCCCGCCGCCGCAGATCGTGGAGGCCGTGCGGAAGGTGGCCGCCGGGGAACCGGTGCTCTCGCCGGCCGTCGTCCGGCAGCTGATCGCCCAGGTGGCGGACGGGACCGGGCCCGGCGACCGGGCGGCCCTGGCCCGGCGGCGGCTCGCCGGGCTCGGCGAGCGCGAGCGGGAGGTCGCCGTCGCCGTCGGCCGCGGCCGGTCCAACGCGGAGATCGCCGCGGACCTCTACCTGAGCGTGCCCACGGTCAAGACGCACGTCTCCCGCGTCCTCACCAAGCTCGGCCTCAACAACCGGGTACAGATCGCGCTTCTGGTGCACGACGCCGGGGAGTCCTGACGTGCCGTCGGGAAGCGGCGTCCTCGGCCTCGCCCCGCAGTACACGACGACCCGCGACCTGCTGGCGCGCGCCGCCCGGCGCCGCGGCATGGACGTCGTGACGCTGCCCGCCCGCCCCACGGGCGACGGAACGGGCCCCGGCGGCGGCCACTACTACGGCGGCCCCCACTACGCCGCCCGGTTCGGCGCCGGCCTCGGGGTGGCCCTCCTGGAGCCGGCCGACGACTGGCTGCCCCGGCTGCCGTTCGCCTTCCGCCGCCGGGAGACCGTGCTGACGACCCTGGGCGCGGCCCGCCGCCTGGACCGGCCCTCCTTCGTGAAACCGCCGTCCGACAAGAGCTTCCGGGCCGCCGTCCACGCGGGCGGCGACGGGCTGCCGGCCGCCGACGAGCTGCCGGATGGGACGCCGGTGCAGGTCGGCGAAGTGGTGGAGTGGGCCGTGGAGTTCCGGCTGTTCGTGCTGGACGGCGAGGTGCGCGCCGGCAGCCAGTACGCGGTCCACGGGCGCCTCGAATCCGCCCCCCTCGACGGGCACCCGCACCGCGCCGCCGTCCTCTCCTTCGCCCGCCGCCTCCTCGCCACCTGCGGCGACACGCTGCCCAGCGCGGTCGTCGTCGACGTCGGGCTGCTGCGCACCGAGCGGGCGCCGGACGCCGAGTGGGCGGTGGTGGAGGCCAACATGGCCTGGTTCAGCAACTGCTACGCGGCCGATCCGGACCGGGCCCTGGACGTCGTCCTCCGCGCGGCGGGCCCACGCGAGCTGCTGTCCGAGCGGGACCGCGGGTTCTGCCGGGGCGCGTGAGGTGCGCGTGAGGGGCGGGGCCCCGACCCGGAGGTGCCCGTTCAGGCGGGCAGGGCGGGGTAGTCGGTGTACCCCTTGTCGTCGCCACCGTAGAAGGTGGCCCGGTCCGGCGTGTTGAAGGGGCCGCCGGCCTGGAGGCGGCGGGGCAGGTCGGGGTTGGCCAGGAACAGCGCGCCGAAGGCGATCATGTCGGCCGTGCCGTCCTCGATCAGGCCGAGCGCCTCGGGGCCGGTGGGGTCGGGGTGGGTGAAGGGGTTCAGGACGAACGTCCCCGGCCAGTCCTTGCGCAGCCGCAGGGTCAGGTCGCGGTCCGGGCCCTCCATCAGGTGCAGGTAGGCCAGGCCCAGCGGGGTCAGCCGCTCCAGCAGCGTGCCGTAGGTCTCCGTCAGGTCGTCCGCGTCGGTCTCCGCGATGTCGTTGTACGGGTTGCCGGGAGAGATCCGGAAGCCGACCCGCTCCGCGCCGACCGCCTCCACGACGGCCTTGACCGTCTCGACGGCGAAGCGGATCCGGCCCTCGACCGAGCCGCCCCAGCCATCGGTGCGCCGGTTGGCGTTCGGGGCGAGGAACTGGTGGATGAGGTAGCCGTTGGCGCCGTGCACCTCGACCCCGTCGAAGCCCGCGGCGATCGCGTTGCGGGCGGCGGCGGCGAAGTCGGCGATGGTGGCGCGGATCTCGGCCTCGTCGAGCTCCTTCGGCGTCTCGAAGTCCTTCGGGCCCTGGTGGGTGAAGACCTGGCCCTGCGGGGTGACGGCCGACGGGGCGACCGGGACCAGGCCGTCGGGGAGCAGGCTGGGGTGGCCGACGCGGCCGGTGTGCATCAGCTGGGCGAAGATCGTTCCGCCCTCGCGGTGGACGGCGTCGGTCACCGTCCGCCAGGCCGCCACCTGCGCGTCGGAGTGCAGGCCCGGGGTGTCGGGGTAGCCCTGGCCGACGACCGACGGCTGGATCCCCTCCGTGACGATCAGCCCGGCTCCGGCCCGCTGGGCGTAGTACGTGGCCGTCGAGGGCGTCGGGGTGGCGCCGGGCCCGAAGGCGCGGCTGCGGGTCATCGGGGCCATCGCGACGCGGTTGGCCAGTCGCTTGCCGCTCAGCTCGATCGGTTCGAACGCGGTGGTCATGTCGGATTCCTTTCGTCGGCCGCACCGGGGTCCTCGGGGGCCGGGCGGGAGCTCGTGGACACCATGATGCACGCAATTACCTGTTCGAACAAGTAAATCCTCGTGGGCTTGGGCTTCGGAGGGATGGTGGCGGGTGTTTGTGCAGGTGATGGCGTCCTTCTCGCGGGGGCTGCTCCCCGTAGTAGGCTCGCTATCTCCCCTATGGGAGGGATGATTGTCCGGACAGTCAGTGGCCTGGAGGTGCGCGTGCGCCGCAGGCCGGCGAGGGAAAGGTCGGGTGCCGGGATGAGTCGGTCGACGAGGTCGACGAGTGGGAACGCCGGGGAGCCGGAGGGCGCGGAGGGCTGCCCGGCCGCCGCGACGACGGACGGGGTGACGCTGTCCGTCCCTGCCTCGGCGCGGACCGGTCCGGTCAGCCACGCGATCTTCCGCGTGGCCCGCCTGCACCGCATGATCGCCGGGCAGTTGCTGCGCGCCGTCGGACTGCACCCGGGGCAGGAGTTGGTGATGATGCAGCTGTGGGAGCTGGGCCCGCAGCGGCAGGCCGATCTCGTCCGGCTGCTCGACTCCGACGCCGCCACCATGACCCGCACCATCCAGCGGCTCGAACACGCCGGCTTCGTCCGCCGCAGCCCCTGCCCGGACGACCGGCGCGCCGTCCTCGTGGAGCCCACCGCGGCCAGCCGCGCCCTGCGTCACGAGGTCGAACGCGTCTGGACCCGGCTGGAGGAGGGCGCCACCGGCGACCTCACCGCCGAGGAGCGGGAAGCGGCCCTGCGGGCGCTGGGTCGCCTAGAGGAGAACCTCGCCCGGACGGTGGCCGGGGGCGAGGTGGCGGGTGGCGGCCGTTGACGGAGGCCGTTGACGGAGGCCGGTTACGGAGGCCGGTCACGGTCGCGAGCCGGACGGCGCGCGGTCGTGGCGGACGTCGTCCGCGGCTTCGGTGAGCGGCTGCCTTCGCTCGCCGATGTCGCGCAGCTCGCGCGTGGGGCGGGTGTGGCGGGCGGGCCGCCGTGACGCCGTCGCTGCCGCGGGCGGCCGGGGAGACGGCGCGGCGCGTCCTCGACGCCGTCGGCTGTGACGACTGCGGCTTCGCCCAGGCGCTCTCTCCGGGCACCCTGCTTGCGGGCTGGATCACCGGCGCCCGGATCGTCGGTGACCGGATCGTCGGTGACCGGACGCGCGAGGGCCTCGCCGGGGTGTGGTGGGCGCGGCCCTGGTGTTCGCGTTCGCGCCGAGTGTGCTCAGTGCGCCGGCGGTCCACGCGACCCGGACGGTTGACGCGTCGCGGACCGCTTCCACCGGCGCGGGGCGTGACGCCGGTCCGCTCGCGCCGACTTCCTTGCGGCGGGCCGTGTGCCGCGTGCCGCGACCGGCGGTGATCCGGCAGGGCGCGCCCGTGCGCGCCGCGGTCGCCTCCCGGCCCGCTTCTTCCGGAGGACCGCCGCGAGGCCGGCCCTGTCCGGTCCTGCCCGGCCCGGGGAGGAGGCCGTCGGAGCGTGCGGGCCGGGCGGTCGGTTTCCGCACCCGACGCCGTCGCCGGGCCGACGGCTTCCGTGAGGCGCCCCGCGGCGACGGAAAACGCGTTGACGCGCCCTCCCCGCCCTTCCTACGGTGGGCACCGCCCCTGTTGACGTAGATCGGAGAAGGACGTTGCTCGTCTGAGGTCCTGAGACACCGCGCCGCGCGCAGCCACGCCGTTCCCGCGTCCGCTGCCCGCGTTCCGTGTGCGACCTCGACGCTTCAGCCGTCCTCCCGCCGGTGCGGGGAGCCTTCCGTGCTTTCCCTCGCCCTCCTCGGTCGCCCCGCGGTGTTCTCGTGCGCTGCCGCCGGTATGCCCGGCCTGTCACCCAGACCACCTCACGCGACCCCTGCGAGGCCCGTATGTCCCATCCCTCCACCTCCACCTCCACCCCCGCCTCCATCGCCTGCACCTCCCTCGCCTACGCCTGGCAGGACGGCACCACCGTCTTCGACGGGCTCAACGCCACCTTCGGACCGGGCCGGTCCGGACTCATCGGCGTCAACGGCTCGGGAAAGTCGACGCTGTTGAAGCTGATCGCCGGGGAGATCCGCCCGGCCGGCGGCACCGTGCGGGTGGCCGGCGAGATCGGCTACCTCCCGCAGAACGTCACGCTCGACACCGCCCTCCGCGTCGAGGACGTCCTCGGCATCGCCCGCACCCGGGCCGCCCTGCACGCCATCGAGGCGGGCGACGTCCGCGACGAGCACTTCGCCGCGGTCGGCGACGACTGGGACGTCGAGGAACGCGCCGCGGCGACCCTCGCCGGCCTCGGGCTCGGCCACATCGGCCTCGACCGCACCACCGGCGAGCTGTCCGGCGGCGAGTCGGTACTGCTGCGCCTGGCCGCGCTGCTGCTGCGCCGGCCGGACGTCCTCCTCCTCGACGAGCCCACCAACAACCTCGACCTGTACGCCCGCCGCCGCCTGTACGCGGCCGTCGAGGTGTGGTCCGGCGTCATGGTCGTGGTCAGCCACGACCGCGAACTGCTCGAACGCGTCGACCGGATCGCCGATCTGCGCGCGGGCGGGATCGCCTGGTACGGCGGTGGTTTCTCCGCGTACGAGGAGGCGCTGGCCACCGAGCAGGAGGCCGCCGAGCGCATGGTCCGGGTGGCCGAGTCCGACCTGCGCAAGCAGAAGCGCGAACTGGCCGACGCCCACGTCGTGTTGGCGCGACGCAAGCGGTACGGCCAGAAGATGCAGGACAGCAAGCGCGAACCGAAGATCGTCATGGGGATGCGCAAACGCCAGGCCGAGGTCTCCGCCGGCAAGCACCGCATCCTGCACGAGGAGCGGGTCGCCGAGGCGCGGGAACGGCTCGACAAGGCGGCGGAAGCCGTCCGCGACGACGACGAGATCCGCGTCGACCTGCCGCACACGGCCGTGCCGCCGGGCCGCTCGGTGCTGACCCTGCGCGAGCTGCGGCTGCGCCACGGGGGCCGGGTGGACGGCGAGTTCGAGCTGCGCGGGCCCGAGCGGATCGCACTCGTCGGACGCAACGGCGCCGGCAAGACGACGCTCCTGCGGACGGTCGCGGGCGAGCTCGACGCCGACTCCGGCGAGGCGACCGCCCACGTCCCGCTGCGGTTCCTGCCGCAGCGGCTCGACGTCCTCGACGACGAGCTGACCGTCGTCGAGAACGTGGCGCGGTTCGCGCCCGAGGCGACCCCCAACGAGATCCGTGCCCGCCTGGCCCGCTTCCTGTTCCGGGGCGCCCGGGCCACGCGGCAGGCCGCCACGCTCTCCGGCGGCGAGCGCTTCCGCGCCGCGCTGGCGGCCCTCATGCTCGCGGAGCCCGCCCCGCAGTTGCTCCTCCTCGACGAGCCGACGAACAACCTGGACATGGCGAGCGTCCGGCAGCTCACGACCGCCCTGGACTCGTACGAGGGCGCACTGATCGTGGCCTCCCACGACCTCCGCTTCCTGGAGTCCCTCGGCGTCACCCGCTGGCTGTGGCTGGACGGCGGCGGCCTGCGGGACACGTCGGCGGAGGAGGTGCGCGCGGAGATGGCCGACGAGGACTGAGCGGCCGGGCGGGCGGGCTGCGGGTGACTCCGAGGGCGGCGACGCGGACCGGCCGTTCCGGCCTGGCGCGGCCGCCGGCCGGACCGGACACAAGGGTGACGGACCGCGCTCGTCGCGCTCGTCGCGCTCGTCGCGCTCGTCGCGCTCGTCGCGCTCGTCGCGCTCGTCGCGCTCGTCGCGCGAGCGTGGGGTGTTGGGTATCCGGCGTTCTTGGGCGCCTGAGGTGTGGCGCTTAGCCGTACTTCCTACGCGGTGGTGGTGGCGCGTCCCGGCCCCGGCCCCCGGCTGTGGCTCCGGCTGCGGCTCCGGGGCCGGCCCCGGTCCGAGGGCCGCCCGGCCATCGGCTGCCGGCTGCCGGGCCGCCTCACCTCCCAGCACCGCATCCCGGCCCGGCCCGGGGCCGGGCGTGGCGTGGCCTGCCAAGCGAACCCGCTACGGCGCCGGCGTGAACACAAGCGACGCATTGTGTCCGCCGAAGCCGAACGCGTTCGCCAGGCCCGCCGTCAGAGGGCCGCGGCGAGGGGTGCCGGTGACGACGTCCAGGGGGATGTCCGGGTCCTGCTTGTCGAGGTTGCGGGTGGGCGGGACGGCCTGGTCGCGGAGGGACAGGACGGTGGCGACCGCGCTGAGCGCGCCCGCCGCTCCGAAGAGGTGGCCGGTCATCGACTTGGTGGCCGTCACGGCCGGGTGCGTGCCGACGGCCTCGGCGAGCGAGCGGGCCTCGGTGAGGTCGCCCAGCGCGGTGGACGTCGCGTGGGCGTGGACGAGCGCGATGTCGCGCGGGGACAGCCCGGCGTCGGCGAGCGCCCGGCGCATGGCCCGTACCTGTCCGTCCTGGTGGGCGGCGGTGATGTGGTGCGCGTCGGAGGTGACGGCGGCGCCGGCCAGCGTCGCGTGGGCGCGGGCCGCCCGGGCGGCGGCGAACTCGGCGCGTTCCAGGACGACGACGGCGGCCCCCTCGCCGATGACGAAGCCGTCGCGGTCGACGTCGAACGGCCGGGAGGCGCGCCCGGGCTCGTCGTTGCGCGTCGAATGCGCCTTGGCCTGCGCGAACCCGGCCATCGGCAGGGCGCAGACGCATGCCTCGGTGCCGCCCGCCACGACCACGTCGGCGCGGCCGAGCCGGATCAGGTCCATGCCCTGGGCGATGGCCTCGGCGCCCGAGGCGCAGGCGCTGACGGGGGTGTGGGCGCCGGCCCGGGCGCCCAGGTCGATGCTGACCCAGGCGGCGGGACCGTTGGCCATCAGCATGGGCACGGTGTGCGGGGAGACCTTCCGGACCCCGGAGGTCTCCAGGACGTCGTCCTGGCCGAGCAGGGTCAGGGCGCCGCCGGTACCCGTCCCGATGACGACGGCCAGCCGCTCCGGGTCGACGTCGGGCCGGCCCGCGTCGGCCCACGCCTCACGCGCGGCGATCAGGGCGATCTGCTCGCAGCGGTCCATCCGGCGGGCCTTCACCCGGTCCAGCACCTCGGTGGGTTCCACCTTCAGCCGGCCCGCTATCCGGACCGGCAGCTCCGCTGCCCACTCCTCCTCGATCGGCCCGATCCCGGACTCCCCGGCCAGCATCGCCGACCAGGTCGACGCGGCGTCGCCACCCAGCGGTGTCGTGGCTCCCAGTCCCGTGACCAGTACGGCGTTGGTGCTCCCAGCGCTCACTGGTGGGCCCCCTTTGTAGTAGAAGAACAGGTAAACAACATCCCGCATCGCGGAATCGCGGCCGGGATCGGCTTGAGAACCCACCCTGTCAACGGATGGGGGCTGCTGTGGATACCTTGATCAAAACATTCCGATGGCGTTGTTGTGTGGGATCCCTACAATGCTCTTCCCGGAGGACGGCGGCGCCGACACCTCCCCGCCGGTTAGTGAAACAGTCGTACCATAAACTGGCGTCGCGATGCCGCGGAGGTATCGACGGAGGACCGACCAAGCACGACCAAGAACGACCGCAGAACGACCGAGGAACCAGGTGATGCCGCGTGGCGCGACCCACCGACCCCGCCCGGCGGGAGCGCGTGCTCGCCCGGGCCGCCGACCACGTCCTGGCACACGGCCTGGCCGGCCTGAGCCTGCGCCCGCTGGCGGCGGCCCTGGACACCAGTCCGCGGATGCTGCTCTACGACTTCGGCAGCAAGCAGGAGCTCGTCTCCGCGATCCTCGTCGAGGCCCGCCGCCGCGGCGCGGCCCGCGTCGCGGGGGAGCTGGCGCCGGAGACGGCCGGCCCGGAGGAGCGGCTGCGCGCGCTCTGGGCCTGGATCAGCGCTCCCGAACGGGTGCCGTACGTCCGCCTGTTCTTCGAGGTCCACGCCGACGCGGTGGCCCACCCGGAGAACTACCCCGACCTCGCCACCCTGGTCACCGACTGGTTCGGCACCCTGGGCGCCACCTTCCGCGACGTCACCGAGGGTCCCGGCGACACCGTCACGCCCACGGTGGTCATGGCGTTCGTCCGCGGCCTCCTGCTCGACCTCGCCGTCACGGGCGACCGCGACCGCGCCGACCGCGCGGTGGACCGCTTCGCGGGGCTGCTGCGGGCGTGAGCCCGCCGGGAGGGAAGCCCAGGGCCTGAGACCTGAACGGGCCTCAGCGCTCCGCGCGTCCGGGTCCCCGCAGGCCCGCGGCCGCCACGGATCGCCCGGCTTCGGTCCGCCGGACAAGGGTGATCTCCACACCCCGGGCGCGGTGGCGGTAGGCGGGGGAGAACCCGGCACGGTCCAGGACCCGTTCCTGGGCCGCGGCGGTTCGGGCGGCGGCCTCGCGGGCGCCGGAGGAGAGGTGGCCGCAGGTGATGTGCCAGACGCGGGACGTCCCGTCCAGCCGCTCGCGCAGCAGGCCCGGGTCGGCGGGCAGGTTGTCCAGGGCGCCGACTCCGGCGGCGGTCCGGTCCCGGCCCAGGTCGGGGCGGTGCATGAACGCCTCCTTGAACGCGGTGGCGATCAGGCCGCACCGGGCGCCGCTGAAGAGGACGGCGTCACCGGGGGCGTCGTGGATGCGCAGGGTCCTGATCACGGCGCGGGTGTCCCACGGGCGGCTGTCCTCCTGGCGGATGGCGACATGGGACGCGGCGAGGGGCACGGCCGCAAGGAGCGCGACCGCCGGGAGCGCGAGCGGCCGCCACCGGTGTCGCGGGACGACCGTGGCGGCCGTCGCGAGCAGTAGGGCCAGGGCAGGCAGGCAGAACAGCAGGTAGCGGTAGGCGAAGAGAGGGTGGCCGAGGGAGACGGCCAGCAGGAGCAGCGGGGGGACGGCCAGCCAGGGCGCGGCCACGGCGAGGGCCAGGGGCGGGGCCGCGCGCCGGCGCGCCGCGAGGAGGACCAGGGCGGTCAGAGCGGTGAGGACGAGCGGGAGCCGCAGCGCGGTGGGCAGGGTGTCCTGGCCCGGGGTGAGCAGCCAGGTGAGGTAGTTGACCGGAGTGCCCGCGGTGACCGGGGCGGCCTCGCCCACGGCGGAGCTCTGGGCGGAGCCGAGGACCAGCAGCGGGACGACGGCGGCCACGCCCGCGGCCTGGGCGAGGAGCACGCGGACGAAGACGCGGCGGCCGGGACGGCGGAGCACCACGGTGACCGCGTGGGCGGCGAGCAGCAGCAGCCCCAGCACGTTGAACCAGCCCAGCAGGGCGGTCAGTACGGCGTAACCGGCGAGCCACCGCTTCCGGGCCCCGCCGGTCAGCACCTTCACCAGGACGCCCGTGGCCAGGACCGCCACCGCCATGACGAACGCGAACGAGCGGGCCTCCTGCGCGTACCGCGACGCGGTCGGCAGCACGGCGAGCAGCAGCCCCGCGTACAGCCCGAGCCGCGGACCGCCCAGCAGCCGCCCCAGCCACACCAGTCCCGCGACCGCCACGGCCACCGCCAGCGCGGAGGGCACCCGCGTCGTGAACTCGTTGAGCCCGCCGTTCGCCCGCCCGACCCAGTACATCAGGACGTAGTGCAGGCCGTGCACCGCGTCCACCCGCCCCAGCAGCTCCATCAGTTCCGGCCAGGACCGCCGTGCCACGTCGATCGTGACGATCTCGTCGGTCCAGGCGGAGGGCCGCGTGTTCCCCCACACACCGAGGACGAACGCCACGACCGGCGCCGCCCACCCGGCCACGCGCGCCCACCGGGCGCGGCCGGCGGGGCCGCCGGCCGTGACGGGTGCGGCGGGCGGCAGGGTGGGTTCGGGAGAGGTCGTCGTCACGGGGCTGTTTTCGTCTTTCGTCGCCGGCGCTCCCGACCGGGCGGTTCGGGGCCTGGGCGGCGGGCGGCCTCGCGCGGGACGCGGGGCAGGAGCGCGCCTCCCGCTTTGGGCACATTATCCGCAATGCGTATCTCCCCATCCAAAAGGGAGAGGAGGCGTAGGGCGGCGGGGCGGCCCCCGGTCGGTCGTACCCCCGTACCGGCCCACCGGGCGCACCATCCCCGCCGCGGTCCCCGCGCCCTCAGGCGGTGGGCACGCGCGGCACCCCGGCCCGCCACTTGCGGCCGGTCTCCCGGAGCATCGCCGGGTAGACCACGAAGTAGCGGAACGGCTTGATCGCCGCCATGTAGGCGGTGCCGAGCGGGCCGTTCGGCTTCACGAGGACGGCCATCTGGCCGCGGTGGCCGCCCTTGCCGTCCGGCACCCAGGCGATGTGCCGCACCGCGTGCACGGTCCGGTTGGCGATCTCGCAGACCCACTCGTCCTGGGTCAGGTACACGGACCGGAACGTGCCGGTGTGCGCCCCCGGCCCCCTCGGCCCCTCGCGGAGGTCGGCGGGCAGCCGGTCGAGCAGTGACGGCACCCGGGTGTCCAGTCCGGTGCCGGGCCGGTCCCAGCCGAGCAGTGCCCCGAGCTTCCACCGGACGGCGAACAGGGCCCGGGCCGCGAGGGAGGAGCCGTACCGCTCCCCGCCGTCCGTGAACTGGCGGATCAGGCGGTCGAAGTCGTCGGGTCCGCCGGGCGTCGGCAGTGCCCACACGTCGTCGACCCGGAAGTCGCCGGCGATCTCGTGGATCCGCCAGGGGCGGGAGGTGTGGGCGGTGGTCGGAAGACGCATGGATGGCCTCCTCGATCGGTGCGATCGTTCTATACGATGCCGTATAGAACGCAGGTTAGACCCGTCTATACGGAGCCGTATAGAGGCGGGCGGAGTGAGGGGAGCCACAGCATGGGTGCGACGCGCACGCCTCGCGAGAAGTGGATCGAGGAGGGGCTGCGCGCGCTCGCCGCCGGGGGGCCGGACGCCGTCCGGGTCGAAGTGCTCGCCCAGGCGCTCGGCGTCAGCAAGGGCGGTTTCTACGGGTACTTCCGGAACCGGGACGCGCTCCTCGCCGAAATGCTCGACACCTGGGAGCGCCTCACCACCGAGGAGATCATCGAGCGCGTCGAGGAAGGCGGCGGGGACGCCCGGGCCAGGCTGGAGCGGCTGTTCGCCATCGCCTCGGCGACCCGCGGGCCCGCGGGCGGCGTCGCCCTCGACCTCGCCATCCGCGAGTGGGCCCGACGCGACGAGGCCGTCGCCCGGCAGCTGCGCCGGGTGGACAACCGGCGCATGGACTACCTGCGCGCGCTCTTCGGCTCCTTCTGCCCCGACCCCGGCGACGTCGAGGCCCGCAGCATGCTCGTCTTTGCCCTGCGCATCGGCAACCACCTGATCGCCGCCGACGAACGCGGGTATGACCGGGAACAGGTGCTGGGACTTGCGCGGGAGCTGCTGCTGCGGTGATTTCACCGCCGGGCGGGGCGGTCGTCCGCGCTTGCGGTGTTCTGTGCGGCCTTGATCCCGCGCGCCCGCGCCCGTGACCGCGCCCGTAACCGCGCCCGCGCCCGTGACCGCGCCCACGCCCGTGACGGTCGAGGGGCTGGGCCGCCGCGCGGCCGGCGTGGCCGTGGCTGTGGCGGGGTACGGCGGTGGCGGGCCGCGTCGTCCCGGGGGCCGGTCCTGGGATGGGCTCCGGGGCTCCGGGGCTCCGGGACTCCGGGGCGAGTGGGGCGCCGTCTGCTGCCGTCCGGTGGGTCTGTCGGTCTGTCGGTCTGTCGGTCTGTCGGTCTGTTGGCCTGTTGGCCTGTTGGCCTGTTGGCCTGTTGGCCTACGGGCCTGATGACCCGTCAGTCGCCGTAGGCCGACCTGCTCGGACCACCCCGGCTCGGCTCGAACGGCCCGGCCTCAGCCCGTCAGGCCAGGACCAACGCGTCCCCGACCCGTACCCGCCCCGGCCGTGCCACCGTCGCCAGCGCGTCCAGGCGCATGGCGTGGCCGCGGGCGATGGCCCGGAGGACGAGCGGGGAGTGCGGCAGGTCCTGCTGGGCCTCGTTGGTCATGGCGCACCGCTCGCTGGAGCGTTCGAAGTGCAGGCGCGCGCCGTCGCCGACGGACGCCGTGCGGCCGAACCAGTCGTCCTCGACGAACGGCCGGGTGCCCGGCGGCGTCCGTACGAGGAGGTTGGGACGGAACCGGCGCTCGTCGACGGGCACGCCTGGCACCGCCGCCCGTACCCAGTCCAGGGTGGCGGTGGTCAGCACGCTGACGGGCAGTTGGTCGAAGTGCGAGACCGCACGCTCCCGGGCCAGCTCGACGTCGTCTCGGCCCAGGTAGGCGCGCAGGTAGGCGGTGGCGTCCGGGACCGGGACGCCGTCCGGGGCCAGCAGCTGCGGCACGTCGGAACCGTCCGGGTAGCGGGAGCGCAGCCGCAGGAGGCCGGGCATCCGGCGGAAGCGGCGGGTGTTCTTGCCGGAGCCGAACCGGCCCTCGGCGTCCCGGACCGCGTACAGCCGGTCACCCACCAGCCCCCGCGCCTCGACGTCCACCCGTTCCAGCGCCTCGCCGCCGGTGGACTTCACCGGATAGCGCCAGATTCGTTCGACCGTGCCCAGTGTCGGGTGCATCCGTGACTCGTCCCCGCCCCGGTCAGGCGGTCTCGGCCGCGAGGCGGAGACCGAAGCCGAGCAGGACGACGCCCGTCACGCGGTCCAGCGCACGCCGCACCCGGGGCCGTTCGAACACCGACCGGGCGCGCGAGACGACGTACACGTACGTGCCCAGCCAGGCCAGGGTCAGCGCCGCGTGCAGCAGGACCAGCAGGCTCATGCCCGCCGCCGTGGAGAGGCCGTCCGGGGCCAGGGTGGGCAGGACGCCGGTGTAGAAGACGGCGATCTTCGGGTTGAGCAGGTTCGATATCAGGCCGCTCGCGAAGGCGCCCCGGGAGTTCCTCGGTGCGGCCTCCGCCGCGGGGGCGGGCGCGGGCGCTCCGCGCCGGCTCTGCCACAGCGCCTGGAGGCCGAGGAAGGCCAGGTAGCCGGCGCCGAGCAGCTTGACGGCGAGGTACGCCTCCGCCGACGCGGCGAGCACCGCCGCCAGCCCCACGACCGTGCACACGCCCCAGGCCAGCAGCCCGGCGGTGATGCCGGCGGCGGTGCGCAGGCCCTCGGCCCGGCCGGCGGCGACGGCCCGTTTGGTGACGACGGCCATGTCGGGTCCCGGCACGACGGTCAGCAGGGCGAGCACCCCCGCGGCCGTCGCGATCTGCGTCCACATCGTTCGTTCCCCCGTTCTGGGTTCCGCTTGCCGCGCCGCCTCCTGTGCGCGGCGGGACGGGTCCTCCAGAGACCCTCCAGAGACCCTCCAGAGACTCTCCAGGGATCCTTCAGAGATCCTCCAGGGATCCTACGTACCGCCCGCACCCCGCCCCCGGCGGCGTCACGCCGTCGCGGGGAGCGAAGCGGCCGTCCTGCGCCGGTAGTAGTGCACGGTGACCGCGCCCAGCAGCGGGCCCCAGAGGAGGAGCGGCGCGTAGACGGCGTTGAGCAGCCACCGGCCCCAGAGCGAGGCGTCCATGTCCGCGTCGGCCGCCGTGGCCACGAACAGCACCCCGAAGACCGTCGTGCCCAGCGCGCCGAACCCCGCCAGGGAGGTGGCGAACAGGACCGGCACCGGCCGGCCGCGCAGGACCGGGACCCAGCGCGGCCACACCTCGCCCCACTCCCGCACCAGCCCGAGGGCGAGCAGCGCGAGCGCCTCGGAGATCAGGCTGAGGATGACGAGGTAGAGCGAGCCCCAGCCGGGCGCCTGCAACTGCTCGTACTCGGACCGGGCCAGTCCCACCGGGACGCCCGCCGCGATGGCGAGGCGCCAGAGGCCGGAGGGGACGTTGGTCCAGGCGGCGCCCGTCGCGGCGCGGCGGGCCCAACGCGGAACATCTGGAAGGGTTTTCGTGCTCGGCATGCGGCCATGCTGCGCGTGCCGGGCGCCGTCCCGCGTCGCTCTGCGGTCGCGATTCGATCATCCTCGGGGTGTACTCGACGGCCTTGATCCGTGCGGTAATCGCGGATCCGGGCCTTCCGCTCGCCTTGGCGGACGGTTTACTTCCGCGGCTTCCCCGCTTACTTCCGCGGCTTCCGCGCCGGGTCCGCTCCCTTGGCGGGATCCGTCCCCTCGGCGGGACCCGTCCCCTTGTCGAGGCCCAGCGCCGGGGCAACCGTGCTCACCTTGGTGAAGACGGACACCGGGTACGTCGCGTCGCAGTACTTGTTGCCGGTCGAGACGATGCCGATGAGGACCCCGTCCGCCACCAGCGGCCCGCCCGAGTCGCCGGAGCAGATGCTGTCGGACCGGCCCTTCGCGGACGTGCCGCACACCTTCAGCGTGGTGTCCGTGGTGTTCGAGAACGGCTCGCAGGCCGCGAGCGGGGAGAGGGCGAGCGTGGCCTTGCGCAGCTTCCGGCCCTGGGTGTCCCGGGCGGTGTGCCCCCAGCCGTAGACGGTGGCCGTACGCCCGTTCCGGTACAGCGCGGCGTCCTTGTCCGTCGCGACGCGCAGCGGCTTGTACGGCATCGGGCGGTCCAGGGTGAGCACGGCCGCGTCGTGGACGAGGTCGAAGGTGTACTCCGGGTCCAGCGTGACGTGGGTGACGCGCCGTTCCTGCCCGGCCTTCGAGAGCCGGTCGGTGCGTCCGCCGACCACGGTCAGCGCTGTCGGGCGTGGCGCGTTGGACACGCAGTGCGCGGCGGTCAGCACCTTGTCCGGCGCCACGAGCGTGCCGCCGCACCACGTGCTGTCCGGCCCCTCCGCCGCGTCCGGGTTCTTGATCAGTACGGCGAACGGCGCCTCCGCGCTCGTGGCAGACGCCCCGCCCCGCACGGCGGCGGCCGGCGGGGCCGCGACCCCGGCAGCGGCGACGAGCGCGGCACCGGCCAGGAGGGTGGCGGAGATCCGGCGGCGGGTGGGCGTGGACGTGAGCGTGGACATGTTCTCGGGCATGGGTCCCCCGTGGTGCGTGTGCGGTGGTGGTGATGTCGTCAGGCGTGGGCCGGGACGGGCCGCGGGTGTCGGCAGTGCTGCGGTGCCGATGTTGTCGACGGTGTCAGTGGGACGCGGCATCGGCGGCCCGCCTGCCCCGTCCGTCCCGCCGTCACCACCCTGCCCGGACCTCGCGCCGCCCTGCCAGCCCACCCGCCCGATCCGGGACGCCGGAACGCTTTCGCTGCTCTGACCTGCGGGAACGTCCGTACAGGGAACGGCGGACGGGAATGGCGGATGGTCGCGGTGGACGGGACGCGAGAGCGGAAGGCATCACGAACTTGACCTTGACGCTACGTCAACTTCTACGGTCTCGACCCATGAAGATCATCGTGCACGACACCGCCACCACCATGCTCGACATCCTCAGCCGCCCCCCGGCGGAGCGCCCCGACGCCCTGCGGGAGCTCTACGCCCCGCTGGAGGGCCCGCTGTCCGTCCTGGGCGACTTCGACCCCGTCCAGGCCCACCGCATGGGCAGCGGCTTCCCGCTCGGCGACGGCTCCCGGGCCGACGGCTCCCGGGCCGACGACCCCCGGCTCCCGGACGCCGTGCGGCGGATGCGGGAGGCGGGGGTGTGGGACCGGGTGGCGGACTCCCTCGCCGCCGCGTGGGAGCGGATCGACGCCGCCGCGCCCGGCGTCCGGCACGCCGAGACCGTCCACGTCGTCATCGTCCTCGGCGACCCCGACGACCACCACCTCACCGTCCGCAGCTCCGGCTACTTCGGCCTCGGCGGCCTCCCGGGCGCCCTCCAGCTGTTCATGTGGCCCACCGACACCAGCCTGCGGAACATCGCCCACGCCGCCGCCCACGAACTGCACCACAACGTCCGCTACGCCAACGTCGCCTGGAACCCGGCGGCCGTGACGGTCGGCGAACACGTCGTCGCGGAAGGACTGGCCGAGGCGTTCGCCCGCGAACTGGCCGGCGAGCAGGGGCTGGGCCCCTGGACCCGGGCGCTGACCGGCGACCGCCTGGACGACGCCTACGAGCGGATCACCGCCGACGTCGACGTGGCCGGCATGGGGAACGTCTTCCCCTACGTCCTCGGCGACGACACCGCCCGGCTGATGGGCCAGGAACCCGTCGGCCTCCCGGACTTCGCCGGCTACGCCGTCGGCCTGCGCATCGTCGAGGCGCACATGGCGGCCACCGGCCTGACCGCCGCCCAGAGCGTGGCCCTGCCGGCGAGCGAGATCCTGCGGAACGCCGGGGTGCCGACGAAGGCGTGAGGCCGGACCCGTCGCCCTCACGGCCTCCGCCTCAGCCCCGCTGCTCCTCCCGCTCCACCGGAAGCCACAACTCCGCCTCGGCCTCGGCCTTGTCCGGCGACAGCCGGATGTCCAGGATCTCCGGGCCGGGCCGGCTGCGGTACGGCATGGAGGGGAACCACTCCGTGAAAACGTCCCGCCAGAGGTTCTGGACGGCCGACGGCACCGGCCCGCCGGTGGTGAACACCGCCCAGGTCCCGGCCGGGACGCCGAGGACGGCCGTGCCCTCCGGCACGTCCGCCGCCCCGGCGGCGCCCGGGGACGTGATCACGCCCCGGTAGAAGTCCAGTTCGGTGCCCTCGGCGCGGCTCGGGTCCAGGCCGTCGCAGACCGAGACGGCACCGCGCGGCTCCTGGTCCGCGAGCTCCTCCAAGCGCGCCAGGGCGGCCGCGTCGAGGCCGCGGAGGAAGTCGGCGATGGCCGCGTTGTGCCCGGCGTGCACCAGGGGCACCCGGGCCCGGAAGCCGACGACGAGGAACTCCGGCCGCTCCACGACGCGGTAGCGCATGCTGCCGCTCCCCTCGACGGTGAGGCGGAAGGAGAGGCGGGGCTGCGAGACGAGCGCCGCGCCCGTGCGCCGCGCCTCCCCGGGCCCGACGCCGTGCACGGCGCGGAACGCCCGGGCGAACGCCTCGCCGGACCCGTAGCCGTAGCGCACCGCGATCTCCAGCAGCGTCGCGCGCCCGGCGAGCACCTCGGCCCCCGCCACGGTGAGCCGCCGGCGCCGGACGTACTCCGACAGCGGCATGCCCGCCAGCGCGGAGAACATCCGGCGCAGGTGGTACTCCGAGGTGGCCGCGATCCGCGCGAGCGCGGCCGCGTCGACGGTCCCGTCGAGGTGCTCCTCGACGTACGCGAGGGCCTGGTTCAGCCGCTCCAGCACGCCGGACCCTCTTCCGTGCCGCTGCTCACCCTCGGAGCTCTTTCTCCAGCAGCGCGAACGACTTGGGCGCCCCTCCCGGCTGCGGCTTGCCGTCCTTGCGGCCGACGACGCGGTAGCCGGCGTCCACGTAGTACGCGGTGAGGCGCGCGTTGCCGGCGAGGCAGTCGAGCCGGACGAACTCCCGGCCGGCCTCCGCCACCCGCCGCTCGGCGGCCCCCAGCAACAGCCTTCCCGCCCCG
The DNA here is from genome assembly GCF_020037025.1 of Streptomyces huiliensis. Taxonomy (GTDB): domain Bacteria; phylum Actinomycetota; class Actinomycetes; order Streptomycetales; family Streptomycetaceae; genus Streptomyces; species Streptomyces huiliensis. The sequence continues at coordinate 2,260 of NZ_JAIQLH010000097.1, read as the reverse complement.
GGCGCGGCGACGTCCCGGTCCACCATCAGCCGGTGCACGTACCCGGCCACCGGCGGCCGCGGCCCCCAGGCGTCCTCGTCCTCCCACCACAGTTCCCAGGCCCCGACCACCCGTCCGCCGGCCTCCGCGAGCCAGACCTCGCCCTCCTCGGCGACCCGCCGGAAGTGCTCCGCGCCCAGCTCGCCCGGCCGCCACTGACCGGTGACCCCCCGGGCGAGCATCCACCGAGCGGCCGCGTCCCGCAGCCGGACGAGGGCGGCGAGGTCGGTGTCGGTGCCGAGGGCGCGGCGGAAGCGGATGCCGTCGACGTCGAAGCGTGTCTCGTCACGCCGGCCGAGATGTGTCTCGTTCACGGCGGTGATCTTCGCACGGCTCCCGGACCGGGCCGTAGCCGCGCCGGGCCGCTCGCCGTCCTATGCTCGGCCGCGTTCCGGAACGATCAACGCTGAGGGGGAGGAACGGCGCGTCACACCAGGTGGGGAGCGCGCTCGCGCGTGGGGGTCCTGGCGGCGGGGCTGCTGCTCCGCGCGGCAGGCTGCACTGACGGCGGGACGGACTCCGACGCCGAGACCGGCCCCGAGGGCGAGGCGACGGCCTCGGCGGGAGCTCCAGATGCCGAGGCGCTCCGGAAGGCCCTGACGGGCCTGCTCGGCCTGCCGTCCGGCTGGCGGCCCGCCACGCCACCCGTAGCACGGACGTGGTGCTCCGCGTGGGCGACACCATTGCCTATCTGACCTACTAGAACGCCCACAAGAACCGGGACAACGCCCAGGTCCTCCTCACCCTGGCCCGGACTCGGGCCGACCGCTTGCGGCGGCACAACGGGACGCGGCGGCACCGCCCGCCGCCGCGGACTGACGGCCGCACCCGCCATCGCACCCCCGGAGCGGCGAGCCGCCCTCAGCCGTTCACGGCCTCCGCAACCCGCCGGGCGGCCTGCTCGGGCGTGAGGTGCGTGGTGTCGACGACCTCGGCCTCGCGGTGCAGCCAGGTGCGGGCCGCCTCGGCGTAGGGCTCCAGGTAGGCGAGGCGGAACGCGGAAGGGCCCATGACGGGGTCGCCCTCGATGCGCCCGCGAAGGGTCTCCTGGTCGGCGTGGAGGACGAAATGCCGTATGGGAACGGCGTGTTCCGCGAGGCCGGCGCTGATCTCCCGCCAGTACTGTTCGACCAGGACGGTCATCGGCATCACCAGAGTGCCCCCGGTGTAGTCGAGTACGCGGCGGGCGGTCTCGACGACGAGTGGCCGCCACGGCGGCCAGTGCTGGAAGTTGCCCGTCCAGGGCAGCTTCGGCGAGATGTCCATGAGCGTCTCGCCGACCTTCTCGGCGTCGAGCACCCGGGAATCCGGGATCAGCCGCTGCACGAGCGCGCTCGTCGTTGTCTTGCCCACGCCATGGGTGCCGTTGAGCCATACGATCATGGTGCTCAACGCTAGCGCCGTACGGGCCGCAAGGGCAGGCACGGAGGGGCCCGGACGGCTTTCCGGACGGCTCCCGTGGTTCCCGGAGCGGTGTCGAACCGCCGGGGGCCGGATCCCCCGTCCTTGCCTCCGCCTCCGCCCCCCGCCTCCGCGCGCACCAGTGCGCCGGGTAGCCCACTGAGGCTATTGCATAAATCTTCCTCGATTCGTATAGTCATGCCATCGACGAGGAGGAACCCCGATGGCAATACGAGCGGCCGTGGCCGGAGCGAGTGGGTATGCGGGCGGCGAAGTGCTGCGTCTGCTGCTCGGGCACCCGCGTGTCGAGATCGGGGCGGTGACCGGCAACAGCAGTGCCGGGCGGACGCTCGGGGAGGTGCAGGCGCATCTGCCGGCGCTGGCCGGGCGGGTCGTCCAGGAGACGTCCGCCGAGGTGCTCGCGGGGCATGACGTCGTCTTTCTCGCGCTGCCGCACGGGCAGTCGGCGGCCATCGCCGAGGAGCTGGGGCCGGAGGTCCTGGTGGTCGACTGTGGTGCGGATTTCCGGTTGCGGGACGCGGGGGAGTGGGTGCGGTTCTACGGGTCGCCGCATGCGGGGACGTGGCCGTACGGGCTGCCGGAGCTGCCCGGTGGGCGGGAGCGGCTGCGCGGGACGAAGCGGGTGGCGGTGCCGGGGTGTTATCCGACGGCGGTGTCGTTGGCGTTGTGGCCCGCTTTCGGGGCGGGGCTGGTGGAGCCGGAGGCCGTCATTGTGGCGGCGTCGGGGACGTCCGGGGCCGGGAAGAGCGTCAAGCCGCAGCTGCTTGGTAGTGAAGTCATGGGGTCGATGAGTCCGTAC
>NZ_JAIQLH010000096.1 GCF_020037025.1 Streptomyces huiliensis | reverse complement strand
AGCGGCCGCCGGCGCCGGGACGGCCAAGGGCCGCGCGGAGTCGCGGTCCCTCGTGCCGCAGGCGCGGCGCGGCCTCGCCATGCCCTCCGAGGGCGCGCCGTCCGGACGGCCGAGGGCCGGACGCCGCGCCTCGGCCGGGCGTCGGCCGGACATCGGCCCTTCGTGGCCACGGTGATTGTCCGTGGCGGGCGTGATGGGGGAGGCGACCCCAAGGCGGCCGGCGGGGGTATTGTCGGGCCCGCGGCCGGGGGCCCCGGGATGTGCCGAGGGCTCCGACGGCCCCGAAGCGAGCCCCTCCCCGCCCGCACCCTGCCCCGTCGACGCCCGCGCACCACGCCGGCCACCCACGTCCTGCCCGCGGCGGGGCCCGCCCCCCGGAGCGGGGGCACGCCGGCCGGGCCGCGTTCGTTCCGGCGAGCGGGCGGGACGAACGCGGCCCCCGCCCCACGGATGGAGAAACGATGAACACGAGCACGACCCCGCACGCGTCCGCGCCGCACCCCGCCGACGGCCACGACACGATCCGGGTGCACGGCGCGCGCGAGAACAACCTCAAAGGCGTCGACGTCGAGATCCCCAAGCGCAGGCTCACGGTGTTCACCGGCGTCT
>NZ_JAIQLH010000095.1 GCF_020037025.1 Streptomyces huiliensis | reverse complement strand
TCGAGATCCCCAAGCGCAGGCTCACGGTGTTCACCGGCGTCTCCGGGTCGGGCAAGAGCTCGCTGGTGTTCGACACCATCGCCGCCGAGTCGCAGCGGATGGTCAACGAGACCTACAGCGCCTTCGTACAGGGCTTCATGCCGGCCCTGGCCCGGCCCGAGGTGGACGTCCTGGAGGGGCTGACCACCGCGATCATCGTCGACCAGCAGCCGATGGGCGCCGACCCCCGCTCCACGGTCGGCACCGCCACCGACGTCAACGCCCTGCTGCGCATCCTCTTCAGCCGGCTCGGGCAGCCGTACGTCGGCCCGCCCGGCGCGTTTGCGTTCAACGTCCCCTCGGTCCGGGCGAGCGGCGCGATCACCGTCGAGCGGGGGACGAAGAAGGCCGAGAAGGTCACCTTCTCCCGCACCGGCGGCATGTGCCCGCGCTGCGAGGGGCGGGGGAGCGTCACCGACCTCGACCTCACCCGGCTCTACGACGACTCCAAGTCCCTCGCCGAGGGGGCGTTCACCATCCCCGGCTACAAGCCGGGTGGCTGGAACCACCGCCTCTACACCGAGTCCGGGCTCTACGACCCGGACAAGCCGATCCGCGAGTTCACCGACAAGGAGCGGTACGACCTCCTGCACCGCGAGCCGGTCAAAATGAAGATCGCGGGCATCAACATGACGTACGAGGGCCTCCTCCCGAGGATCCGGAAGTCGATGCTGGCGAAGGACCGGGAGGCGATGCAGCCGCACATCCGGGAGTTCGTGGACCACGCCGTCACCTTTGCCACCTGCCCGGACTGCGAGGGCACCAGGCTCAACGCGGCGGCGCGGTCCGCGAAGATCCAGGGCATCGGCATCGCCGACGCCTGCGCGCTGCAGATCAGCGACCTGGCCGTGTGGGCGCGCGGGATCGACGAGCCGTCGGTGGCGCCGCTGCTGGGCAAGCTGTGCCACAGCCTCGACTCGTTCGTGGAGATCGGCCTCGGCTACCTCTCGCTCGACCGGCCGGCGGGCACGCTCTCCGGCGGCGAGGCGCAGCGCGTCAAGATGGTCCGCCACCTCGGCTCGCCCCTGACGGACGTCACCTACGTCTTCGACGAGCCGACCGTCGGGCTGCACCCGCACGACATCCGGCGGATGAACGACCTGCTGCTGCGGCTGCGCGACAAGGGCAACACGGTGCTCGTGGTGGAGCACAAGCCGGAGGTGATCGCCATCGCCGACCACGTCGTCGACCTCGGCCCCGGCGCCGGCGCGGAGGGCGGCACGATCTGCTTCGAGGGGACGGTGGAGGGGCTGCGGGCCGCCGGCACCCGCACCGGCCGGCACCTCGACGACCGGGTCACCCTCAAGAAGACCGTGCGCGAGCCGGCCGGCACGCTGCCGGTCCGCGGCGCGACGGCGCACAACCTGCGCGGTGTCGACGTCGACGTCCCGCTCGGGGTGCTGGTCGCCGTCACCGGCGTCGCCGGGTCGGGCAAGAGCTCGCTCGTGCACGGGTCGATCCCCGCGGGCGAGGGCGTCGTCTCGGTCGACCAGGCCCCGATCCGCGGCTCCCGGCGGAGCAACCCGGCGACGTACACCGGGCTGCTCGACCCGATCCGCAAGGCGTTCGCCAAGGCCAACGGCGTCAAACCGGCCCTGTTCAGCGCCAATTCGGAGGGCGCCTGCCCGGCCTGCGGCGGCGCCGGTGTCGTCTACACCGACCTGGCGGTGATGGCCGGCACGGCCGCCACCTGCGAGGACTGCGAGGGCAAGCGGTTCGACGCGTCGGTCCTCGAATACCGCCTCGGCGGGCGGGACATCAGCGAGGTGCTCGCGATGCCCGTGACCGAGGCCGAGGAGTTCTTCGCCGCGGGCGAGGCCCGTACCCCGGCCGCGCACCGGATCCTGCGGCGGCTGGCCGACGTCGGGCTCGGCTACCTCACCCTCGGCCAGCCGCTCACCACGCTCTCCGGCGGCGAACGGCAGCGGCTCAAACTCGCCGCCCACCTGGCGGAGAAGGGCGGCGGCCCGTCGGTGTACGTCCTCGACGAGCCGACCGCGGGACTCCACCTCGCCGACGTCGAGCAGCTGCTCGGCCTGCTCGACCGGCTCGTCGACTCCGGCGCGTCCGTCATCGTCGTCGAGCACCACCAGGCCGTCATGGCTCACGCCGACTGGATCATCGACCTCGGCCCGGGCGCCGGTCACGACGGCGGGCGGATCGTCTTCGAGGGCACGCCCGCGGAGCTCGTCGCCGCCCGCTCGACGCTGACGGGGGAGCACCTGGCGGAGTACGTGGGAGCGGTCTGACGGAGCCCGTCGGGGCGCGGGGTCAGCGCAACGCGACGAGCCCCGCGTCCGTCGCGGTGAAGCCGCAGGCGCCGAAGTAGAACGGGCGCAGGTGCTCGTCGAAGTCGACGTGCAGCCACTCGCAGCCCGCCGCGCGGGCCTCCCGCACCGCCGCCGCCACCAGCTCCGCCCCGACGCCGGCCCGGCGCAGCTCCCGGGCCACCATCGTGTCGAGGACGAAGGCGTGGACGCCGCCGTCCCAGGCCACGTTGACGAACCCGACGAGCCCGCCGCCCCGGTGGGCGCAGACCCAGCCGAGGCTGTGGCGGCGCACCCGCTCCCGGAGGCCGAGCGGGGTCCTCGGGTGGCCGAACGCCTCCGCGTGGAGGGCGTCGGCCGCCGCGTCGTCGAAGTCGCCGCGCCACTCGTACGTGATCGTCATGGACGGCATCGTAGGCGGGCGACGTTGTGGGCGGCCGGCCCGTGGCGTCAGGAGAGCGCCACCAGCTCCCGGTACTCCGCGCTCCACAAGTCCTCGTCCGCGTCCGGCAGGAGCAGGACGCGGTCGGGGCGGAGGGCGTCGACGGCGCCCTCGTCGTGGGTGACCATGACGACCGCGCCCGGGTAGGCGCCGACCGCGGCCAGGACCTCGCCGCGGGAGGCCGGGTCGAGGTTGTTGGTGGGCTCGTCCAGCAGCAGGACGTTGGCGCCGGAGTGGACCAGTCCGGCCAGCGCCAGCCGGGTCTTCTCCCCGCCGGACAGCACCCCGACGGGTTTGTCGGCGTCGTCCCCGGAGAAGAGGAACGCCCCGAGGACGCCCCGGAGTTCGCCTTCCGTGAGGTGCGGCGCCGCGGCCGCGAGGTGGCCGCGGACCGTGCCGGCGGGGTCGAGGGTGTCGTGCTCCTGGGCGAAGTAGCCCAGCCGCAGCCCGTGCCCGCGCACGACCCGGCCCGCGTCCGGGGTCACCTCGCCGGCCAGCACGCGCAGCAGCGTCGTCTTGCCCGCGCCGTTCAGCCCGAGGACCACCAGGCGGCTGCCCCGGTCCACGGCGAGATCGACTCCGTCGAGGACGGGACGGCCGCCGTACGACTTGGTGAGGCTGATCGCGCCGAGCGGCATCCGCCCGCAGGGCGCCGGTTCGGGCAGCCGGATCCGCGCGGTCTTCTCGGTCCGCCGGGCCGGCTCCAGAGCGGCGAGCATGCGGTCGGCCCGCCGGCTCATGCTGCGGGCCGTCACGGCGGTGGCGGACCGGGCCTTCATCCGGTCCGCCTGCGCGTGCAGGGCGGCGGCCTTCCGCTCGGCGTTCGCCCGCTCCCGGGTGCGGCGCCGCTCGTCGGCCGCCCGCTGGGCCAGGTACGTGTCCCAGCCGGTGTTGTGGACGTCGATCGTCGCCCGGCCGGGGTCGAGGTGGAAGACACGGTTGACGACGGCGGCGAGCAGCCGGGTGTCGTGGCTGATCACGACGAGGCCGCCCTGGTGGGTGCGGAGGAACTCGCGCAGCCAGGCGATGGAGTCGGCGTCGAGGTGGTGGTCGGCTCGTCGAGCAGCAGGGTGCCGTCGTGGCCGGCGAACAGGATGCGGGCCAGCTCCACCCGGCGCCGCTGCCCGCCCGACAGGGTGCCCACCGGGCGGCCCAGCACCTCGTCGGGCAGGCCGAGCCCGGCCGCCACCCGGGCCGCCTCCGCCTCGGCCGCGTACCCGCCGCCGGCCTGGAAGTCCGCCTCGGCGCGGGCGTACGCGCGCATCGCACGCTCCAGCGCGGCGGGTGCCGTCGCCGCGGCCATCGCGGCCTCCGCGTCCCGCAGCGCGCGCAGGGCGCGGTCGAGGCCGCGCGCGGACAGGATCCGGTCGGTCACGGTGACGTCCGGGTCGGCGGCCCGGGAGTCCTGGGCGAGGAAACCGACGGGCCCGGTGGCCAGCACGCTTCCGGCGGCGGGCCGCGCCCGTCCGGCCAGGGCGGTCAGCAGGGTGGTCTTCCCGGCGCCGTTGCGGCCTACGAGGCCGACGCGGTCGCCGGGGGAGACGGTGAAGGAGATGTCGGACAGCAGCAGCCGCGCACCGGCGCGCAGCTCGACACCACGAACGGTCAGCATGGGATAACGCTCCGAATAAGCTCAAGGACACACTTCTGGCGTGGAAGCGGGTCCTGAGCTAGGAAATTCGGGGCGTGGACATGCGGCCACGGTAACCGACGCCGCCGCGGGGGCGCATGCCCTTTTCTTGATGAAGGGGCCGCCGGCGGCCGCTTCCGCGCGGCCGCCCGGAGTCAGCCCGCGCGCTTGAGGCGCTGCTGGGGGTCGTAGCCGTGGAACGGGCGGTCGAAGAGCCAGTTGTAGAGGAGCTCGCGGCAGACGGCGGGCTGGAAGGCCGGCACCTGGTGGCCCGAGTCGGGCACGGCGACCTGGGTCAGGTCGCCGAGGCGGCGGACGAAACCCTTCGGGTCGCCCTGGGACTGCGCCCAGACCAGGCGGGGCGCGTCGCGCCACAGCGCGTGCTCGTGCGCGCCCTTGCGCCGCATGAGGTCGTCGAGGATCTCCTCGGTGGCCCGGTAGCCGCACGCGGTGTCGAAGTTGCCGGTGTAGAGCAGCGTCTTGTAGCCCTTGCCGATGATCTCGGCGTACCGGTCCGAGCAGTCCCGCATGTTGTCCGCCGCGAGGGCCTCGGCCACCGGGCCGTCGTTGTCCGCGCACTCCCAGGGGACGCCCGGGGGCACGTGCAGCGCCGCCTTCACGGCCGCGCTGCCCAGGTAGGCGCGGAGGGCGCCCATGGGCAGGTCGTCCCAGCGCCGGACGTCGTAGAGGTCGAAGTTCCCGCCGTACGAGAGGACGGTGTCCACCAGGTCGTTGCCGAGCCGGGTGGCCTCCTCGAACCGGTCCGCGTCCAGGGCGGCCCGGTAGACGGCGTAGGCGTCCTGGAGGGAGTCGCGCTGGGCGATGCCGAGGAAGCCGGTGGTGTACGCGTAGTCGATCAGCACGCGGAGCGACAGTTCCGGCCTGATCCAGCCGTTGCCGACGGATATCCCGCGCAGGTCGACGCGGCTCCCCTCCGGCGCGCGGCCGTTGCGCGCGTCGAGCTCCAGGGCGATGGCCGGCACGTACTTGCCGGCGTAGCTCTCCCCGCAGACGTACAGCGGGCAGTGCGCGTACTCGGGATGCAGGGCGAAGAACGCCTCCAGGCCGTCGCAGAACATCCGGGCGAGCGCCTGCTCGTCGTGGACGTACGTGCCGGCGTCGGAGTGGCTGTAGCCGGTGCCGACGGGCTGGTCCCAGTAGACGACGTGCGCCTCCTGGTTCCAGGTGGCGTCGGTCACGGAGACCGTGCCGGCGGCGTCGTCGGCGATGGACAGCGGGCCGTTCTCCAGGAACAGGCCGAGCAGCGAGGAGGCGCCGGGGCCGCCGTTGAGCCAGACGAGCAGCGGGGTGCGGCTGATCAGGTCCTGCTGGTCGTGGACGGGGGTGCGCGGGTCGCAGGTCTGGCTCTCGAAGAACCAGTAGAAGAGGTGGTTTTGGGAGCCGGTGTCCTCCGCTGTGCCGTCGCCCGTGTCGTCGAGGTGGACGTGTCCGGCGTACGAGCGCGTCTTCAGGTCGATGCTGAGGGTGTCGAGGACGTTGGCGGGTATGGAGGTGACGAGGTCGTCCGGGGGCATGGTTCCCTTTCCGTTTCCGTTCGGCGGTGGCGTCGGCGCGTCGGGGAGCGGGCCGGGCTCAGGAGGTGAAGGGGCGGACGCGCCGGGAGCGGGTGCGGAACGCCCTGGTGAACAGCTTCGTCGACCGCTCCCGCTGTTCCAGGACGCCGATGCGCTGCCCCTGGAGGAGTTGCAGCGCGGGGAACCGGCCCTTTTCGAAGAGGAGGATGTTCAGCGAGCCGCCGTACTTGAAGTTCCCGATCCGCTCGCCCTTTTCCACCATGACGGGGTTCTCGCCCGACCCCGACTCCCGGAACTTCTCCAGGAAGTTCACGGACGCGATGGAGTTGAGGCCGACGGGCACCAGTCCGACGTACCCTTCGCCGTCCGGGCCGCCGGCGGAGTCCAGGTACTGGGTCTTGATGATGACGTAGCCCCGGCGGAAGTCCTCGAACATCGAGTAGTCGTAGCCGTATCCGACGTTTCCCTTGTCGAGCAGGCCGGGGAAGTCCCGCATTCCGTAGTAGCAGCCGCCGATGTCGTCCCGGGCGGCCACCACCTCGCCCGCCACCGGGGCGTGGTACCAGTGGTAGCTGTCGGGCATCAGGATGCACGACACCGCCGTGCCGCCGATGAACTTGTGGGCGTATTCCGAGTGGTCGAGCAGCTTTTCGACGTTCATGCTCACGGTCTTGACGGGTATCTGCGTGTCCGGGCCCAGTTCGTCGACGATCATGTTGATGACACAGTCGGCCGGGGCGACGACCACCGTGTCGTCGTCCTGGTCGGCCACCGGCCGCCGGCCGTCCTTGAGTTCGCGGACGAAGAACTCGTTGAAGTTCTCCCAGTCCCGCACCTTGTAGTCGTCCATGCGCTTCGAGCCGAGCTCCCGGATCCACGCGTCGATGAGGTCCTTGGAGTGCGGATCGTCCATCTGCAGGCCCTGCAGGTGGGTGAAGTCGGCCGTCATGGCGTAGCCGGGACCGGAGGTCACGAAGGTCATGCCGAAGTCGTTCAGGTAGTTGATCCAGCTGAACTTCTCGATGTAGTCGAGCCCGTTCTTGACCCCCGACTTCCAGTCGTACCATTCCCCGAAGAATTCGCAGAGGCGCTGGATGTCCGCGCCCTGCCAGTCGTAGTAGACCTCCGAGTCCTTGTCCTCCGGACACGGTACGACGTGCGCGATGGCGTCGTCGTACAGGGTCGCGAAGTCGTCCTGGTTCTGGTCGTACGCGGTCTGGATCCGCTCCTGGAACTCTTCGATGCTCGTCGAGAACGTCATGGGGTCGCTCATGGCCCGCCTCTTTCCTTCTTCTGATCAGGGGAAGTTCGGGACGTCGTACGGCGTCGCCAAATCTGCCTTCCGGCCGATCGTCCGAGGAAGGGCGCCGAGGCGGCGCATACTGTTCCCTGCCAGGGGCCGTCCCGTAACGCTGGTCGTCTCGTGTCACATGAGCATCAGGGGTGCCGCACGGCGTCGTCTCAGGTGTCCCGTGTGGCAGCCCTGATCCGTTGAGCAACTTCCGTTGCGGGGTAGGGGAGGTGCGCACAATGACCGGTATCAGAATCGGGCACACATTCGGATCGCTGCCGGAGGGGCGCTTTTTTCCGGGCGGGGGAAAACGCCGCAAGGAAGGAACGGGGAGAAACGCGGATTTCGAGCCACCGGACCGTCGGACACGTGTTTAGTGCGCGCGGCACCAATACGCCTGTACGCAGCGGGAATTCCCGTCAAGAGCGGCGAATCGGCGTGGCCGAAGCGCGCTCTGGCCGCCGCGCGGGACGGTGTGTGAAGGATGAGGGCTCACCACCGCCCCGCGGGCCGACGGACAGGAGACCCCCATGACGTCCCGGCAGACCGGCCACCGCACCCCGGCCGAAGTGATCGCACTGCTCACCCGTACCACCGACGCCGAACGCCGGCTCTCCGTCGAGCAGCGGCTGTTCCCCGACCTCCTCAACCTCGGCACCGCCGAGAACATCCTGCTGTTCCCGCGGCTGAACGAGCGGGTCTTCGGCAGGCTGCGCGCGCTGACCGAACAGGACCTGCGCTACCCCGTACCGATCTACGGCACGGAACGGATGCGCGAGGACATCGTGGAACTGCTGAACCCCCGGTTCGGCGGCGACCTCACCACCGACGAGGTCTTCGGCACCTCGGGCGTCTCGGCGGCCCTGGAGTGCCTGGCCTTCGCACTGAAGAGGACCGAGTACCTGGCGGACGGCGACCGGGTGCTGATCCCGGCCCCCTTCTGGCAGGGCTTCCGCTGGTGCTTCGAGCAGCGGCCGGGCCTGGAGTGCGTCCCCGCGCCGCTCGGCACCGACTTCGACCTCACCCTCGACGTCCTGCGCCGCACCTACCACGAGCAGCGCGTGAAGCCCCGGCTGCTCGTCCTCACCAACCCCAACAACCCGCTGGGCGTCAACTACGACAAGGAACTGCTGGAGAAGATCTACACCTGGGCCCTGACCCAGACCGACATGCACGTCATCTCCGACGAGATGTACGCGCACTCGCAGCTCCTGACCGCGCGCACGTCCTTCGTGAGCGCCTTCTCCCTCGACGCCTACCGCGACCACCCGGAGGCCCGGGACCGGGTGCACGTCGTCTGGGGCTTCGCCAAGGACTTCGGGCTGTCCGGCTTCAAGGCCGGCGTCGCCCTCACCCGCAACTCCAGGGTCCAGGACGTGCTCAACGGCACGGACGGCGAGCCCTACTCCTGGTTCAGCCCCTTCGACTCGCTCAAGCACCACGTCATCGGCAGCCTGCTGGAGACCCGGGACACCGGCGGGAGCTTCGCCGCCGAGCTCATGGAGGAGTACCGGACCGTCCTCACCCGGGCGTTCGACTCGGCCCGCACCGCCTGCGACGAGGCCAAGAACATCCCGTACGTCTTCCGCGAAGGGCAGAACTCCGCCCAGTTCCTCTGGCTCGACCTCCGCGAGCACCTGCGGCCGGACGCGCCGGAGATCCCCTACGAGCAGGGCCCGCACTTTCCCGGGGAGGGGGACGCGGGCCGGGCCGGGGACGGCCGGCTGCCCGTCCTCTTCTCCGAGATCGGCGACGCGGAGAGCGAGCTGTTCCAGTACATCAAGGACAAGGCCCGGGTGCAGCTACTCCCAGGCCAGACGCTCTCGGCCCCCGAGCAGGGGTACTTCCGGCTCTGCTTCACCGCCTTCGACGAGGGGACGGTACGCGAGGCGATCCGGCGCGTCTCCCAGGCGCTGGCAAGCCGTTCCGGTTGACGTGGCGGCCGGTTGACGTGGCGGCCGGTTCCGGGGTGGCCGGTTCTACGGCGGTCGGTTCCCAGGCGACGGCCTGGGCGAGGACGACGAGGACGAGCGGGTAGTCGTAACCGTCGTTCTGCACCCACAGGCCGTGCGGCCACTTGACGGTCAGGGCGACCGTCAAGACCCCGGCGATCCCCGCCGCCGCGAGCGGGGTGAGGGCGCCGCAGGCCAGCAGCAGCCCGGAGCCGAGTTGCTGGTGCCCGCGGCGAGGGCGGTGAGGACCCCGCCGCGGAAGCCGTCGCGCCGGAACTCCTCTGCCCCGCCCGCGAGTCCGCCGCCCCCGAGCCGCCGGCTGACCTTCTGCACGCCGTGCGCGGCGACGAGCAGGCCGACCGTGAGCCGGACGAGCAGCAGCGCGGTGTCCACGGTCAGCCCGCGGCGTGCGGGTCGACCATGGCGTGCGCGTAGACGAGGCCCAGGCCGTAGGCGCCGCCGTGCTCCTTGACCACCTGGGTCGTGGCGGCGTACGTCTCCGTGCGGGCCCAGTCGCGCTGGAGCTCCAGCAGCACCTGGAGCCAGGTGACCGGGACGGCGCCGGCGGCCGTCATCCGCCGCATGGCATGCTCGTGGGCGGCGGGAGTCACGCCGGCCGACGCGTCGGCGACGACGTACACCTCGTAGCCCTGCGCGAGCGCCGACAGGGCGGGCATGACGAGGCAGACCTCGGTCCACAGCCCGGACAGGACGATCTTCGTGCGGCCGGTGGCCTTGACGGCCTCGACCAGGGCCTCGTCCTCCCAGGCGTTCATGGAGGTGCGGTCGACGATCGCCTGCTCGGGGAACACCTCGCGGAGCTGCGGCAGCAGCGGGCCGGAGAACGACTCGGCGGCGACGGTGGACAGGACGACGGGTACGTCGAAGACGCGGGCGGCCTTGGCCAGCCCCACGGTGGCGTTGACGACCCCGGCCCGGTCGGCGCTTCCCGCGCCGAAGAACATCTGCGGCTGGTGGTCCACGAAGAGCATCATCGCGTTGTCGGGGGTGAGGAGTCCGGCGCTGGGCACGGCGCGGACGGCGTCGAAGTCGACCATGGTGGTCCCTTTCTGTGGGTCTTCTGTTCTGTGGGTCTTCTGTCGGTGAGACGGACGCTACGGGCGTTGTCACGGCCGGAGTTGACCGTGAGTGGCCAGGGATGTTCCGGCGCTGCACACGCGGGGTTCGGAGCAGGGGTTCAAAGCAGGGGTGCAGAGCAGGGGTTCAGAGCTGGAAGCAGGGGTCGAAGGCGGCCGGGGACGCCTCGGGCGCGGCGCCGCGGGCGACCCGCCACCGCCGGTGCTCCTCGGACGCGGCCACGGCCTCGGCGAGCGATCCGGCCTGGCGCGCACCGGAGCCGCCGGTCGCGCCGGAGTCGCCGGTCGCGCCGAGGCCGCCGGTCCGGGAAGGAGCCGGCGTGGCGTGGTAGCCGCCGAAGCGGGCCACCGGGCTCCACTCCGGCCGGACCGGCGGCAGTTCCTCGTCCAGCCCCTCGTACTCGGCCGCGGCGTACACGATCCGGCCGCCGACGACCGTGAGGACGGACTCGATGTGCGGGATGTCCTCGGCCGGGACGGTGAGGAAGTCGTCGCCGAGGACGGCGAAGTCGCCCAGGAACCCTTCCTTGAGGACGCCCTTGACGTCCTCCTCGCCCGTCATGCGGGCGCCCGCGCGGGTGTAGAGGGCGAGCGCGGTCTCACGGGAGAGGAGCCGGTCCGGCGGGTAGAGGGCCAGGTCGCCGACGGTGCGTCCGGTCACCAGCCAGTGCAGGGCGACCCACGGGTTGTAGGAGGAGACGCGGGTGGCGTCGGTGCCGGCGGCCACCGGGAGCCCGCGGGCCAGCATCTCCCGGACGGGCGGCGTCCGGGCGGCGGCCTCGGCCCCGTACCGTTCGGTGAACACCCGCCCCTGGAACGACATGCGGTTCTGCACGCTCACGCCGCCGCCCAGGGCGGCGATGCGGTCCAGGCTCTCCGGGGACGCGGTCTCCGCGTGGTCGAAGAACCAGCGGTTGCCGGCCGGGAACAGGCCCTCGGCCGCCAGCTTCTCGAAGACGGCCAGGTCGCGGCGGATCGTCTCGTCGTAGGTGGCGTGCAGCCGGAAGCCCCAGCCGTGTTCCGCCAGCAGCCGGACGGCCTGCTCGAACTCGCCCTCGTAACCGGCCGCGAGCTCGGGCCGTGGCTCGGCGAAGTTCTCGAAGTCGGCGGCGGCCCAGGTGAGGTTCTCGCCGGCGCCGTTCAGGCGGAGCCACTCGTCGCCGTCGCCCGGCCGGACGGTCTCCACCCAGCGGCGGAGGTCGGCCAGTTCCTGCCTGGCGGTCTGCGGGAAGAGGTGGTAGGCGATGCGGAGGGAGAGCTCGCCGGAACGGGCCAGGTCGACGACGGTGGCGTAGTCGTCCGGGAAGTTCTGGAAGCCGCCCGCCGCGTCGATGGCGGACGTCAGGCCGAAGCGGTTGAGCTCGCGGAGGAAGTGGCGGGTGGAGAGGCGCCGCCCGGTCTCGTCGAGGCGGGGTGCGGCGGCGAGGGTGGAGTACAGGATCAGGGCGCTCGGCGCGGCGAGGAGTACGCCGTTGGGGTCGCCGTTCCGGTCGCGGACGATCTGGCCGCCGCGGGGGTCGGGGGTGTCGCGGGTGAAGCCGGCGGCGCGGACGGCCGCGCGGTTGAGGATCGCGGACTGGTAGAGGTGCAGGACGAAGACCGGCGTGTCCGGGGCGGCGGCGGTGAGTTCGGCGGGGGTGGGCAGCCGGTGCTCGGCGAACTGGTCCGCCGTCCAGCCGCCGACGACCCGGATCCACTGGCCCTTGGGGGTGCGGCCCGCCTGCTCGCGGAGCATCGCGAGCGCCTGCCGCAGGGACGGGACGCCGTCCCAGCGCAGTTCGAGGACGTAGTTGAGGCCGCCGCGGATGACGTGCAGGTGCGAGTCGTTGAGCCCCGGCACGGCCCGCCGGCCCAGGGCGTCCACGACGCGCGTCCGGCGGCCGACGTACGACGCGACGTCCCGGTCGTCGCCGACCGCCAGCACGCGGCCGTCCCGGACGGCGAGGGCGCTCGCGGCGGGGCGGCCGGGGTCGCCGGTGAAGATCTTCGCGTTGCGGAGGACGAGGTCGGCGCTGTGCGCGTTGGGGGTGGAGGCGGGGGCGGGGTCGGGTTCGGGGGCGAGGGTGACACCGCTGACGGGCATCGACGTCATTGGGTTGGCCTTTCGGGTCAGGGGGGGTCGTGAGTCAGAGCGTGCGGATCCGAGGGTGCGGAGATGAGGGTGCGAAGATGAGCGTGAGGATCAGAGGGTGCGGATCAGAGGGTGCGGCGCACGCCCGCCTGCCGTTCGAGATCCCGCAACTGCACGGTCAGATCGCCCTCGACGGCCGCGTACGCGGGCCCGGTGCGCCCGATGGGCAGCACGCCCACGCCGCGCATGTCCTCCAGCATCAGGGCGAAGGCGGTGTACAGCGCGACGGCGGCCAGGAGGAGGCCGAGTACTCCGGAGACGGCCCCGAGCCCGTCGCGGCCGGTGAGGTTGTGGGCGGTGAGGTTGTGGGCGGCGGCGACCGCGAAGCGGGGCACGGCCACGCACAACACCAGCCACAGCGCGCGCTTGCGCGCCGCCACGCTCGCCATCATCAGGGCGAAGAGGGCGAAGACGGCGTTGAGCACGCCCAGCACCCGGGTGCCGCCGGCCGGGTCCAGCACCAGGACGAGGGATGTGGCGAGCCACATGCCGGAGAAGCAGGCCATCAGCGAGGCCGCGAGCACGTCCCGCGCTCCGAACGCCAGTATGGACACAAGGAGTTGCAGGACGAAGGCGGGCAGGATGACAAGCCCGACCGCCTGCCGGGCGTCCGGCCCGAGAACACCGAGCTGGAGACAGCCGACGACGACGGAGGCGATGGCCACGGCGTAGAAACCGAGCGGCATCGGGGAGGCGATGGGGCGGAGGTTGATGCGCGTCATGCGCCGGAGGTCGGGTTCGTGGCGGCGGGCGGGCGGGGTGTCCGCGGCGGGGGCGAGGGTGTTGTCACCGCTGGTGTTCATGGATGCTTCTCCTCCGGACGGGCCGGGCGCACTGCCGGCCCGTCCGGCGTTCGAGGACCTCGCGGCGAAGCCGCGACGCCGGTTGTCCGGGGCGGCGGCCCCGGGAAACGGTGAAGGGGCGGGACGGGGCGAGGCCGACGGCCGACCGCACCCTCACCCGGCCCGCAGCGCCCGCCGCAGACAGTCCGAGGCGAGAGTGATGGCAGACTCGGCGGCACAAGTGGAGCGCAGCGCGTCAAGCATGACGAAGTCGTGGATCGCCCCCAGAAACCGCACGGCGGTCACCGGCACACCCGCGGCCCGCAGCTTCGCCGCGTACGCCTCACCCTCGTCCCGCAGCACGTCGGCCTCGGCGGTGACGACGAGCGCCGGCGGCAGCCCGGCGAGCTGCTCGGCGGTGGCGCGCAGCGGCGAGGCGGTGATCCGCGCCCGCTCCTCCGGGTCAGGGGTGTACTGGTCCCAGAACCAGCGCATGGCGTCGCGGCGCAGGAAGTACCCCTCGGCGAACCGGTGGTAGGAGTCGGTGTCGAACGAGGCGTCCGTGACGGGGTAGAAGAGCACCTGGTAGCGGAACGGCACGCCGCCGCGTTCCTTGGCCAGCAGGGTGAGGGCGGCGCTCATGTTGCCGCCGACGGAATCTCCGGCCACCGCGAGGCGCCCGGGGTCGAGCCCCTTGCCCGTACCCTCCTCGACGATCCAGCGGGCCACCGTCCAGTTCTGCTCGACGGCGACGGGGTAGCGGTGCTCGGGCGACAGCGCGTACTCGGGAAACACGACGGCGGCGCCGGCGCCGACGGACAGTTCGCGCACGAGCCGGTCGTGGGTACGGGCGTTGCCGAACACCCAGCCCGCCCCGTGCAGGTACAGCACCACCGGGAGCGCCCCGGAGACCCCGGCGGGCCGGACGATCCGCACCCTGACCTCCCCCGTCGGGCCGCCGGGAACCGTCACCCACTCCTCCTCCACAGCGGGCGGCTCGACCGGCGGGGGCCCGGCCTGCACCTCGTCGACGGCCCGACGGCCTTCAGCGGGCGGCAGTTGGAAGAGGTACGGCGGCTGCGCGGTGGCAGCGGCGAACGCGGCGGCGGCCGGTTCGAGGAGGGGCGGCTGGGGCGGGTGGTCGGTCATGGGACGGGCCCTTCGGCTCGGCGGGCGGGCGGGGGGAGAGCCGCGCGCGGGCGCGGCACCCGCAGGACGCTAGGCCGGGGGCCGGCTGCCGAGGTGACGTCACGTGCACTGCTCCTTGCCCGCCGGCGCACGGGCTGCGGCCTGGGTGGGTGGGGTGCCCCGGTCCCGCCCTTTCACCGTTTCTGCCAGGCTGCGCCCGGCCCCCCGCATCGCGGCTTCGCCGCGAGTTCACAGACGAGGGACGCGCGACGCGGGACGCGGGACGCCGAGGGCTGGGGAATTACCGGAAGGCGTCACGGCCGAAGGGCCACCAACAAGTCGACGACGTCCGTCTCCTCGATCAGGCCATCGGGGAACGCCGCACTCAGCAGCCCGCGTTCGGCGGCGAAAAAGGCGCGCCGCGGCTCCTCGCCCAGAACGAGGAACGCCGAACGGCTGCCGATGTTGGCCAGGTGCGTATCGAGCGGGACCACCCGGCTCCAGCGCAGCAGACGGCGTACGACCCGCAGGCCGCTCAACCCGGCGAGCCGGACGGCGTCCTCGTCGTCGGGCCGAGTGGCGGAAGCCGGCTTGGTCCCGCGCACGGCCCGGGCGATGCGGGCGTGCTGCGCACGGATCCACGGCACGTCAAAGGCCGTGGTGTTCCACCAGATCGCCAACGCACCGCCCGGCCGCAAGACGCGCAACGCCTCGGGGACGGAACGGGCCGGATCGGTCCACTGCCAGGACTGCGCGTACGTGACGAGATCGAAGCACGCTCCGGCCAACGGCAGAGCGTTCCCGTCACCCCGCACGACCGGCACCACCTCCCCACACCGCCGAGCCATCGCCTCCCCGGGCTCCACGGCGACCACCTCGGCCCCTCTGCCACGCAGCAGCGCACTGGCGATCCCGGTCCCCGCCCCGACGTCGGCGACCCGAGCGCCTGCGAGACGACGACCGGCGAGTTCCTCGACGGCGTCCAGGAGCGCGGGCGGGTAGGAGGGGCGGGTGGTCGCGTACTGGTCGGCGGCCGTGTCGAAGGATCGAGCGCGGGGGTCGGTGGTCATCTCCTCATCATCTGCCTTGGGCGCGGGCCGTTGGGGGCCGGGCGTTGGCGGAGTCTCGTTGCGTTGCGGCGCGGCGTCCTGGGGGCGGACGGCTGATGGGGCGCGGCGTCGAGAGCACCGGGCCACTGGAGGGCGGGATGCCGTCGGGTGATCCGACGTGGGTTGCCATCACGGACCTGGGGAGCCGGTTGTCGGTGCCTCGTCGTACGACGGGCACTCCGCGCCCTGAACGCGGGCGCCTTGCGGCTCGCTGCGGTCGGCCGGATCGGGGGCGTGGCTGACGGGCCGGGCGCGCACAATTTGGGTGCGCGGCGCGCGACTACGATGGCGGCCGAGCCGGCGCATAAAGCCGTCCCGGCTTCGACGTTCCCGCAGCTTCAGTATCCTCGTGCCCGATCCAGCCGCTGACGGCTCCCGACCCATCGTGCAGCAGCTGCATCGACGGCACGGCTTAGCGGTTCCCCGGACTTGCGGAAGTGAAGGAAAACGGGGCTCCGCTCGTGAGAAGGTGCAGGTCACGAAGTGTCGTCCCCGCGCGTGCGGGGGTGGCCCGGTGAAGTGCCAGGTGTAGAACCGTCGTCCTTCGTCGTCCCCCCCCGCGCGGGCGGGGGTGGCCCGGTGAAGTGCCAGGTGTAGAACCGTCGTCCGTCGTCGTCCCCGCACGCGCGGGGGTGGTCCGGCGCCGGGCAAGGACGGGATCGGCTGGGGCATGTGGTCCCCGAAGGTTCGGGGAGGGGGCCGGGAGGGCGTGCTGAGCATCGGTGATGTGAACCTCGCCGGTGTGGGCCGGTTGCTCAGCAGCCGCCCGCCGACCGGAAGTCACCGCTTGCGCTGACCCGCCTGGGCAGCCGGCCGGTCACCACTCGCCCGGCTGCCACCGCGTCCCGCCCGCGGCGATCGGCGGAAGCACACCGCGTACGTACCCCCCGCACCCCGCAGAAGGACAGTCAACCGACTTAATACCCAGCCGCAGCCCACCACCCACACTTGCCGTGACCACCCCACCCGGCCGCGCCGGGCCACGAACGAGGAGTCACGTGCAGCACATCGACGCCGACGAGAGGACCGCTCCGTCGTCCCGCACAGACCGGCTCGCCGCCTGGCGGGACGCGACCGGACGCGCCCTGGGCGCCGCCGTGCAGACAAGAGCGCGGCAGGCAGGCGACTTTCACGGCACCCTCGACCTACGACACCTCGGCTACCTGCGGGTGCTGTCGCTGGAGGGGGACCCCGTCCGGCTGAGCAGGGCGCCTCGGCTCGTCGCACGCGAGCCCGCTGACGGGATCGCCGTCGCGCTCCAGCTCGAAGGGGTCGCCGCCCTGACGCAGGACGGCCGCAGCGCGACGTTGCTGCCGGGTGATCTGGCCGCGATCGACCTGCGGCGCCCCTTCTCCCTGGAGCAGCGGCTCCGCTTCCGGCAGCGGCTCTTCCGGCTGCCCGGGCACGTCCTGAACGTACCGGCGGCACCCCTCGCGTCCGTGACCGGGCGTGCGCTGCCGGCGGGCGGGGGAGCGGCGGCGGCGCTGGGCCCCTTCCTGGAGCGCCTGGCCGACCGCGCGGCGCGGATCGCCCCGCCCGTCGGCGACGTACTGGCCGGCGCGGTCGCGGACCTGCTGTCCGGGCTGGTGGACGCGTACGCCGACGAGGCCGACGACGGGACGGGCGCCGCCCGCGACCACCTGCTGCCCGCCGTGTACCGCTACATCGACCGGCACCTGGCCGACCCGGACCTCACCCCCGAGAGCGTGGCCCGCGCCCACCGCATCTCCGTCCGCTACCTCCACCGCCTCTTCGAGGGCGAGGAGTCGACCGTCGGCGGCCACATCCGCCGACGCCGCGTCGAGGAGTCCGGCAAGGACCTCACCCGGCCCGCACCGGAACGGGACCGCCCGACGATCGCCACCGTCGCCCTCCGCTGGGGCTTCCCCAGCCCGGCCCACTTCAGCCGCGCCTTCCGGGCCGCGTACGGCCGTTCCCCGCGCGAATGGCGCGAAGCGGCTGCGGCGGGGGCGCGGGGGTGAGAGTCAACAGCCGGGTGAGGCGGCGAACCGAAGGGGATTCGCTTGCCCAAGGCCTGGTGGTGGGGTGATGCGTGGGATGATCGCTCGCCCTCCGCAGACCCGCGCACGCGGGGAGGGGAGGCGGCAGACGAGGCGGGGTGGGGGGTCACTTCGGTGCACGCCCGCGCGCGGATGGCGGATGAGGGGCGCATACCGAACACGGGCACCTGCCCACCGGTGCTCTCCTCGCTCACGGGGACGAGACCGGGACGCGCAGACCGCACAGATCCACGGGAGCACATGGCGACGGGGACAGCGACTGCGTCTCGAAAACCCGCCGAGTGCTGGGGCAGCCTCGCACGTGCAGGGCCGAGTCGTCGGGGTTCCAGTAAGACCTGACTGGCGTGGGGCCAATCCCGCGGGTGCAGGGACGAGAACGGGGCGTGGACCTCGCCGGCCGCAAAGGCCGAACCACCCCCGCGCGTGCGGGGAAGAGGTCGCACAGATCAGCCCGGCCGACCAGAACGCCGAACCGCCCCCGCGTATGCGGGGAAGAGACTTCGTGACCTGCAACTTCTCATGGGCCGGACGTGGTTTTCCGTTCCTTGCCGGACTGGGAGCCAAAGCGTGCGGCACAGGGCCGGAGAGAAAGCCCGCGCACGCCCGCCGGCGCACGGCTCCGATGCCACCGTCATGGGAGTGCCGGGCTCCGCGACGAGCGCGAACGACGTGCACCCGCCCTCGGCATCGAGCCCGGCAGGGAGGCCTGCCCAGCTCGGTATCTCCCAGCCCGCCCGCGCCCCGAAGGGGTGAAGTCCTTGCGTGAGGTCTGTCGGGGAGGGGCGGCTTGCGGTGTTCTCCCCGAAAGGCGGCGTAGGCCGCGAGCCGGGTCGGCCGGAGGGGAGGGTGACTGCCGTGCGAGGTGGCTCCGGGAAGTGGCCCGCGGGCGGAGCCCGTCGGGGGCCGGTGTTCGTGGTCGTCGTGGCGATGGTGCTGTCCTTGCTGGTTGCCGGGCAGACGAGACCAGCCGAGGGCGCCGCACCCGCCTGGCCGCTGCCGGGAGCGGTCACCGGGGACACCTCCGTGCACGACCCCTCCATGGTCAAGGTCGGGGAGCAGTACCTGGTCGCGTCCACACACAACCAGGAGAACTCCGGGTGTCCGACGACCGGGTTGACTTCAGGCGGCTGGGCCCGGCCTTCGGCGCGGTCCCGTCCTGGTGGAGCCGGTTCAGCTCGTCCGACGACGTCTGGGCACCGGACGTCCCGTACCACGACGGCACGTACTGGATGTACTACTCCGTCTCCGGCTTCGGCTCGAACACGTCCGGGATCGGCCTCGCCACCAGCGCCACAGGGCAGCCCGGCACCTGGGTGGACAGCGGAGCACCCATCCTCACCTCCCCGTACCCCGGGTACGACTTCAACGCCATCGACCCCAACCTCCTGGTGGACAGGAACGGCAAGTGGTGGCTGACCCTCGGCTCGTTCCGGCTCGGGATCCACATGGTCGCCCTCGCCCCCCCCCGGACCGGGAAGCCGTCGGCTTCCGAGACCGGGATCCGCCACCTCGCGCAGCGGCTGCACGTCTGGCCCGACCCGGTGGAAGCTCCCTTCGTCTTCCACAAAGACGGCTACTACTACCTCTTCGTGTCCTTCGACTACTGCTGCAAGGGCGTGAACAGCAACTACAGCATCCACGTCGGCCGTTCCGCCGCCCCCGACGGACCGTACGTCGACCAGGCCGGTCGCGCCATGGTCGGGGACGGCGGTACCCTGCGCTCGGCACGCACGACAGCTGGGTGATCGGCCCGGGCGGGCAGTCCGTCGTCCATGACGACGCCGACAACCACGACCTGCTGATCTACCACTACTACGACGGCCGGGCCAACGGAACACCCAAGCTGGGCATCAACCACCTCGGCTGGAGCGGCGGGTGGCCCTACGTCTACTAGGGAGCACCGAGTGAGCCGTTTACCATTTCCTCGTGGCAGAGGAACCGATATCCATCAAGCTCACGCGCGATCAGGCCCTTGTGCTGTCGGACTGGCTTCATCAGGCGATGCACCGGTCCGACGTACTGGAGGACCTGTTGAAGACGGACCGTGCGGTCTGGTCACCGGTCTACACCATCTCTGGGGCGCTGGAATCGACACTCACCGAGATCTTCATGCCGGATTACGAGGGACGCCTGGAAGCGGCGCGTCAGCGGTTGCTGGTCGGGATGTACGGCCTTGAGGGCGAGGCCGCCGCCGACCTGTGACCGCGTCCCCATCCCTCCCGGGCAGGCAGGTGCCCGGCCCCGAGCGGGACTAACGGGCGTCGAGAAGGGCGACCACCTCGGAGAAATCCGCATGCGCGGGCCCGAAGTTCGCCGCGGCGACAAGGAACATCGATCGGTCCGTCAGGGCCCGGGTGAGGCGGGCGGGGTCGTCGGGCAGGCGGCGGGCGAGCGTCACGCCTTCGTCGAAGTACGGCCCGAAGCGCTCCTCGAAACGGTGGTGACGGTTGCCCTCGCGAATGGCCACGCGGAGGGTGATCCTGCGTTGGACGTCGACCAGTTCGGGTATGCGACCAGTCTTGCGGAGTTCCGCCGCTTCCCCTTCGAGCTCAGGCAGCGTGCCGAGGAAGGCGTCCCGCACGTCGCTCGACCATCCGAGGTCGGTGCCGAACGGCGGCATCGGGGACTCGGCGCTCGCGGCGGGTTCGTCGGCCCGCCCCGACAGGGTGAACAGCGTGACCCACCACGCGAGGACGCAGCTCCAGGACTTCGGCTCGCCCGTTGTCGCCAGCTCCTCCAGGACGGTCAGGGCCTCCCGCCGGGTGGCCGCGGAGTCCGGCCCACGCCCGGCGGTCTCGAACATCCGGGAGAGGTGTATCAGCTCCCAAGTAAGTATGGCCAGCGACGTGTTCTGGCCGACGGCCTTGCGCCGGGTCTCGTCGAGAAGTTCGCGGAAGACGGCCGATGCCGCGTCGTGGAGGCCGGCGCCTTCCAGGTTCGCCGCCCACTCGACCATGTTCCAGAAGGAGTGCTCCGGCTTGCGGT
The DNA here is from genome assembly GCF_020037025.1 of Streptomyces huiliensis. GTDB lineage: Bacteria > Actinomycetota > Actinomycetes > Streptomycetales > Streptomycetaceae > Streptomyces > Streptomyces huiliensis. The sequence continues at coordinate 32,778 of NZ_JAIQLH010000095.1, read as the reverse complement.
CCCGGACGGTCTTCTCGTTGAGCTGCGCGGCCTCCAGGAAGCGGCCCTCCTCGGCCAGGAGGCTCGCCAGCCGCCCGCGCTGTCCGGCCTCGGCCAGTTCCTCGCAGACCGCGCGCCCCTCCGCCCGGCGCCCGAGGGCGAACAGGGCCCGCTGGTAGGCGTCCAGCGCCCCGCACAGCCGTTCCGCCCGCTTCGGCGCGTCGGCCTCCATCCTCCGGCCGGCCCCGACCGCTTCGGCGGCCAGTGCCAGGCGCGCCTCCCGGACCCGGCTCTCGTAGCTCAGCGAGAGGAGCGCGTCGACGAGCTTCGGGAGGTACGCCTTCGGGCTCACCTCCGCCAGGACCCGGTACGCGTGGACCTTTTCGAGCGTGCTCAGCCGGCCGGAACCCAGCAGCAGCACGCGGGCCCGCAGCACCGCATCGTGATCGATCTTCCCCATGTTCCCCCTGTCTCCGCTTGGTTGACGAGGGAGATTCTGGGAGTCGGGGAACGGACCGGACAAGGCTCGCGAACTGTGCGTTCCGTCCTAGGAGATGCGCCGCTGAGCTGCCATGATGGACATGCTGTTGGGGTTGTCACGGTGTCGCCGGGCCTCGCGGAGGCTCCTCGGAGGCGGGTGCCGGACGCCGGCCGCTCTCCGTCGGCCGCCGGCAGGTGCAGGTCGCGCCAGGCGGCGGGGGACATGCCGTACGCCGCCCGGAAACTTCGGCTGAAGTGAGCCGCGTTGGCGAAGCCCCAGCGTTTGGCGACCGTGGCGACGGCCGGGTGAGGCTGTCCGGAACGCGCGCCGGCCAGCTCTCTCCTGCACTCCTGGAGCCGACGCCGCTGGATCCAGCGACTGACCGTGATGCCGTCGGCGGCGAACAGCTTGTGCAGGAGGCGGGTCGAGATGTGGTGGTGGGCGGCGATGTCCCCGGGGGTGAGATCGCGGTCGCCGAGCCGCTCGTTCACGTAGGCGCGGAGACGGGGGGTCAGGGCGCGGTGGCCCGTCGGTGTGCCGGGGGCTTCGGCCGAGGTGCCGTTCGGTGTCCCGTCTGGGGTTACTTCCGGCGTCTCCTCCGGTGTCTCCTCCGGTGTCTCCTCCGGTGTCCCGGCCGGTCTCCCGCCTGAGGCCCCGCCCGGTGTCCCGCCCGGTCGCGTCTCCGCCGCGACGGCGAGGGCGCCCAGCAAGCCGGTCAATCCGGCGGCCAAGTGCTCGGCCGTGCGCGGCGGGAGGTCCCGCGCGGCGGTGGTGACGTCCGTGAGTAACGGTCCCAGCAGGGACGCGACCGGTCCGCGGCCGTGCGGATGAACGCCGCAGAGGCGGCCGACGGCGGTGGCGTCCGCGCCGAGCAGGCGGCGTGGCACGCCGAGGAGGTGCAGGGTGAAGTCGTCCGCCTCGTGGAAGGCGAACGGCGTGGCGGCGTCCAGGACGACGACGTCGTGCGGGCCGCACGCGAGCACCTCGCCGTTCCGGACGAACGTCGCGACGCCGCGCCCGTGGACGGCGACGACGAGGTGGTCCTCGGCGCCCGGGGCCGACGCGACCAGCGGGGCCGCGGCCACGGTGGCCGGAGGCCCGGTGACCGTGGCCACGCGCAGCAGGCCGAGCGGGTGGCCTGGGGAGAGGCTCGGCGGGTGGGTCGGCGAGAGGCTCGGCGGGTGGGTCGGCTGGTGGTCCGGCCGGTGGTCCGGCCGATGGTCCGCGACGCCTACGGCGGCCCGAGGGTCACGGCCCCGATCCCGATCCGCTGGCTCCGGCGGACGCACCGTGCCCGTGCCCGTGCCTGTGCCTGTGACCGTGCCTGTGCCTGTGCCCGGACGAGCCTTCCCGCCGCGCCAGGGCCCGCTGCTTCCGCCACTCCGGGTGCGTCCCGGAGCGGCGGATGCGGCGGCGCGTGCGGTCGCGCTCGCGTCGAGGGCACGCGGCGCGGCCGTGGCCGGGGCCCCGGCCGTGCCGGTGGGTCGTGCGGTCGTGGTGGTGGGTCGTGCGGCCGTGGTGGCGGGGCTCATCGCTCTTCCTGATGGGTTCGGCGCTGTCTTTGAGCGGACATGCGGGTGACAAGCCCAGCCTGGAACGACCAGGCCCACCCCACGTAGGTCGTTTGACTGCCCACCGACACCTAGACGATCTTGCGTGGGCGTCAGGCGGTATCCTGAGCCGCACGCCGGACCACGGCGTGTCACGACACGTCGAAGTGGTGGTGAGGTCCCGGGGCGGCCACTTTCCGAGGGTGCGCGGCGGTGCCGACGCGGTGCCCGCGACGCCCGGGGAACAGGAGGCGGACGTGACGTCCACAGCCGGCTGCGGGACCCTCGTGGGGCGGCACCGTGAGAAGGCGCTGCTGGGACGGGCGCTGGACGACGCGCGGACCGGTACCGGCGGTTCGGCGGTCCTGCTGCGCGGCGAGCCCGGGATCGGCAAGACCGCGCTGTTGGAGTGGACGGAGGCGCGGGCCCGCGCCCTCGGGTTCACGGTGCTGCGGGCGGTCGGTTCCGAGGCCGAGGCGGAGCTCGCGTTCGGTGCGCTGCACCAGGCACTCTGGCCGCTGCTGGAACGCTCCGAGGTGCTGTCGGCCCGCCAGCGGGAGGCCCTGGAGTGCGCGCTGGGACTCCGCGGGGGCCTGCCGCCGAACGGTTTCACCGTCGGCGCCTCCGCGCTGGCCCTGCTCGCGGAGGCGGCCCGCGACCGCCCCCAGCTGCTGCTGATCGACGACCTGCACTGGGTCGATTCGTCCAGCGCCACGGTCTTCGCCTTCCTGCACCGCCGGCTCACGGAGCTGCCGCTCGTCATCGTCGGCGCCAGCCGCCCCGACCCGGCCGCCACCGAGGGCTGGCCGGCCCTCCCGGTCGACATCGGGGCACTGCCGCCCGCCGACGCGGGCGCCCTGTTGCGGCAGCGGCACCCCGAACTCGCCGCCACCACCGCGGACCGCGTACTGGAAGAGGCCGCGGGCAACCCGCTCGCCCTCGTCGAACTCCCCCGCCACCTGCACGAGGACCAGCTCAAGGGCATCGTCCCGCTGCCCGACGGGCTGCCACTCGGGCAGCGGCTGGAGCGGCTGTTCGCCGGCCGGCTGCGCGCCCTGAGCGGCCCGGCCGCGCGCACGCTCCTGCTGGCGGCCCTCGGCGGCACCACGGCCGATGCCACCGGTGTCACCGATTTAACCGGTGTCACCGACGACACCAGTGGCATCGGCGGCGTTTGGGCGCACACCGGCGGCGAGGAGGCGCCCGCGAGCGCCGCCGAAGCCCTGCTGGACGAGATCGAGGCCAGCGGGCTGGCCCGGCTGGACGCCACCGGACGCCGGCTCGTCTTCCGGCACCCGCTCGTCCGCGCCGCCGTGCTCTCCACCGCCCGGAGGTCCGAACTGCACGCCGCGCACCGGCAGTTGGCAGCGTGCCTGGACGCCGACGACCCCCGCCGGCTCGTCCACGAGGCGTCGGCCGCCCTCGTCCCGGACGAGGACCTCGCCGCCCGCCTCCAGGACGCGGGGGGCCGGATCGCCCGGCGCGGCGGCGCCGCCGAGGGCGCCCTGCTGCTCGACCGGGCGGCGGCCCTCAGCACCGACCCCGCCGCCCGCGCCCGCCGGCTGACCTGGGCAGCGGTCATGGCCGCCCACGGCGGCCGGCTCCGCTACACGGCGCGGCTGGTGGAGGAGCTGCGGCGGGGGCCCGTACCGCCGGACGCGGCGCCCCTCTTCGCGTATGCGACGGTGTACGTCGACCAGGGCCACCGCGTCGACTTCGCCTCCTCGTTCACCCTCCTCCCGGAGGCCCTGGACGCACTCACCGCGCCCGCCACCGGGTCCGGCACCCAGTCCGACTCCGACTCCGGCCCCGGCTCCGGCACCGCGCCCGACACCGACATCGACTCCGACTCCGCGCCCGACGCCGACTCCGACGCCGACTCCCGCGACGGCCTGGCCGAGCAGGTCTGCTTCAAGCTCCTCCTCGCCGCCACCTACACCGATGACGACCGCGCCTGGCAGGCCCTCGAAAGCCACCTCGACGACATGTCCCCGCTCGCCCGGCTCTGCCACCGCGCCTGGTCCGACCCGGCGCGCACCGCCCAGGGCGTCTCCGAGGAACTCAAGGCCCTCGTCGCGGAGATGAGTGAGGAGCAGGAGGCCGGCGGTGCCTGGCTGCTGCTGTGGACGGCGTCGGCGGTGGACCTCGCCGACGACGACCTGTGGCGGCGCTTCACCGGCCAGCACTCCTACGCCACCCAGGGCTCCATCGCCAAGGCCCGCTCGTACCAGGACTTCCTGCGCGGACGCTGGGACGCGGCGGGCGACTGCCTCCGGGAGGCCGAGGTCGCCGAGCAGCTCGGTTACCACTGCAACGCGCTGCTGTTCCGCCTCGCCTACGCCCACTTCGCCGCCGGCCGCGGCGACGAGGACGAACTGCGGGCCATGGACGCCCTGATCAGGCCGGTCGCCGTCCGCGCCCGCATGCGGTACGCCACCGACCGGCTGACGTACCTGAACGCCCTCGCCGCCCTGGCGCACGGCCGGCACGAGGACGCCTACTGCGACCTGGTCTCGCTCACCCCGCCGGGCGTCCTGCCGCGCGGCCTGCCCTGGTTCCACCTGCCGTTCCTCGACTTCGTCGACGCCGCCGCGCACACCGGGCGGCGGGACGAGGCGCGGGCGCACGTGGCCGCGGGACGCGCGGCGCGCATGGCGGAGATCTCCGCCCACCACGCCTTCCTCCTCGCCGCCGCCACCGCCCTCGCCGCGCCCGACGAGGAGGCGGACGCCGCCTACCGGGCCGCCTACGCCGTGCCAGGCGCCGACCAGTGGGTCTTCGAACTGGCCCGGCTGCGGCTGGCGCACGGCTCCTGGCTGCGGCGCCACCGCCGGGCCGAGGCGCACGACACCCTGCGCGAGGCGCACCGGGCGTTCCAGGGGCTGCGCGCCCGGCCGTGGGAGGAGCGTTGCGCCCGCGAACTCCGCGCCGCCGGACACGCCGTCGGACCGGCCGCCGACGGGCACGCGCTGCTCACCGGGCAGGAGCTGCGCATCGCCGAACTCGCCGCGACGGGGCTGACGAACAAGGAGATAGGGCAGCGGCTCCGGCTCTCCCCGCGCACGGTGGCGGCCCACCTGTACAAGATCTTCCCGAAGCTAGGGATCACCACCCGCGCGGCCCTCGCGCAGGCACTGCGGCAGGACTGACCGGGGGACCGACCGGGCGACGGACCGGGGGACCGACCGGGGCGGCGGCATCGGTGCCGCCCACGTCTCGTATATCTCATATGCCTCATACGAGGCCGTCCACCCCGCCATGACGAGGCTAGGGGCTGCCGGAGGGACGGACTTGCCCCGGAGCGCACCCGCCCTTGCCCCAGAGCGCACGGAGCGCACGGAGCGTATGGAGCACGTGGGGTGCCCAGAGCGCGGGCACCGGCGTGCGTCCGCCCGACGTGCGCCGAGCTCCGCGTCGTCGAAGAGCCACCTCCCGGGCGTAAGGGGGTAAGCGCCAGGCGACGTACGACGCGTCGGCCCCTCCCGGCGACTTCCAGGAGGCCGGTCCGACGCGGATGACACGGGACAACGGAGGACGGTGATCGTCGATGAGTTTCCTGGACCGGATCCCCCGGCAGAGCGGCCGCGGTACGGAACGGGGGCGCGGGCAGAGGCCCGATCAGGCACCCGGCCCGGTACCGGCCCCCGGGGGCCGCGCCGAGGAGCCCGTGAGCGCCCTGGTCTCTCGGGCCTCCGACCAACTCGCCGAGCTGGTACGGGCGGAGATGCGGCTGGCGCGGGCGGAGATGCTGGACAAGGGCCGGAGCCTCGGCCGGGGCGGCGGGATGCTGGGCGGCGCCGGCCTGGTGGCGTTCGTGGCGTTCCAGGCCCTGGCCGCGGCCGCCGTCGCCGCCCTGTGGCTGGTCCTGCCGGTGTGGGCGGCGGCGCTGATCGTCACGGGCGTACTCGCCGCGTGCGCCGGGCTGCTGGCCCTCGCGGGCCGGCGGCGGATCCGCGCGGCTGCGCCGCCGGTTCCCGGGCAGGCGATCGAAAGCGTCAGGAAGGACACCGCGATGATCAAGGAGAGGAGTACCCGATGAGCGCGAGCCCCGACGACGGACGGGCCGCCCCGACCACCGAGGACCTGCGTACGCGCGCGGAGGACGCCCGCGAGGACCTGGGCCGGACGGTGGACGCCCTCGCGCGGAAGGCCGACGTGAAGGCACAGGCGAAGCGGAAGGCGACCGCCGTCAAGGACGCGGCGGGACAGGCCACGGAACAGGTCCTGGACAAGGGCTCGGAGGTCGTCCGGCAGGTACGGGACCGGGTACCGGAACCCGTCCGCGCCCAGGCGGTCACCGCCCGCGCCGAACTGGCCCACCGCACCACGGCGGTGGTCGAGACGGTACGGCACCGGGCGCCGGCGCCGGTCCTGATGACGGCCCGGCGGGTCACCGGACTGCTGCGCCGCGGACGCGGGCCGCTGCTGGCGGCCGGTGCCGTCGTCCTCGTCGCGGGCGCGGCTCGGCGCGCGAGGAGGTCCCCGTGAAGGCGGTGAAGATTGCCTACAAGCCGGTCGGGCTGGGGCTCGGCCTGGCCGGCGGGCTGCTCGCCGGGGCGGCGTTCCGCCGGACGTGGAAGCTGCTCGGGCACGAGGACGACGCCCCCGACGCGACCGACGAGGACCGCACCTGGCGCGAGATCCTGTTCGCCGCGGCTCTCCAGGGCGCGGTCTTCGCCGTCGTCAAGGCGGCCGTCGACCGCGCCGGCGCCACGGCCACCCGCCGCCTGACGGGTACGTGGCCGGACTGATCGGCTCCGTACGGGCCGGGGCCCGGGCCCGCGCGCTTGTTCGCGCCGGTGCCGGGCCGGTGCCGTGCTGGTACCGCGCCCGTTCAAGCGTCATCGGATGACGGGTGCGCAACGGCAGCCGGTCCTGACGGGCGGGCGGCGGGCGGACGGCGTACCCCCGCTCCCGCTCTCACACAGCGGCGGCAGGAGAGCTTGCCGCCTCAGGAGAGCTTGCCGCCGTAGTCCGGCAGCTTGAAGCCCTTCTCGTAGAAGCCGCCCTCGAAGTCGGTGGAGCGGTTGCCGATGTTGGCGGTGATGCGGTAGCCGTCCTCCGTGAGTTCCCCGCGGCAGCGCGCCTTGCCCTCGGCCTTGCTCTCGCCGTGCTCGCGGGTGCAGATCGCGTCCACCGGGTAGCCGGCGGCCCGGAGTTCCTTCCGGGCGGACGAGGAGGAGGTGCGGGCGGTGACGAAGAGGACGGCGACCTTGTGCTCGCGCGCCCACGCGGCCACGCGGAGGACGGGCTCGTTGGCGCGGCCGGGGTGGTAGTACGTCTCCAGGGCGGTGTTGTCGATGTCCAGCACGACGGCCGGCCTTCCGCCGCGCCCGGCGGTCCGCTCCCGCAGCCAGGGGATCACCGGGCCGACCGCCTCGCGTACGTCGGCCTGCCAGGTCCGGTAGGAGGGGACGTCCGCGTCCGGGCCGGTCTGCGCGGCAGTGGCGGTGCCCGGCGCCGCGAACGGCAGCGCGAGCGCGGCCAGGGCGGCGAGAGCGGCGAGAGCGGCGGTACGGAACCTCGGGGCGGTCCCGGTGGGCTGGGTGGACGGGGTGGGGGGCATCGGTCGCGTTCCTTCCGGTGAGCGGTGAGCGGTGATCAGTGATCAGTGGCCGACGAGCCGACGGGCTGACGGGCCGACGAGCTGACGGGCCGACGGGCTGACGGGCTGACGGGCCGGTGGGGCAGTGAGCCGGCAGTCGGTATGACCATCCGACAGATCAGCAGTGCCGGAGGACGAGCAGGCGAAGGCCCGGTGTCCTTGATGTGAAGACATCCGGTTCCTGTGACGCGCGTGACCGCGGAGCGTGCGGCGTACCCCACCGCAGCCCTCCACCGCAGCCCTCCACTCCAGCCCTCCACCCCAGCCCCCACACCCGCCCGCCGCCGACCCGCCTTGAACAGCCGAACACCGGGTATCAGCCCGGTATGAAGAGTGCCGCCGGAGACGTGCTCCCCGCCCGCGACCGCCGGATACGCGACCGCCGGGCCCGCGCCCTCCCACGGCAGTCATCCGCCCCGGCCGCCCCGGCCGCCCCGGCCGCCCCGGCCGCCCCGGCCGCCCCCGCACGTACCGGCGCCCGCGACGGGAGCGAACGGGCCGCCACCCGGCTCCACCACAGCAGACCCACGGAACCCGGCTACGTCCGCGTCCGGCACGGCCGCGGCTTCCGCTACCGCGACGCGGAGGGCGCACCGCTGCGCGACCCCGAGGCGCTCGCCCGGATCCGCGCGCTCGTCATCCCGCCCGCCTGGCGCGACGTGTGGATCTGCGCCCGGCCGGACGGGCACCTCCAGGCCGTCGGCACCGACGTCGCGGGCCGCCGCCAGTACCTGTACCACCCGGCGTTCCGGGCCGCGCAGGAGCGGGCCAAGCACGATCACGTCCTGGACGTCGCCGAGGCCCTGCCCGCCCTGCGGGACGCCGTCGAGGAGGACCTGGCCGCCCGGGGCCTCACCCGGCGCCGCGTCCTGGCCACCGCCGTCCGCCTGATCGACCTCGGCTTCTTCCGCATCGGCAGCGACCGCTACACCGAACGGCACAACAGCTACGGCCTGACCACCCTGCTGCGCGAACACGCCCGCTGCCGGCGCGGCGCGGTCGTCTTCACCTACACCGGCAAACACGGCCGGGAGATCGTCCTGCCCGTCACCGACCCCGCCGCCTGCCGCACCCTGACCGCGCTGCTCCGTCGCGGCGGCGGGGGCGACCGGCTGCTCGCGTACTGGGAGGGGCGAGCCTGGCACGACGTGACCGGCGACGACGTCAACGCCTACCTCAAGGAGCAGGCCGGACTCGACGTCACCGCCAAGGACTTCCGCACCTGGCACGCCACCGTGATGGCCGCCGTCGCGCTGGCCGTCTCCCAGGGCGCCGCCCGCAGCGAGACCGCCCGGCGCCGCGCCGTCGCCCGCGCGGCCCGCGAGGTCGCCGGCTACCTCGGCAACACCCCCGCCGTGTGCCGCGCCTCGTACATCAACCCGCGGGTGATCGAACTGTACGAGGAGGGCATCACCATCGCCCCCGCCCTCCCGCACCTCGGCGACGGCGTGGACCCCGGCGCCCCGGCCACGCACGGCCCCGCCGAACGCGCCGTCCTCCACCTGCTCCGCACGGGCCGCCCGCCCGGGGACGCCTGAACGCTTCCGGTCCCTGGGCCGCTCGGGTGGCGTGAGCCCGGTGACGGGTGTGCCGTGCGTACACCGTGGCGGAGGGGTTACTCGCCAGGCGAACAAGGGCGCTCGGTAGGCGTCGGAGCCCTCGCGGCGGGCAGGCGCCTGATCGTCACGGAGCCACCGGCGCCGAGCCGACGGCCGGTGGACCGACGGAACGCCCCGGAACGGAGGACGTCATGCAGGCAGACCACGGCGCTCGTCAGCAGGGCTCGACGGACCCGCGGAACGAGCGGAACGGCCGGAGCGCCGAGAGCGGCCCGAGCGGCCCGAGCGGCCCGAGCGGCCCGAGCGGCCGGAGCGGGCGACGACGGGACGAGGGCGGGGCGCCGCGTGCGCGGCCCGCGCCGATCGGCAAGGGCGACACGCCGAACGTGGCCGGCAGCGACGTACAGCAGCCGGAGATCGCCGAAGGCCCCGTCGAAGGGTTGCAGCCCGGCGAGGAGGTGCGGCGCGGGCCGTGGCACCCGCCCGTCGAGGTCGACCCGCCGCCCGGATACGGCCGCCCGCCCGGGGAGCGCGGCCGGGAGGCGCGGCACGGGCAGCACGAACGGCAGCGGCTGGGACGGGAAGGCACCGCCGGGAAGCGGGCCACCGAGGAACACGCCACCGAGACCGGGAAGGAGACCCCGTGACCACCCCCCACGACCCCGGAGCGTCCCCCGAGGACGAGGGCATCCCCGACCTCCAGGACGGCACGCCGGAACAGCAGCGGTCGAGCGACCCGCAGCGGATGCCGGTACCGGGGGACACCCCCACCGCCGTCACCCAGGACCGGCCGACCGCCGAGGAACTGCGGGAGGGCCGGCCGCTGGACGACCGGCTGGAAGAGGAGGAGCCCGACGCGGACCCGGCCCGGGCCGCCGACCCCGCCAGGCCCGCCCGGGACGACCCCGAGCCCGACGAGCCCACCGCGGACGCGGAGGCCGGCGACGAGGAACCCGCCGGCCTCCTCTACGACGAACCCGACCCCGACCGCCCGCGCGACCAGGACGTCTACGCCCAGGAGGGCACGACCGACGGCCTCTCCGCGGAGGAGGAGGCGGTACGGATCCGGGACGACGAGAGTCTCTGACGAGAGCCTCCGACGGGCGACGGGCCGAGGGCCACGGGCTCACCGCGACGGGCGACGGGCGACGGGCCGAGGGATACGGGCTCACCGCCACGGGCGGCGGGGCGACGCGCCACCGGCCACGGCCACCGCCGAGGGGTCACAGACTCACCGGCCATGAATCACCGGCCTGGCGCCACGGGTTCACCGGCCGCCGGCCACGGGCGACGCGCCACGGGCCGTCGGCCGGCCCTCCGCCCCTCCGGCCTTCCGCCCCTCCGGCCTTCCGCCCCTCCGGCCTTCCGCCCCTCCGGCCTTCCGCCCCACCGGCCCTCTGCCCCACCGGCCTTCCGCCCGTCCGGCCCCCCGACTCACCGAAACGGTCCCTGGCGCCCGCCGCCCGCGTCAGCCAGGCTGGCGGCACCCGGCCGGATCCACGGAAAGGTCTGCCTTGTACCTCGCCAACCCCGACCGCTACGCCGCCATGCCCTACCGCCGCGCGGGCCGCAGCGGCCTGAAGCTCCCCGCCGTCTCCCTCGGGCTGTGGCACAACTTCGGCACCGACCGCGACCTCGACACCCAGCGGTCCCTCGTCACCCACGCCTTCGACCACGGCGTCACCCACTTCGACCTGGCCGACAACTACGGCCCGCCGCCGGGGGCGGCGGAAACCGCGTTCGGCCGCGTACTCGACGGCGGGCTGCGCGCGCACCGCGACGAGCTCGTCGTCTCCACCAAGGCCGGCTACCTCATGTGGCCGGGCCCGTACGGCGAATGGGGCTCCCGCAAGCACCTCCTCGCCTCGCTCGACCGGAGCCTGAGCCGCATGGGCCTGGAGTACGTGGACGTCTTCTACTCGCACCGCCCGGACCCCGGCACCCCGCTGGAGGAGACCATGGGCGCCCTGGACACCGCCGTCCGTCAGGGCAAGGCCCTCTACGCCGGCGTCTCCAACTACTCGCCCGAGCAGACCCGCGAGGCCGCCCGCGTCCTCCGCGACCTCGGCACGCCGCTCCTCCTCCACCAGCCCCGGTACTCGCTCCTCGACCGCGCCCCCGAGGAGGAGCTGCTGGACACGCTGGACGAGCTCGGGATCGGCACGGTCGTCTACTCGCCCCTCGCCCAGGGCCTGCTGACCGGCCGCTACCTCGACGGCATCCCGCCCGGCTCACGGGCGGCGGGCGCCAGCCCGTTCCTGTCCTCCACCGACGTGACGCCCGAACTCGTCCACCGCCTGCGGACGTTGAACGACATCGCCACCAAACGCGGGCAGACGCTCACGCAGCTGGCGCTGGCCTGGGTGCTGCGGTCGACGGTGACCTCCGTGATCGTCGGGGCCAGCAGCACGGCACAGCTCGACGACAGCCTGGCCGCCACCCGGAACCTCACCTTCACGGACGAGGAACTCGCCCTCGTCGACGCCGCCCTCCGGCCCGCCGCCTAGCGCGGTAACGGAGACAAGCCGCGCCGGGGTCCCCCGAACGAGGCACCCCGGCCCGGCGCCGCTCACCGCATCACGCCGCCGCCCCCCTCCGCGTCGGCCGGGGTCCGCATGCCCGGCAGCCGGGCGTCCTGGTACTGGGCGCGCTGGAGTTCGTACAGCTCGCGGAAGACGCCCGCCGACGGGCGGTGCAGAAGCTCCTCGAAGGTGCCGGACTCGACCAGTTGGCCCTTGTCGAGGACGTGGATGAGGTCGGCGTGCCGGACGGAGGCGAGGCGGTGGGTGATCAGGACGACCGTCTGCCCGCCGTCCGCCAGCTTGCGGATCCGCTCGAAGACCTCCAGCTCCGCCCGGGCGTCGAGGGCGGAGGTCGGTTCGTCGACGATCAGGATGTCCGCGTCGCGGTAGCGGGCGCGGGCGATGCCGAGCCGCTGCCACTGGCCGCCGGAGATCTGGTGCCCGCCGCGGTACCCCTTCGAGAGCAGGGTGTCCCAGCCGTGCGGCAGCTCTTCCACCACCGTGTCGGCGCCGGTGTACGCGGCGGCGTCCTCCACCGCCGCCTGGTCGACGGGCCGGCCCGGGCGGCCGACGGCGACGTTCATCCGGCAGGTGAACGGCCAGCGGTGGAAGTCCTGGCCCACCATGCCGATCCGCGCCCACAGCCGGTCGCGGTCCAGGGTGCGGGCGTCGACGCCGTCCCACCGGACGGTGCCCGCGTCCGGCTGGTACAGGCCCGCCAGCAGCTTCGAGACGGTCGTCTTGCCCGAGCCGTTCTCGCCGACGAAGGCCACGATCCGGCCGGCGGGGATGTCGAGGGTGACGTCTTTGAGGGCCGGCCGTTTCCGCCCGCCGGGTTTCCCTTCCCCGGCCGCCTCCTTCTCGTCGTCGTCCTCGGGGTAGTGGAAGGTGACGTTCTCGAAGCGGATCAGCGACACCTCGTCGGGCACCGGCGCGCCGCCGGACGGGATGGTGTACTTCCGCGCCTCCGTGAAGAGGCGTTCGAGGTCCCCGACGTAGGCGGACTCCTCGTAGAGGTTGTTGACCTGGAGGACGAGGGCGGTCAGGCTCTGCCCGCCGCCGCGGATGGCGAGGACGGCCGTGCCCGCGATGGACAGCGACATCACGCCCGTGGCGAGCAGCGCGCCGAGCGCCGCGTACGTCAGGACCGCGGCCAGCCCGGTCAGGGCGGAGGCGAGCAGCCGGACCCGGGCCCGGCCCGTCGCCAGCCGCGACTGCTCGGCCTCGGACGCCTCCGCCATCGCGCGGAAGTGGTGCAGCAGGAACGGGCCGACGTCGTGGACGCGGATCTCCGCGGCCGGGCCCGTGCGCATCAGCGTCTGCGACAGCAGCCGCCCGGCCCGCGCGTGCTGCATCCACCGCAGGTAACTGGCGTACCGGGCGCGGGCGCTGCGGAGCGACGCCCAGGAGCGGGGGACGGTCATCAGGATCAGCAGCGGCAGCAGCACCGGGTGCAGGACGGTGAGGACGCCGGCGGCTGCCGCGAAGCTCACCAGCGAACCGATCACTCCCGTGCACACCTTGACCATGCGGCGGGCGGAACCGGCTCCGTACTGGGCGGAATCCATCAGCCGGTTGAAGCGGGCGTCCTCGATCGCGGCCAGCTCCACCCGCGCGACCCGTGCCAGGTACATCTCGGTGGCGACCCGTTCCACCTTCGGCTCCAGCCGGCCGGTACCGGCGGTGGAGGCGGCGTCGGCCAGCGCGCCGACGGCCCCGGTCACCGCGACGCCGATCATCGCCGGGATCGCCGACTGCACCCGCTGTCCGATCGTCCCCTCGGCCAGGACGCCGGCCAGCACGCTGTTCACCGCGATCAGCCCGACGGCCTGACCGGCACCGCGGACCAGCTCGGCGAGGCCCACGGTCCACAGCGCACGCCGGTCGGCGCGCAGGGCGAGGCGCGCGGTGAAGGCCACCATGCGGGGCAGTTGCAGCGCCATCGTCCAGAGGGTCATCTCGAAGAAGGCGTGGTGGTGGTGCGCCCAGCGCGCGTCGTACAGCAGCGGCCCGCCGAACAGCAGCCGCTCGGACGCCGACCCCTCGCCCTCCTGCGTCTTTTCGCGAGCGCTCTTCACGCCGCCCCTCCCGCCCTGGTGGCCCAGTCGTCGGTGGACAGCAGCGCCCCGGCGTTGAACGCGTCGAGCAGCGCGGCCGTGTGGGCCGTCCGGTCCGCGGGCGGCCGGGCCGGATCGGCCCACACCATCGCCGCCCGGCCGCTGTCCTCCCGGGACCGGAGCCGGCCGACCCACCGCTGGGCGGTGAACACCACCGCGAGCCGCCCCTGGCCGCCGGTGGTGCGGCGGTGGACCAGGTGGCAGAACTCCAGATCATCCGGGTCGACCCCGACCCCGGTCTGCCGCCGGACCTCGCGCAGGGCCCGGGCGGTGACCGGTTCGCCGTACCGCAGCACACCGCCGGGCGGGACGAGCGGGCCGTCCCGGCGGACGAGCAGCACCCTGCCGTCCTCCCGGTGCAGCAGCACCATCACGTCGACGGTGCACGGGCAGGGTCCCGTGCGGGATTCGAACGGCAAGGGCGCCTCCGTGGTGAGTGAGTGACGTTCGTTGCGGTGATGCACCGCGCCTCCTCCTTGACGGTCCTGATCGGACGGGTGCTCGGAAAAACGACCCCCGATCGTGGACGTCACGGCTCCCCAAGTGCCTCTGATCGAGCGGGAATTCGATCCACCGTCAACGACCCAGCAACGACACGGCGGCCGGCCCGGCACCCGCTGTGCGATTCACCCGGGCGTGTCCCGTCACCCGATCCGGGCCTTGCGTTGCGCTCGAGAACACCGCCGCCGACGCCCCCGGGAACGTTCCCCCACCGCCCCCGCCCCGCCCGCGAGTCACCTGTGCGACGCCCGGACTTTGCAGCCGGCTGGGTGAACGCCCCCGCGAGCCGGGCTCAGACCCCGGCGCGTCCCGGCCGCACGCTGCGACGGAAACGGGGACGCGCCCGCGTAGTGCCCCACCGCACCTTCCCGGCCCCGACACCCGCCTCGACGAACCGGATCATGTCCTCCCTGCCGCGGCCGCCGGGGGGCGGCTCGAACGAGAGGACCAGGCGGACGGGGCCACCGGCGGCGACGTGGTCGCGCCACGTCCGGCCGGTCCCGGGGATCCGGAGTTCCCACCAGTCGTCGCCGTAGTCGAGCCGGACGATGCCGCGGTGCAGAGAGATCCGCGATCCGACATAGCGGGGTTCCTCCTCGACCGGGCCGAGGCCCAGGCAGAAGGCGAGGGCGCGCATGCCGGCCTCGATCCACTCGACGGTTTCGCCGGCCCGGCGGGGCGGGGTCTGGGTCATCAGGAGGTGCGCGACGGCGCCGGTGTCCGAGTAGTGCATGCCGGTGGCGAACGTGACGTCCGTGAGGAACGCGAGGCTCGGCGTGGCCTTGACGGGAGAGGCGCTCACCGCCTCCTCACCTCCGCCCACACGTACTTGCCCAGGGGGCGTTCGCCCGTTCCCCAGGTGGCGAGGGCGTCGACGATGCGGAGCCCACGGCCCCTCGCGCGTTCACCACTCTCCGGCTTGAGCCGGGGCACCCGGCGGACGGTGTCGTGCACCTCGACGCGGGCCCGGACGTCGTCGGCGTCGAGCACGACGAGCAGGGAGTCACCGGGCTCGGTGCCGTAGCGCACCGCGTTGGTCACCAGCTCCGTGACGACGAGCGCGACGGTGAACACGTAGTCGGGATCGGTGCCGGCGACGGCGTTCTCGACCACTTTCCGGGCGTATGCCCGAGCCGTGGAGGGTGCTCTGCCGGAGCTCTCCACGACGAGGCGTAGTGGTGGGACGACGGGAAGGGCACAGCAGGCGGAGGGTGCACTCCGCTGGTGTTTGATCATGCGTGTCCCCTACGGGTCGGGCGCAACAGGGAGGTTGTGCGTCACGGACGAGTGCTTCCTTCGACAAGGCAACACGCGCGCCGAATCCGTGGGTACCGTCGAGAGGGGTGTCGAAAGGTGTCGCTTTCGCAGGCTCCTCGTCGCAGAAGGTCGTGATCATGACGGTGCCGAACGACAAGCTCGACCAGTGGCTGGACCGGTCGGGGATGAGCCGTGGAGAGTTGGCGCGGCGTGTCAAAGCGGCGGCAGTCCAGTGGGGTCAGCCGCACATCTCCCCGAACGCGACGCGGGTCCGGTGCTGGCTCCGTGGTGAAGCCCCGCGCGCACCGCTCCCCGGCATCCTTGCCGCTGTGTTCTCCGAACACTTCGGCTTCCGCGTCACAACCTACGATCTTGGGTTCGGCGACAGCGGCGCGATCGACACCGCGCTCGTGTACAACTCCTCCTACACGGCTACGGTGGAAGCCATCGCAGACCTGGGGAGAGCTGACGTGGACCGACGGAAGTTCCTTGCAGCCGCACCGTTCGCGGCCGTCGCGGGGGTCGGACCCTCTCGCGACTGGCTGCTCAACACCCTCGACCAGGCGCCCGAGCCCGGGCCCAAGGTGCGCCTTGAGGACGTGTACGCGGTGAAGAACATGTTCACGACCTTTCAGCGCATGGACATCTTCCAGGGCGGTGGGTCGGGCCGACTCGTGCTCGCCGACTACATGAACGCCCACGTGTACCCGTTGCTGCGCAGGGCCCACAGTGACGACGTGCGCCGTGCGCTGTGCGAGGCGACATCGGAGCAGACGTACCTGCTCGGGTGGATGGCCTACGACAACGGGGAACACTCGGTCGCACAGCGCTACTTGATCCAGTCGCTACGCCTCGCCGAGGAGGCGCACGATCCCGCGCTCGGCGCTCATGTGCTCGCGGGTATGGCCGATCAGGCCACGCTGCTGGGGAACCCGGCCGAAGGGCGGCGCCTCGCGCAGGCCGGGCGCCAAGGCTTGTCGAAGACGGCGTCCCCGGCCTGCCTTGCCGACTTGTGGTGCCTGGAGGCACGGGCGCTCGCCCTGCTCGGGGACAAGCCGGCCGCGGCCCGCGCGGTCGGGCGGTCCGAGAAGGCGTACGAGCGGGTCGACCTCACCAAGGAACCCGACTGGGCGGCGTTCATCGACCCGGCCTACCTACACGGAGAGCACGCGAACACCTTCCGCGACCTGGGCGACGCCCCGGCGGCCGAGGAGCATGCGCGCCGGTCCATCGAGCATGCCGCCCAGCAGAAGCGGGCGCGGCGCGGCGCGATGTCGCAAGCCGCACTCGCGGTTTCCCATCTGCAGCGACGCGACCTCGAGTCGGCGTACGCCGCCGGCATCCGGACGCTGAAGCTGTCGCGGCAGGTGAAGTCTTCGCGGTGCGTCGAAGCGGTGCAGGACCTGCAGAAGCGTTTGCGGCCCTTCGGGCGGCACCGGCTTGTCGCCGACTTCAACGAGAGGGCGCGGGAACTGGTGGCCGCGGCATAGGGCTTGTACGGCGACCCCTGTGACAAAGAGGATGCCAAGGGCGGCGCCGAGGGACGTCGGCCGTCAGCGCTGGCCAAGATGCTGGCGCAGCTCGACGCGAACCCGGGCGGCATCGACTTCTCCTCACTCAACCTGCGCTACCTGTCCGATACCGGCTCGGCCAAGACCGGCCTGCGTTACTCCATGGGAGCCTCACCCGTCAGGCGCACCGGTGAGAACCGACGAGCGGACGGGGTCAAGGCGGTGAAGGAGGCATCGGACGCGTTCTTCGTCTGGCTGGCCCTCCGGCCGTCCGCGTTCTGGGTCAACCTCAACCCCACCGAACCGGATCGCATCGTCGACCCCGCGTTCGGACGCACCGACGCGGGGCGCGTCCTGCTCCAGGCCGATCTGCGGATGAAGAAGACGATCGCGCAGCTGATTCACCCGGACGGCAAGCTCGGCGAGGAGTACCACAGCAGGCTTCGAGGAACGTGCATGTCCATGCGCACCTGGATCGTGCCGGGTGAGGCCAAGGTGCGTGCGACGCCGGACGAGCTGTACATCATGGACGCGCCGCTCTCGGTGAAGATGGAGACCCAGTACCTGAAGGGGCGCGGCGCCGGAGAGGCAGCATCGTGCGCGCAGCAGGAGAAGTCGGTCGAGCAGCACAACGAGTCCGTCTTCCGGAGCATGATCCTGCCGCGTGTGGAAGAGGCGGTGAACACCGCGCCGGAGTACGCGGAGCTGCGACGGGTGTACCTCAGCCGGGTGGCGGCCGAGTGGTACCGCGATGGCAGCCGACGCGAGAACGCCACGTACGCGAAGCTGATCGACCAGGGGGACGTCAGCCGCTGGACCGCCAAGAGCGACTGGAAGCCGCGGGACACCTTCGACGCCTACGTCGACTCCTACACCAAGGTCGAGTTCAAGGTGACGCGCCGCACGACGGAGGGCGACGCCATCTACGAGAAGACGTACGTGTTCGGCGGTGTGGACCTGACGAACGTCCCGTTCCGGAAGGTGGACGCCGGCCGGTTCAAGGGCGAGTGGCCCGACGCGTCCGCGACGGTGGACCGGTCCTGGGACAGGCCGGTGCGAGGCGCCGGAACGCGGCAGATCCTGCTGAGCGGTGGGCCGTCTCCCGACGAGGCGCGGAGCGCGGACGACGACCGGGGCTTCTCCTGGGTGGCTTTCGTCGATTCGGTCCCCTTCCGCTGGGCCTTTCTGGCTGCCGTGATCGTCGCCTTCGTCACCGTCAAACGGAGGTTGCGCCGTTCCGGTTCCAGGGGCGCGGGAGGCTGAAGCGCTCGCAGCGGGGGGCGGGGGGAGGGGCGGTGGGACGGGAGGGGCGTCGGGGAGAATCGGGGGCGTAGAGCGGGGCGGTCCGTAGTGGCCGGCCCGGTGGAGACCGTTCAAGGAGCGCACATGTCCGTCCCCTCTGGCCCCTCCTTTCACGATGTGCAGATCGATGCCCTCGGTGGCGGCCCCGCCGACATCGCTCAGTACCGCGGCAAGGCCGTCCTCGTCGTCAACGTCGCCTCCCGGTGTGGGCTGACGCCGCAGTACGCCGCCCTGGAGAAGCTCCAGCAGCGGTATGCCGAGCGCGGCTTCACGGTGCTGGGTGTGCCCTGCAATCAGTTCATGGGGCAGGAGCCGGGCAGCGCGGAGGAGATCGCGACCTTCTGCTCGGCCACCTACGGCGTGACGTTTCCGCTGACGGAGAAGACCGACGTCAACGGCGAGGGCCGGCACCCGCTGTACGCCGGGCTGGTGGACACCGCCGACGCCGAGGGGCACACAGGTGACATTCGATGGAATTTCGAGAAGTTCCTCATCGCCCCCGATGGCACGGTCGCCGCTCGGTTCAGCCCCCGTACCGAGCCTGACGCTCCCGAGGTGACGGCCGCCATCGAGGCCGTTCTGCCCGCCTGACGGCGCCCACCGCCCCGTACGCTCCGTATCTTGACCGGGGCGATGGGCGGACCAAGGGGGAGCCGGGCATGTGGGGGCGAGGACTGCCGCGGGCGGTGCGGTTGCTGGTGGTCGCGCGGGCGGTGAATCGGCTCGGGGCCTTCTCGCTGCCGTTCCTCACCGTGCTCATCAGCACGGACTACGGGACGAGCGCCGCCACCGCCGGGCTCGTCACGGCGGGTTTCGGGCTCGCCTCGATCCCGTCGCGGCTGGCCGGCGGGCGGCTCGCGGACCGGATCGGGCGGCGGCGCACGATGGTGCTCGGCCTGACCGGCTGCGCCGTCACCCAGCTCGGCGTCGCCGGCGCCCGGTCGCTCGCGGCGGTCGCGGTCTGGGCGGTGCTCCTCGGGCTGGTCTTCGAGCTGTACGAGCCGCCGAGCCAGGCCATGATCGCCGACGCCGTGGGCCCCGCCGACCGGGTGCGCGCCTTCGGCCTGCTCAACGCCGCCCTCGCCGCCGGCGGCATGGGCGCCGGACTGCTCGCGGCCGCGCTCGGCCGCTGGGGGCTGCGGTGGCTGTTCGTCGTGGACGCGCTGACGTGCCTGGTCTGCGCGGTGGTCGTGCAGCTGGCCCTGCCGGCCGATCACGCGTCCGGCGGTGACCGGGCGCGCGAGCCGCTGGAAGAGGGAGCCGCCCGCGTCCGCCCCTGGCGCGACACAGCGCTGCTGCTCATGCTGCTCTCCGGCACGGTGTTCGCGCTTGTCTACTCGCAGCTCCTGATGGCGCTGCCGCTGGCCCTGGAGCGGCGCGGCCTGGAACCCGCGGACGCGGGGCTCCTCCTCACCGTCTCCGCCGTGACGGTCGTCGCCGCGCAGCCCGCGCTCCGCGTGCGCCGGTTCGCGGAACTGCCCGCTCCGGCGGCGCTCGCACTCGGGTACGTCCTCTTCGGCGCGGGCATCGCGGGCTACGGGCTCGCCCACACGCTGCCCGGACACGTCGCGGCCACCGTGGTGTGGAGCCTGGGCGACGCGTTCCTGCTCGGCCGGGCGTTCGCCGTGGTCGCCGGGCTCGCCCCGCCCGGCGGCACCGGCCGCTACCTGGCCGTGTACGGACTCTGCTGGGGCATCGCCGCCGTGGCCGCGCCGATCACCGGTACGCAGCTCCTCCAGCACGCCGGGGTGACGCCGCTGTGGCTGGGCACGGGTGCCCTCTGCCTGCTCCTGGCCGCCGCCCAGCCGCTGCTCGTCCGGACGGGTGCCGCCGACGGCGAACCGGCGTCCGGAACGGCCGCCCGGGAGTGTGGGGAACGGGAGTGTGAGGAACCAGCCACCGGCACCCCTTGAGGGATCGAACACGCGTGGGGTTAGCATATGAGCGCCGCCTAGCTCGAAAGATACGCCTGTGACTGTCAATGACGACACGTTCGCCAACTGGAAGTACCGCGAGGAGATCGCGGAGTCGATGATCCCGATCATCGGGAAGCTGCACCGGGAGCGGGACGTGACCGTCCTGGTCCACAGCCGCTCCTTGGTGAACAAGTCGGTGGTCAGCATCCTCAAGACCCACCGGTTCGCCCGGCAGATCGCGGGGGAGGAGCT
Source organism: Streptomyces huiliensis (assembly GCF_020037025.1). Classification (GTDB taxonomy): domain Bacteria; phylum Actinomycetota; class Actinomycetes; order Streptomycetales; family Streptomycetaceae; genus Streptomyces; species Streptomyces huiliensis. The sequence goes on along the minus strand of NZ_JAIQLH010000095.1, from coordinate 12,226 downwards.
CGCGGTCACCGAGACGATGCCGTTCCTGCGCGCTCTGACCACGCTCGACCTCGGCCCGTCGCAGATCGACATCGGCATGCTCGCCGCCACCTACCAGGCGGACGACCGCGGCCTGTCGGTGGAGGAGTTCACCGCAGAGGCCGTCGCCGGGGCGCTGGGTGACGACAAGATCGAGCGCCGCGAGGGGCGCGACGTCGTCCTCTACGGCTTCGGTCGCATCGGCCGCCTGCTCGCCCGGCTGCTCATCGAGAAGGCCGGCTCGGGCAACGGCCTGCGGCTGCGCGCCATCGTGGTCCGCAAGGGCGCGGGCCAGGACATCGTGAAGCGCGCCTCGCTGCTGCGGCGCGACTCCATCCACGGCCAGTTCCAGGGCACGATCACCGTGGACGAGGCGAACAGCCGGATCATCGCCAACGGCACCGAGATCCAGGTGATCTACTCCGACGACCCGACGGCCGTGGACTACACGGCGTACGGGATCAAGGACGCCATCCTCATCGACAACACCGGCAAGTGGCGCGACCGCGAGGGGCTGTCGAAGCACCTCCAGCCCGGGATCGCCAAGGTCGTGCTGACCGCGCCGGGCAAGGGCGACGTCCCGAACGTCGTCCACGGCGTCAACCACGACATGATCAAGCCGGACGAGCAGATCATCTCCTGCGCGTCCTGCACCACCAACGCGATCGTCCCGCCGCTGAAGGCGATGGCGGACGAGTACGGCGTCCTCAACGGCCACGTCGAGACCGTCCACTCGTTCACCAACGACCAGAACCTGCTGGACAACTACCACAACTCGGACCGTCGTGGCCGTTCCGCGCCGCTGAACATGGTCATCACCGAGACCGGCGCCGCCTCCGCCGTCGCGAAGGCGCTGCCCGACCTCAAGGCGCGGATCACCGGCAGCTCCATCCGCGTGCCGGTGCCGGACGTCTCGATCGCCATCCTCAACCTGCGGCTGGCCCGCGAGACGACCCGCGAGGACGTCCTCGACTACCTCCGCAACGTGTCGCTGACCTCGCCGCTCAAGCGCCAGATCGACTTCATCAGCGCGCCCGACGCCGTCTCCAGCGACTTCATCGGCTCGCGCCACGCGTCGATCGTCGACGCCGGCGCCACCAAGGTCGAGGGCGACAACGCGATCCTCTACCTCTGGTACGACAACGAGTTCGGCTACTCGTGCCAGGTCGTCCGCGTCGTCCAGCACGTCTCCGGGGTGGAGTACCCGACGTACCCGGCGCCGGTGGTCTGACCCGACGGCCCGGCGGTACCTCTCACGATCACCGGCCGCACCACCCGGGATCACCGGCCGCTCCCTCGTCACGCGTCGTGGCGGGGGAGCGGCCCTTTTTCGCCGCGACCGATGACACGTGACCTGTGACACCGTAATGTGAAATTGTACTGACGTTCGCTCCAGTCCCAGGAGGAAAGGCCGTGCCCGAAGCCGCCGCCGCCCCCATCCGTACGATGAGCCACGACCTGCCGGTGTCCGAGGAACTGGCGGCGTTCATGGGAGCCGGCTGGGCGCCCGTACCGTCCCCCGACGGCATCCGGTCGCCCATCGCGGACACCGCCGCCGCGCGCCGCTCCCGCCTCTCCGCCCGCTTCCCGGGCGAGCGGCTGATCGTGCCGGCCGGCACGGCGAAGGTCCGCTCCAACGACTGCGACTTCCGGTTCCGCCCGCACAGCGCCTACGCCTGGCTCACCGGCCTGACCGGCGAGGACCAGGCCGGCCACGTCCTCGTCCTGGAGCCGGACGGCCCGCACCGGCACCAGGCGGTGCTGTACGTCCGGCCGCGCCCGCCGCGCTCCGCCGCCTCCTCCGCGTTCTACCGTGACCGCCGCCACGGCGAGTTCTGGGTCGGCCGGTCCGCCGACCCCGCCGAGACCGAGCGCGCGACGGGCATCCGCTGCACGCCCCTGGACCCCGACGCCGCCCTCCCGCCCGGCCGCGACGCCGCCACCGACGCCGAACTCGCCACCGTGCTCAGCGAGTTGCGGCTCGTCAAGGACGCCTGGGAGGTCGGGCAGCTGCAACAGGCCGTGGACCACACCGCCGCCGGCTTCGAGGACGTCGTCCGGGCCCTCCCACGCGCCCTGGCGCACCCGCGCGGCGAGCGCTGGATCGAGGGCGTCTTCGGGCTGCGCGCCCGCGCCGAGGGCAACGGCACCGGGTACGAGACCATCGCCGCGTCCGGCGCGCACGCCTGCGTCCTGCACTGGACGCGCAACGACGGCCGGCTGGACCCGCACGACCTGCTCCTCCTCGACGCCGGCGTGGAGACGGACACCCTCTACACCGCCGACATCACCCGCACCCTCCCGCTCTCCGGCCGCTTCTCGCCCGTCCAGCGGCAGGTCTACGAACTCGTCCTCGCCGCCCAGGAAGCGGGCATCGCCGCCCTCAAACCCGGCGCGAGCTTCCGCGACTTCCACCGGGCCGGCATGCGCGTCATCGCCGAGGGCCTCGCCGACTGGGGCGTCCTCGCGACCCCCGACGGCGACCTCCACCGCCGCTACACCCTCTGCAGCAGCGGCCACATGCTCGGCCTGGACGTCCACGACTGCGCCCAGGCGCGCGCCGACGCCTACCTAGACGGCGTCCTGGAGGAGGGCCAGGTCCTGACCGTCGAGCCCGGCCTCTACCTCCAGCCCGACGACGAGACGCTGCCGCCCGCACTGCGCGGCATCGGCGTGCGCATCGAGGACGACCTCGTCATCACGGCCGACGGCGCGCGGCTGATGTCGGGGGCACTGCCGCGGACGCCGGACGCGATCGAGGCGTGGATGGGGGAACTGGCCGCGTCAGCCCGGTAGTCGGGGGACGAACGGTGCCGCTCCGGCCGGCGGCTGTACGAGCCCCGACCCGCCGGTGTGAGGCGTTCCGACGTAGCCCTCGGCCGGAGTGGGCAGGGCGTCGACGCACGCCGCCGAGCAGGCGTTGACCAGGAGCGGCAGCACGTCGCGCCCCGAGGTGTGCAAGGAGATCCAGACCTGACGGAACGTCCCTTCCGGTGAGCCGGGCTCGTCCTCCGCGACGCAGTCGCAGCGGTCGACCGAGGAGCGGCGGTCGCCGGGACCGACGGCGTCGGCCCAGCGGTTGGATACCGGCCGGTGGGGTATCTCGCTCATCCGCACACCACAGCGACGGCGGTGGCGCGTGGCGTTCGGCTGACGCGCCAAGTGGACCCCTCAGTCCGCGTGGCCCCGGCCCGGATGGACCCGTTCCAGCGCCTCCCAGCCGCTGTCCCGTTCCCGTACGGCCTCCTCCGCCTGGGCGCCGCCGCGCAGGCCGAACAGGCGCTTGGCATAGAGGAGATAGGCCACCACGGCGAGATTGACGATCAGGGTGCACACCTTCAACGGGCTGACGCGCTCGTGGAGTTCGTAGACCTCGGGGAGCAACAGCACGCTCGTCGCGACGAAGGTCAGGTACTCGGCCCAGCGCGCGGCGCGCCACAGCCCGTACGCCTCCACGCCCTCCAGGACCGCGTACGCGGCGATGACGAGGCCGATCACCCACAGCGTGCGGTCGTGCGCGGCGAACGCCTTGTCCAAGTCGCCGAGCAGGCCGTGGCCGTGGACACCGCTCGGGCCGCCGACGCCGTTCTGGAGGTCGTCCACGACGCGGTAGAAGGGGCCGCGGAGGCGGGAGCGCTCGCGGGCGAAGACGAAGACGGCGACGGCGAGGACGGCGAGCACCACGAAGTGCACCAGGCGGTCGAGGGCGATCAGGCGGAGGACGTATCGGTCTCGCAGCGGACGCCCCCGGAGCGGGAGTTCGATGGCGTCGCGCCCCTCGGGGACCTCGCGTTCCGGGTGGTCCGGCGGGGGCAGCGGCAGCCACGCGTCGCAGCGCAGGCAGCGGTGCCAGCGGTGGCCGTCGGGTGTCTCGCGCACCACGAGCGCGTCCTCGGGGCGGACGCGGGCGGCGTCGGTGCCGACGAGGCGGTGGCCGTGCAGCGCGCACTCCAGCAGCTCGTAGCCGATCCGGCGGCGGCGCGGCCGTACGCCCGGGGCGGGCTCCAAGGCCGGGGCGGGCTTTGGGTTCGGGGCCGGCCCTGGCGTCGGGGTGTCCGTCACTGATGTCCCCCTTCGATCGGTCCGCGCAGGATTATGCCGATCCGGCGGGTGCGGCACGCCGCGCTTGACGCCGTCATTGCCTGGGGCGGGGTGTCGCGGGAGCCGGTTGGCCGTTTGTTCGAAACGACTCTTGGCAGGCTCTGTGCAATGTGAAATATTACAGCGCATGCCCTCCAGCGACTCCCCGGACGTCATCGTCGTCGGAGCGGGCGTGATCGGTGCCGCCTGCGCCTACTACGCCGCCCGCGCCGGCCTGTCCGTCACCGTGCTCGACCGCGGGCCCGTCGCCGGCGGGACGACGGGAGCCGGCGAGGGCAACCTCCTCGTCTCCGACAAGGAGCCGGGACCGGAGCTCGAACTCGCGCTGCGCTCCACCGAGTTGTGGCGGGAGCTGGCCGACGTTCTCCCGGCGGCCGTCGAGTACGAGGCCAAGGGCGGGCTGGTCGTCGCCTCCGAGGCCGCGGGGGCGGACGCGCTCCGGGCGTTCGCCGACCGCCAGGCGGCAGCGGGCGTGGCCGCCGTCGAAGTGCCGGCGGACGGGCTCCGCGACCTGGAACCCCACCTCGCCCCGGGTCTCGCGGGCGGCTTCCTCTACCCGCAGGACGCCCAGGTGCAGCCCGCGCTCGCCGCCGCCCACCTGCTGCGCGCCTCGGGCGCCCGGGTGCGTACCGGCGAGCGGGTGACCGCCGTCCTCACCGGCCCCCGCGGCGAGGTGCGCGGCGTCCGGACGCCCGCCGGCGCCGTCCACGCGCCGTACGTCGTCAACGCCGCCGGCACCTGGGGCGGCGAGGTGGCCCGGCTGGCCGGGGCACACCTGCCCGTCCTGCCGCGCCGCGGCTTCGTGCTCGTCACCGAACCGCTGCCGCGCGTCGTCCGGCACAAGGTGTACGCGGCGGACTACGTCGCCGACGTGGCCAGCGGGTCGGCCGCCCTCCAGACCTCGGCGGTCGTCGAGGGCACCCCGGCGGGCCCGGTACTCATCGGAGCCAGCCGGGAGCGGGTCGGCTTCGACCGCGCGCTGTCCGCCGAGGCGCTGCGCCGCCTCGCGGCGGGGGCCGCCGCCCTGTTCCCGGTGCTCGCCCGCGTGCGCGTCCTGCGGACGTACGCCGGCTTCCGCCCGTACCTCCCCGACCACCTCCCCGCCATCGGCCCCGACCCGCACGTCCCCGGCCTCCTCCACGCCTGCGGCCACGAGGGCGCGGGCATCGGCCTCGCCCCGGCCACCGGCGCGCTGATCGCCGCCCTGCTGACGGATGGTCGACCTCCGGTCGACCCGCGGCCGTTCGCGCCGGAGCGGTTCGCGGCGGTGGCGGCATGAGCGCGGCTGTGCGCGGGGGGCGGTGGCCCCCGCCGCGTCCGGCGCTCCTACCGCCCGCGCCGCTTCACCGAAGGGCTGCGCGCCGCTCTCGCCGTCCGGTACCGGCCGGAGGCGTGCCCCGGCCCGCCGGTTCAGCCGGTTCACCATGCCGTGGCGACTCGGGTGTTCCGCACCCGGTTCCGCCGTGCGGGCGGGCGCGCCCGTGCCGCTCCGGCGCGCGTACGCGTCCGCATCCCACGGGTGCGTGCGCGGCGGCGCCGTGCGAACGCGCCGGTGCGGCGCGGCGGCGCCGCGCCCGGGACCATCGCGCGTCCTTCCCCACCAGGCGTCATCGGGACGCCGAGTCATCGTCCCCCGAGTCACCCCACCGAAAGGAGCCCCGCCATGGCGCGCCGCCGCGCACCCGGCGTTCCGCACGACACCGCCGCGTTCGACATCAGCTTTGACGGGCGTCCCGTCCGTGCCCTGCCCGGTCAGACGATCGCCGCCGCGCTGTGGGGCGCCGGCGTGGTCGCCTGGCGGACGACGCGGGTCGGCGGCCGGCCGCGCGGCGCGTTCTGCGGGATCGGGCAGTGCTACGACTGCCTCGCCACCGTCAACGGCGAGCCCAACCGGCGGGCCTGCCTGGTGGCGGCCCGGCCCGGGGACGCCGTCACCACGCAGGAGGGGAACGGCCGTGCCGGACTCGCCGTCTGAGCCCCGGGCCCCGCTCGATGGATACGACCTCGATGGTTACGACCTCGCGGTGATCGGCGCGGGCCCCGCCGGGACGGCCGGCGCGGTCGCCGCGGCCGGGCTGGGGCTGTCCGTCGCGCTCCTCGACGCCGCCGACCGGCCCGGCGGCCAGTACTTCCGGGGTACCGCCTCAAGCACACCTCAGGGCGGGGCCGCCTTCGCCGCCCTGCGCGCGCGCATGGCGACGAGCCGCGTCGACCACCTCGCCGCGCACCACGTCTGGTCCGTGACCCGGGACGGCGAGGACGCGTGGAGCGTCCACGCCCTCACCGGCCCCGACGGTGACGGCGGTGAGCCGGTACGGGTCCGGGCCCGGGCGGTGCTCCTGGCGGCCGGCGCGCAGGAGCGTCAACTCCCGTTTCCCGGCTGGACGCTTCCCGGCGTCGTGGGCGCGGGCGGCGCTCAGGCGATGCTCAAGTCCGGGCTCGTCCTGCCCGGGAAACGCGTCGTCGTCGCGGGCAGCGGGCCGCTGCTGCTCGCCGTCGCCTCCTCGCTGGCCGCCGCCGGCGCGCGGGTCCCGGCCGTCGTCGAGGCGTCCGGCTACCTCGGCTACGCCCGCCACCCGCGCGCCCTCGCCGTCAACCCGCACAAGGCACTCGAAGCCGCGTACCACGGCGGGGCGTTGCTCCGGCGCCGGGTGCCGGTACGCACCCGGAGCGCGGTCACCCGCGTGCACGGCACCGACCGGGTGGAGGCCGTCACGGTCACCCGCCTCGACCGCGACTGGCGGCCCGTCCCCGGCACCGGCCGCCGGATCGCCTGCGACGCGCTCGCCGTCGGCCACGGCCTGGAGCCGCGCATCGAACTGGCCACCGGCCTCGGCTGCGCCACCCGCCGCACCCCCGACGGAACCGATGCCCTCGTTGTGAACGGCTTCCAGGAGACCACCGTTCCCGGCCTCTGGGCCGCAGGGGAGACCGCCGGGGTTGGTGGCTGGCAACTTGCTTGGAGTGAGGGCGAGTTGGCCGCCGTCGCGGCAGCCGTGCGGCTCTCCGGCCGGGTCGGTCCCGCCGTGAGCGAGCGCCTGCGGGCCCTGCGCCGACGCCGCGACCGGCTGCGCTCCTTCGCCGACGCGATGGCCGCCGCCCACGCCCCGGGGAAGGGCTGGACGGACTGGCTCACCGACGACACGGACGTCTGCCGCTGCGAGGAGGTGACCGCGGGCCGCGTCCGCGAGGCCGTCGCCGACCTCGGCGCCCGCGACGCACGGACCGTCAAACTCCTCACCCGCGCGGGCATGGGCTGGTGCCAGGGCCGCGTCTGCGGCACCGCCGTGTCCTGCCTGGCCGCCGGCGGTACGGCACCGGGGTCCGTACCGCCGACACCGGCCCGCCGGCCGTTCGCCGTACCCGTACCGCTCGGGGCGCTGGCCGCGCTTGACGAGGGGGAAGGTGGTGAGTCTACGGGGGTCGCCGGCCTGGGGCGGTGCGGCGCCGCCGGGCCCGGCGGTCAGGGCCCTTACGTACTCGGCGAGTTCGCCGATCGGACCCTGGACGGGGTGGGAACCCGCGGCGGGCAGGGAGCAGCCGCAACCGGGCTGCGCGACAGCCGGGCGCCGTACGGGCAGAGTGCGCCGGAAGCCCAACGGCCTTCATCGCCGCCCCCGTTCGGCATCCGGGACGCTTCCGGCCCCGGCGCGGTCGGCGTCCACGAGCCCCGCGATCCGGTCGTGCCCGTACAGCGGCGGGGAACCCGTGGACCGGGCACGCCCGGCGGGCAGCGACCCCCGGCCCCCGACGGGCGGGAACCCGCCCAACCCGCCCGCCCCGCCGAGCCCGGCCGCTCGGAGCCGTCCCGTCCCGGCGGCCCGGAAGCCCCCGCCCCACCCGTCGACTGACCACGGCCACCGCCCCCTTGTGGGCACCCCCACCCCTTAATAAAATGTCATACAGCACAGAAGGGCATCGGCATGACCGCCACCTCCTGGAACACCACCCATCCCTGGCGCGGCGTCATGGTCGCCACCGCGCTCCCTTTCCATCAGAGCGACGGCGACCTCACGGACGGCGACCTCACGATCGACCACGACGCCTACGCCGCCCACGTCCGCCGGCTGCTCGACGGCGGGTGCGACGGCGTCGTCCCCAACGGGTCGCTCGGCGAGTACCAGACGCTCACCGACGAGGAGCGGGCCCGCGTGGTGCGGACCGCCGTCGAGGCGGCGGGGGACGGGGCCCGGGTGATGCCGGGGGTGTCGGCGTACGGATCGGGCGAGGCGCGGCGGTGGGCCGAGCAGGCCGCCGAGGCCGGGTGCGGTTCCGTGCTGCTGCTGCCGCCGAACGGCTACCGCGCCGACGAGCGTGCCGTCCGGGCCCACTACGCGGAGGTCGCGAAGGCCGGGGTGCCGGTCGTGGCGTACAACAACCCCATCGACACCAAGGTCGACCTGACCCCCGAGCTGCTGGCCGCCCTCCACCGCGACGGGTCGATCGTCGCCGTCAAGGAGTTCTCCGGCGACGTCCGGCGGGCCTACGAGATCGCCGAACTCGCGCCCGGGCTCGACCTGCTCGTCGGCGCCGACGACGTCCTGCTGGAGCTGGTGACCGCCGGCGCCGTCGGCTGGATCGCCGGATACCCCAACGCGTTCCCCGCCGCCTGCGCCGCCCTCTACCGGGCCGCCGCCGACGGCGACCTCGGCGCCGCGCTGCCGCTCTACCGCTCCCTGCACCCGCTGCTGCGCTGGGACTCGCGGACGGAGTTCGTGCAGGCCATCAAGGTGTCCATGGACGTCGTCGGGTTCCGGGGCGGTCCCAGCCGGCCGCCGCGGCTGCCGCTCGCCCCGGACGTCGAGGCCCTGGTGCGCGCCGCCACCGAGAAGGCCGTCGCCGACGGACACCACTGACCCCGACCTCGCGAGAAAGCCAGACGCGAGAAGCCAGAAAGGACGTCCGTGCGCACCCGCCACGTCTTCCACGCCGTCGACTCGCACACCGAGGGCATGCCCACCCGCGTCGTCACCGGCGGCGTCGGGGTGATCCCCGGCGCCACCATGGCCGAGCGGCGGCGGCACTTCACCGGGCACCTGGACCACCTCCGCACCCTCCTGATGTACGAGCCGCGCGGCCACGCCTCGATGAGCGGCGCGATCCTCCAGCCCCCGACCCGCCCCGACGCCGACTACGGGGTCCTCTACATCGAGGTCTCCGGGGTGCTGCCGATGTGCGGCCACGGCACGATCGGCGTCGCCACCGTCCTCGTCGAGACCGGCATGGTGCCCGTCGTCGAACCCGTCACCACCGTCCGCCTCGACACCCCGGCCGGGCTCGTCACCGTCGACGTGCGGGTGGAGGACGGCGCGGCGAAGGCGGTGACGCTCACCAACGTGCCGTCGTTCTGCGCCGCCCTGGACCGGAAGATCGACGTCCCCGGGTACGGCACGGTGACCTACGACCTCGCCTTCGGCGGCAACTTCTACGCCTTCGTCGAACTCGACGCCCTGGGACTGCCGTTCGACCGGGACCGCAAGGACGAGCTGCTGGCCGCCGGACTCGCCGTCATGGAGGCGGTCAACGCCTCGCCGGACCGGCCCGTCCACCCCGAACACCCCGAGATCGGCGGACTCAAGCACGTCTACCTGGCCGCCCCCGGCTCGGACGCGTACCACTCGCGGCACGCGATGGCCATCCACCCCGGCTGGTTCGACCGCTCGCCCTGCGGCACCGGCACCTCCGCCCGGATGGCCCAGCTGCACGCCCGCGGCGCCCTCCCGCTCGGCCGCGACTTCCTCAACGAGTCCTTCATCGGCACCCGGTTCACCGGCCGCCTGGTCGCGGAGACCGAGGTCGGCGGGGTCCCGGCCGTGGTCCCAGCCATCACCGGACGCGCCTGGATCACCGGCACCGCCCAGTACTTCCTCGACCCGGACGACCCCTTCCCCGGAGGCTTCCTCCTGTGACTCCCGCCCCCGCCTCGTACACCTCCTCCAATCCGGCCGATCCGGCCGACGTCCTCACCGAGTTCACCGCGCCCGGCCCGCGCGCCGCCGAGGACGCCGTCGCACGGGCCCGCGCCGCCCAGCCCGAGTGGCGGGGCGCCGGCGCCCGCTCGGCGGTCCTCTCCACGATCGCCGGGGCGATCGAGGACGCCACCGCCGAACTCGCCGCCCTCGCCGTACGCGAGGTGGGCAAGCCCGTCACCGAGGCGCGCGCCGAGGTGGCCCGTACGGTCGCGATCTGGCGCTACTACGCCCAGGCACCGTACGAGCCCACCGGCACCGTCCACGAACCAGCCGCCGGGCGGGGCCTGTTGCTCACCCGCCGCCGCCCGCACGGCGTCGCGGGCCTCGTCACGCCGTGGAACTTCCCGTTCGCCATCCCGAGCTGGAAGGCCGCGCCCGCCCTGGCGGCCGGCAACACCGTCGTCCTCAAACCCGCGCCCGAGGCCACCGTCTGCGCCCTTCGCCTCGCCGAGATCATCCAACGGGAGCTTCCGGGCGGGGTGTTCACGGTCGTCCCGGGCGGCGCGGCGGAGGGCGCCGCCGTCCTCGGCGCGGCCGACGCCGTCTCGTTCACCGGCTCGACGGCCGTCGGCGCCCGCGTCGTCGCCGCGGCGACCGCCCGCGGCGTCCCGGTCCAGGCCGAGACGGGCGGGCTGAACGCCGCGATCGTGCTGCCCGACGCCGACATCGGACGGGCCGCCGCGCACATCGCCGCCGCCATCGCCGGGTACGCGGGCCAGAAGTGCACCGCCACCGGCCGGGTCATCGCCGTGGGCGCCGCCCTCGACCCCCTCCGCGAGGCCCTGGCCGAGGCCGTCCGCGCGCTGCCGGCCGGCGACCCCGCCGACCCCGCGACGGTCTGCGGTCCCGTGATCTCCGCGCGGGCCCGCGACCGGGTGGCCGAGGCGGCGGACGGCCTGTCCGTCCTCGCCGCCGGGCCCGCCCCCGAGGGGCCCGGGTGGTACGCGGCCCCGACGCTGGTGGAGAAGGTGCCGCCGGGGCACCGGCTGCTCACCGAGGAGGTGTTCGGGCCGATCGCGGCCCTGCTGCCCGCCGCCGACCTCACCGAGGCCGTACGGATCACCGACTCCGTCTCCTACGGGCTGGTCACGTCGGTGCACACGGCCGGTCTGGACGCCGTCCTGCACGGGCTCGACGCGCTCCGCACCGGCATGGTCCGCGTCAACGCCCCCACCACCGGCGTGGACTTCCACCTCCCCTTCGGCGGCACGGGAGCCTCCGGCCACGGGCCGCGCGAACAGGGCCGCGCGGCGCTGGAGTTCTACACGGCCGAGCGCACGTACACGCTGCTGCCGCACGATGCCGGGTGAGGCAGCGGGATGACACGGCAAGTGGGGCAAAACGCAATGTGACATTGTACGCTGGTGGTCCAGTCCATCGGGGCGCGAAAGGGACACCATGGGCCACCTCAAGCAGCGCAATCTCATCACCGCCCGGGAGCGCTTGCGCGACCAGGTCGCCCACGCCCTGCGCGCCGCGCTGATCTCCGGCGAGCTGCGCCCGGGCGAGGTCTACTCCGCGCCCGGCCTCGCCGCGGACTTCGGCGTCTCCGCGACGCCCGTCCGCGAGGCCATGCTCGACCTCGCCCGGGAGGGGCTGGTCGAACCGGTCCGCAACAAGGGCTTCCGGGTCACCGAGGTCGACGAGCGCGACCTGGACCAGTACACCGAGATCCGCACGCTGATCGAGGTGCCCATGGTCGGCCGGATCACCCGGACCGCCGACCGCGCGGACCTGGAGGCGCTCCGCCCGGTCGCCGAGGAGATCGTGCGCGCCGCCCGCGAGCACGACCTCATCGGCTACCTGGAGGCCGACCGGCTCTTCCACCTCACCCTCCTCGGCCTCTCCGGCAACGAGCGGCTGGTCGAGACCGTCGGCGACCTCCGGAAGCGCTCCCGCCTCTACGGCCTCACCGCCCTCGACGAGCGGAACGAGCTCATCCCGTCCGCCGAGGAGCACGTCGAACTCCTGGACCTGATGCTCGCCGGCGACGCGGCGGCCGCCGAGGCGTGCATGGCCCGGCACCTCGGCCACGTCCGCTCCCTCTGGGCCGCGAACGCGGCAGCGGAGGCCGCGGAGCGGCCCGCCCTCCGCAAGACGGCCGGCGCCCGCCCCTGACGCGGCCGCGCGGCGCG
>NZ_JAIQLH010000094.1 GCF_020037025.1 Streptomyces huiliensis | reverse complement strand
CGGGGGCGCGGCGGCGGGGCGGAGGGGGACGCAGGCGCGCGGATCGGCCCAGGGGGGCGCGGGCGCCGCCGCGGGGGCCGGGTGCCGGGCGGGGGTGTCGATCAGCTCGGCGGCCCGGGTCGCGGTGTGCAGGTAGTGGTCGAGGAGTCGGTGCAGCGCCCGGTGGGCGGTCGCGGGCGGCGGTGCGGCGGGGTGGTGGCGGGCGAGCAGGCGCACCAGTTCGTGGAAGGCGTAGCGGCCGGGGGTGTGCTGGGTGAGCAAGTGGGCGTCGAGGAGGTCCTCCAGCAGCGCTTCGGCGGTGGGCAGCGGCGAGCCGGTGAGGACGGCGGCGGTCCCGGCGTCGAAGTCGGGCCCGGGGTGGAGGCCGAGCAGGTGGAAGAAGCGCTGGTGGGGGGTGGGCAATGCGGTGCGGGACAGGTCCAGGACGGCGGCCACCGCGCGGTGTTCGGCCACCAGGCCGGCGAGGCGGGTGGGCTCGGCGCGGAGCCGGTCGTTCAGGGCGGCGACCGTCCACTGGGGGCGGTTGCGCAGCCGGCCGGCGGCGACGCGGAGGGCCAGCGGGAGGCGTCCGCACAGGGTCACGAGGTCGGCGGCGGCCTCGGGTTCGGCGCTCAGCCGGTCACGGCCGAGGACGGCGCCGAGCAGGCCCAGGGCGTCGCCCGGCGGGGGCAGCGGCAGGCTGAGGTGGGACGCGCCGTCGAGCGCGGACAGGCGCGGGCGGCTGGTGACGAGTACCAGGGAGCCGGGGGTGCCGGGGATGAGGGGCCGTACCTGTTCGGAGGCGGCGGCGTTGTCGATGAGCAGCAGCAGGCGGCGGCCGGCGCTGACGGCTCGCCAGAGGTGCTCCCGGTCGGTGCGGCCCGGCGGCAGGTGCCGGTCGGGCACGCCGACCGCGCGCAGTAGGACGCCCAGGGCCGTGTGGGCGGTGAGCGGGGTGCGGCCGGCGGTGAAGCCGTGCAGGTCGAGGTGGATCTGCCCGTCGGGGTAGTGGTCGGCCAGGCGGTGGGCGGCGTGGACGGCCAGGGCCGTCTTGCCGATGCCCGGCATGCCGTCGACCGCCAGGACCGGTGTCGGACGGTCGGGTTCCCGGGTGGCGTGGGAGAGCAGCCAGCGGATCTCCCCTTCCCGGCCGGTGAAGTCGGGCAGGTCGTGCGGGAGGGAGCGCGGGAGGACGGACGCGGGGTGCGCGGCCGGCGGCGGGGTCGGTACGGGCGCCGGGGCGGGTACGCCGGGGCCGGTGGCCGGCCGGGGGTGCCCGGGGTACGGGGTGAGGCCGGTCCCGGGGCCGATACCTGAGGGGTCGTCACCACGCAGGAAGCCGGAGAAGCCGTCACCGCCGGCGGAGCGGTCACCACCGAAGACGCCGCCGCCGAACGCGGCGTCCCCGGAGACGCCGCCCCCGGAGGCGTCATCCCCGGGAGGCACGGCGGGCCCGAGCGGCCCGTGGGCCTCCTCGGCCGGCACGGGCAGGGCGGCGGGCAGCACGGCGGCCTCCGGCCCGGCCGTGCGGCGCGGCGCGGGACGGACGCCGTGGGGCCGCGCGCCCTCCGTCACCCGGACACCGGGCACGGACGCGGGCGCGGGCGCGTCGGACCGCGCGGGCCGCGCCGTACCGTCGTGCAGGGCGGGCTCGTTGCGCAGGATCTGCTCGTAGCGCAGCGTGGCCTCGGGCCCGGGGTCGATGCCCAGCTGCTCGGCGAGCAGGTGGCGCAGGTGGTGGTAGACCCGCAGGGCGTCGGCCTGCCGGCCGGTCCGGCACAGGGCGACCATGAGCAGGGCGGCCAGCGACTCGCGCAGCGGGTGCTCCGCGACCAGGGACCGCAGCCCGGCGACCGCCTCCTCGGCGCGGCCCTGTTCCAGCCGCAGCTCCAGCAGGCGTTCGCGGGCGCCGAGTTGGCGGTCCTCCAGCATCGTCGCGGCGGCGGCCAGGAGCGGGCTGCGGCCCTCGGGCAGCGCCCGGCCCCGGTAGAGGGCGAGGGCGCCCTCCAGGGCGGCCGCCTCCTCGTCGGTGCCGGCCGCGGCGCGGGCCCGGGCGAGGGCCGCCTCGAAGCGCAGCAGGTCCAGTTGGCCGTCGTCGACGACCATGCGGTAGCCCGGGCCGTCGGTGACGAGCAGCCGCCGTCCGCCCGGGATGCGGGCGCGCAGCTCGGCCACGATCTTGCGCACCTGATGCTCGGCCGTCGCGGGAGGCGCGTCCTCCCACACGGCGTCCACCAGCCGGGATAAGGACACGACCCGGTTGGCTTCGAGCAGCAGCGCCGCCAGCACGGCACGCGCGCGCGGACCGCCTACTCGTAGGCGGTCTTCCCCGTTCCACACCTCAAGCGTGCCCAGTACGCCGAACCGGACAGCACTCCCCCGTGAGGCCATCATGGCTGATCACTGTACGGGATGAATGTCACGGTCAGGAGAGAATTTCGGACAGACAATCGACCGTGACGCGCCATCACCCGGAGGCTCCACCTCCGCATCGGGCCGGCGCGGGCGGCGGAGCGTCCGGCAACGGGCGGCCTTGCGCGATGAGTTCCTTGACAGTCTCACCACGCGCCAAGAATACTTTCTCATCATCGGTTCTTTGCGCCCTGCGGCAGGAACGTCACGGCAGGGGCGCGACGCGGACGGTCTCCGCGACGCGGACGGGGTCTCCCGGCCCGCGAGCCGATCCCCCCACGGCCTCCCCCGGACCGGTCCCGCCCGTCCCGTACGGTCTCCGGCGCCTCCGAGCGGCCGTCCCTGACGCGTCGTCGGCGCCGGTCCCCCGTACCCGGCCGCCGCCCGTGCCTCCCGGCGGCGCGCACGGCCGGGCGGAGCCGGGCGCTCACGGCCCGCCGTGCCGGGGAGGAGGCGGAGTGCGGCGAGGGAGGGAGGCGCGTCCCCAGGGCCCGCGCGTCCCCAGCACCCGCGCTCCGTCGTCCCGTTCGACCGACGTCCTTTCGGCGATCCACTGGCGGTTCCCGCCCGCGCGGCGGGAACGGTTGCGAGGAGAGGCTCTATGAAGGCACTGGTCCTCTCGGGCGGGTCGGGAACCCGTCTGAGGCCGTTCAGTCACTCGATGCCCAAGCAGCTCATGCCCATCGCGAACAAGCCCGTGCTCGAATACGTCCTGGAGAACATCCGCGCGACCGGCGTGCACGAGGTCGGGATCGTCACCGGCGACCGCGGGGACCAGATCGCCGCCGCCCTCCAGGACGGCTCGCGGCTGGGGGTGCGGATCACCTACCTGCCCCAGGACGCCCCCAGAGGGCTGGCGCACGCGGTGACCACCGCCCGCGCCTTCCTCGCCGAGGACGACTTCGTGATGTACCTCGGGGACAACATGCTGCCCGCCGGGATCACCGACGCGGCCGCCGGCTTCCGGGCGGGCCGCCCGGCCGCCCAGGTCCTCGTGCACAAGGTGTCCGACCCGCGGGCGTTCGGCGTCGCGGAGACCGCGCCCGACGGCCGGGTGCTGCGGCTGGTGGAGAAGCCGCGGGAGCCGCGCAGCGATCTGGCACTGATCGGCGTGTACTTCTTCACACCGGCCGTCCACGACGCGATCGCCGCCATCCGGCCCAGCGCCCGCGGCGAGCTGGAGATCACGGACGCCATCCAGGAGCTGGTCACGCGCGGCGCCCCGGTCCGGGCCGTCGAGTACGACGGCTACTGGAAGGACACCGGGGAGGTCGCCGACGTCCTGGACTGCAACCGCGCCGTCCTCGACGGCCTGCGGCCGGCGCCCCACCCGGCGGCGTTCGTGGACGCGGCGAGCGAGCTGACCGGCCCGGTCGACCTCGCTCCCGGGGTCCGGCTGATCCGCTCCCGGGTCCAGGGCCCGGCCGTCATCGGCGCCGGCACCGTCCTGGAGGACTGCCACGTCGCGCCGTACACCTCGGTCGGCGGCGGCTGCGCCCTGCGCCGTACGCACCTGGGGAACAGCATCGTGCTGGACGGCGCGACCGTCACCGGGATGCGCGGCATCGAGGGTTCGGTGATCGGACGGGGGGCCACCGTCAGCGCGGCGGACCACGGGGACCGGCACCACCGGCTGGTGATCGGCGACCACGCGGGGGTGGAGGTCGCGGCGTGACGGCCGGGCGGCGGCCACGTCCGGGCGTCCTGCACCTCCGCCGGCCTCGGAGGGGCCGTCGGGAGGCGTCGTGCGGGCGTGTCCTGACGGGCCGTCGGAACCGGTCGTCCGACAAACGCTGACGGGCCGTCGACGTCGGTCGTACGAACGGGCTCCGACGGACCGTCGGACCGCCGCCGCGGCGAGCCCCGGCCCCGGCGCGCACCGGTGCTCCTCCCCCGGACGGTTCCGGTCCGCTCGCCGGCCGTGAACCGTCGGCACCCGGCTCCTCGTCCCGGAAGCCGAACGCGTTTCCGCGGACGCCGGCGCGGCGGCCCCGTCCCCGGCCCACGGACCACCACCGGCCCACCGGCCACCGCCACGCCCGGCCCCCGGCCCCATCCCGAAAGGAACACGTCCCATGGCACAACCCGACGCACCCCGCACCGCACCGCTCGCCTCCGGCCCGGCGGAGGAGCGGGCGAAGCACGAGCGGGAGCCGCTCCCCGACCCCGTACCGCTCTACGGCAAGGACTACAAGACCGACCCCTATCCGCTGTACGAGCGCCTCCGCGAAATGGGCCCCCTGCACCGGGTGCACTTCCCCAGCGGCGTCCACGCCTGGCTGGTCACCGGCTACGACGCGGCGCAGCAGGCGCTCACCGACGACCGGTTCGGGAAGAACCACGACCTCGGGAACGACGCCTGGCGGTCCAAGGCCGCCATCATGCCGGAGCCGCAGCACTCGCAGCTCCAGGTGCACCTCCTGCACCAGGACCCGCCGAAGCACACGCACATGCGCCGCATGGTCACCGACGCGTTCACGCCGCGCGCCGTCGAGCGCCTCCGCCCGCGCGTCCAGGAGATAGCCGACGAGCTCCTCGACGCCGCCCTCGCCGGCGGCACCGCGGACGCCGAGGGCCGGGCCGCCTTCGACGCCGTGGAGGGCTTCGCCGCGCACTTCCCCTTCCGC
>NZ_JAIQLH010000093.1 GCF_020037025.1 Streptomyces huiliensis | reverse complement strand
TTCGACGCCGTGGAGGGCTTCGCCGCGCACTTCCCCTTCCGCGTCCTGGCCGAGGTCATCGGCCTGCCGGCCGACCTGGCCCGGGACTTCGATCGCGACTGGGGCAAGGTCGTCCAGCCCGTCGGCCCGAGCGACCCGCAGCGGCCCCGCTACGAGGGCCGGCTGCGCGCCCTGCAGACGTACATCAAGCGCGTCACGGACACCAAGCGCCGGGAGCCCGGCGACGACCTCCTCAGCACGCTCGTCGCCGCGCACGACGCGGGGTCGCTGACGACCGAGGAGACCGACTCGATCGTCTTCCAGCTGCTGGTCGCCGGGCAGGAGCCGGTCACCAACCAGATCACCACGGCCCTCGTGGCGCTGCTGCGCAACCCCGAGCAGCTGGAGCGGCTGCGGAAGTCCCTGGTCGAGGAGGACGGCGACCCGAACCTGCTCGTCCGCGCCGTCGAGGAACTGCTGCGCTACGACAGCGCCTTCGAGCTGACGACCTGGCGCTTCTTCGCCGAGGACACCTCGTTCCACGGCGAGACCGTGCCCGCCGGGGACTCCGTCATCGTCTCCCTCAGCGCGGCCAACCGGGACCCGCGGCGGTTCCCGGACCCGGACACCCTGGACCTGGACCGCAAGCCGAACCCGCACCTCGCGTTCGGCCACGGCATCCACTTCTGCCCGGGCGCGGCCCTCGCCCGCATCGAGCTGCAGACCGCGCTGCGGACGCTGCTGACCCGCCTCCCGAACCTCCGGCTGGAGGCCGGCTCGGGCGACGAGCTCCCGTGGGTGCACGCCGTGCTCGCCCGCGGCGTGAACCGGCTGCCGCTCAGCTACGCCCCGGACGAGGCACCGCGCTGCCCCTTCGGGCACTGACCACCACGAAGAACCACCACGCGAACCACCACGAAGAACCGACTCGGAGAAGCACCGAGAAGAACCACCACCCGCACCACCGAGCGACCCACCCAGGGCCCGAGACGGCGACCCCGCCCCGGGCCGATCATTCATCAGGAAGCGAGACCACCCATGCCCGCCACCACGTCGTCGGCGACCGCGTCCCTCACCGAGACCGCACATGCCGTCCTGTCCCTGCTCCTGCCGCACCGGCGGACCATCGAGGCGGACCCGGAGAACGACACCACCCACGACTTCCCGCATCAGATACGCCAGATATCCCACCACCTGGAACGTCAGCAGCCGATCCTCTTCAGCCTGCCCGGCTTCCCGTGCAAGTCGCCGAACACCGCCAAGGTGATCAGCCACCTGCCCGACGAGGGCGAGCGGCTGGCGCTGCACTTCCTTCAGGACCTCTGCACCCGTATCGAGAAGATCTATTCGCCCGGCGCGCGGGTCCTCATCTGCTCGGACGGCCACATCTTCGGTGACGTCATCGGTGTTCCGGACGAGCACATCGACGCCTACGGCGACACCCTGCGCACGATGATCGAGGAGGAGGGGCTGGACCACCTGGGCACCTTCGACCTGCGGGACGTGTACGGGCCGGACCTGGACTACGACGAGAAGCGCCGCCTGACGGCCGAGCGGTACGCGCCCACCGTCGAGCAGCTGCGCGCGGAGGTCAAGACCGACGACTCCACCCTCCGCATGTACCGCGGCATCACCCGCTTCCTCGTCGAGGACACCCCGGACTGGACGGGCAGCAAGGCCGCCCTCCAGCGCCAGTCCCGCCAGCGCGCCTACCACGTCATCGCCCGCAGCCGGGCCTGGGCCAGCCTGATCGCGGACTACCACCAGGACACCGTCCGGCTGTCCATCCACCCGCAGAACCGCAACGAGGCCAAGTACGGCATCAAGTTCCTCGACACCAACAACCCCTGGACCACCCCCTGGCACGCCACGCTCGTCGAGCACCCGGACGGGTACCAGCTGCTGCCCCACACCCGGGCCGCGGAGCTGGGCGAGCCGGTGACGGACAAGGGCCGGGTCACCCACTACCGCAGCAGCCTGCCGATGGCGGAGGCGTCGGAGGCGTAACAGGACCGTCCGCCGGGAACTCCGACCGCGGAGAGATCCGTGGCCGGAGTTCTCCGTGGTCGGAGTTCTCCGTGGGCCGGGCGCTACTTGCGCGCGTAGAGCCGCATCGTGACCGGCCCGAAGACCAGCACGAACAGGGCCGACCAGCCCAGCGTCCAGCCGATGTGCGCCGACGGCGTGGTGCCCTCCGTCAGGCCGCGCACCGCGCTGCACAGGTGCGTCAGCGGGCTGTTGTTGACGAACGCCTGGAGCCATCCGGGCATGGTGCGCGGTTCGACGAAGACGTTGCTCAGGAAGGTCAGCGGGAAGATCACCGCCATCGAGACGGCGATCACCGCCTTCTCGGTGCGGAGCAGCAGGCCGAACATCGTCCACAGCCAGGAGAAGCAGAAGCTGAACAGGAGGAGCAGCGCCACTCCCCCGATGACGCCGCCGGCCCCGCCGTGCGGCCGGTAGCCCATCACCAGGCCGATCGCCAGCATCATCACCGAGGCGAGGACGTACCGCAGCATGTCGCCCAGCAGGTAGCCCACCATGACGGAGGGCCGCCACACGGGCAGGCTGCGGAAGCGGTCCAGGACGCCCTTGGAGATGTCGGTGTTGACGGCCATCCCGGTGTACATGGTGATCATCACGACGGACGTCACCATGATGCCGGGCAGCAGGTACTGGAGGTACTCGCCGGTCGAGCCGGCCAGCGCGCCGCCGAACAGATAGGTGTACATCAGCACCAGCATCACGGGGAACGCCGTGACGTCGAAGAGCTGCTCGGGCACGTGCTTGATCCGCAGCATCGCCCGCCAGCCGAAGGCCAGCGACGTCGTCAACGCGTTGGGCCGCGGCGGGCGTTCGCCCGCGACGAGCGCGCCGATGAGCGCGTTCGGGTTCGTCGCGGGGCCGGGCGCGGCGGTCCCTTCCGGTCCGGTGCCCGCGCCGGATTCCGACCCCGTCCCGGGGCCCGTCACCGTGGTCATACCCCCACCTTCCCCGCCGCCCGGTCCGCGCCGGAGCCGTCGTCCGTCAGGGCCAGGAACACCTCGTCCAGGCTGGGCTGGCCGAGGGAGAAGGACTCCACGCCGATGCCCGCCCGGGCGAGTTCCGCCAGGGCCGTGGCGGCCTGTCCGGCCGCGGCGGCGCCGCCACCGCCCAGCCGTACGGTGAGGGCGACCGGGTCGTCCTCCCGCTGTGTGACGCCCGCGAGGCAGGCGTCCAGGACGCCGGCGGCCCGTTCCCGGCTCGCGGGGTCCTCCAGGCGGACGTGCACCGAGCCGGCGCCGACCGACGCCTTCAGCTCCGCCTTCGTCCCCTCGGCGATCACCCGGCCGCGGTCGATCACCGCGATGCGCGACGCCAGCCGGTCGGCCTCGTCCAGGTACTGCGTGGTGAGCAGCACGGTGGTGCCCTGGGCCACCACCGCGCGGACCATCTCCCAGACGTGGTTGCGGCTGCGGGGGTCGAGGCCGGTGGTGGGCTCGTCGAGGAACAGCAGGTCCGGGCGGCTCACCAGGGAGGCGGCGATGTCCAGCCGGCGCCGCATGCCGCCCGAGTACCCCTTGACCTGACGGCCGCCGGCCTCGCTCAGGCCGAAACCCTCCAACAGCGCCGCCGCCCGCTGCCGCGCTCCGCGGCCGCCGTAGCCGAGCAGCTTCCCCAGCAGCACGAGGTTCTCCGCGCCGGTCAGATCGTCGTCGAGCGAGGCGAACTGGCCGGTCAGCGCGACGCGGGCACGGACCCCTTCGGCGTCCTCCACCACATCACGCCCGAACACCCGTACCCGGCCGCCGTCCGGCCGGAGCAGGGTCGCCAGGATTCTCACGAACGTGGTCTTGCCGGCCCCGTTGGGGCCCAGCACCCCGTAGACGCCCCCCGTGGGGACCACGAGGTCGACGCCGTCCACGGCCCGCACCCCGCCCCCGAACACCTTTGTCAATCCCGCTACTTCGACCGCCGCACCGCTGCCGGTCATCATCGCGGCCACCCCCCTTCCGTGTGCAGTAACCGTCCCGAATCCCTCGCTCCGCGCAGGTCCATCCCCATCCTTCCGGCCGGGCCCTCCGAGGATCCGGCTCGCCCAAACTGCCCTTCGCCGCCCGCCAAATCAAGTGTTCGGGACGCGGTCAACGTGCCGGGGCGGAGAGGTGGTTCACGGGAAGTCCACCAGGAACCGACGTGCGCCGCACCCTACACCCCCACTCTGTCAATATGTTGGCTGGAAATACATAGCACACCGACAAGTCCCCTGAGTAGCCTGTCTACTTATGAGGCAGAACGCTGTACGGGGACATCTCGACGGGCTGCTGCTCGCCGTGCTGGAGACCGGCCCGCTGCACGGGTACGCGGTCATCACGGCGGTACAGCAGCGCAGCAACGGCATGCTGGAGCTCCGCACCGGCACGATCTATCCGGCGCTCAACCGCCTGGAGCGGCTGGGGTTCCTGCGGAGCACCTGGGAGGCCGACGGCGAGCGGCGGCGGCGCCGCTACGAGCTGACGGACGCCGGCCGGCACACGCTGGCCGCCGAACGGACCGCCTGGCGCGAGTTCACCACGGCGATCGGCTCCGTCCTCAACCCGGCCGCGCGCCCGGGGCTCGCCTCATGATCGCCGACGACCCGCGGCCCTCCCCCGGCGGCGGCGCGCCCACCGCCCTCGACACGCCCCGCGACCCCGTCGAGGACCACCTCGCCGCCCTCGGCGCGGCGCTCCACGGCCCGCCCGCCGCCAAGGCGCGGCTGCTGGAGGAGCTGCGCGGCGGCCTGCAGGACTCCGTCGCGGCCTACGTCCAGGCGGGCGTGGACCGGGACCTGGCGGCGGAGCTCGCCGTCCGCGACTGCGGCGCGGTGGACGACCTCCTCCCCTCCTGCCAGCACGAGCTGACGATCGCCCAGGTCCGGCAGACCGCCCGCGCCACCGCGACGGCCACCCCGCTCCTGTTCGGCGCCTGGTACCTCCTCCACACCACGGCCCCCTCCGGAGCCTGGCACCTCACGCACACGGCGCACCTGTTGGCCACCCGGCTCACCACCTTCACCGCGCTGGCCGCGCTCCTGGCCTTCGCCGTGATCGCCCTGACCGGCACCCTGGCCCGCTGGATACCGACCCCGTCCCGGCTCCCCCGGACGGTGGCCTGGACGAGCACGGTGGTCACGGCGTCCATGGCGGTGTGCACCCTGGTCCTCGCCACCACCATGCCCCTCACCGACCACTGGCCCCTCACCACTCTGGCCACCCTCCTCACCGCCGCCTCCCACGCCGTCACCGCGGGCCCCGCCCGCGCCAGCCGCCTCTGCGCCCGCCTGCCGGTCCCGGCGCTGCGGCCCTGAAATCCGCCGCGCCGGCGGCCGGGACGGG
This sequence comes from Streptomyces huiliensis, assembly GCF_020037025.1. Lineage (GTDB taxonomy): Bacteria > Actinomycetota > Actinomycetes > Streptomycetales > Streptomycetaceae > Streptomyces > Streptomyces huiliensis. The sequence goes on along the minus strand of NZ_JAIQLH010000093.1, from coordinate 45,691 downwards.
ACTGGGACGGTGAGCGCGAGCCGCCGCCGACCACCGCTCCGGCCCGCCGGCGCGGCGCGCGGGCCACGGCTGACGCGATCACCGTGGAGCGGGCCCGCGGACTCGGGCCGAGGGACTCAGAAGTTGGGCAACACCTTGATCAAGCCCACGTTGACGCCGGCCGGCTTGGACACCGCCCAACTCACGCAGTCGGCCACGTCATCGGCGCTGAGCGGCTGAATCTCCCCATACGCCTCTTCGGCCTTCTTCGCGTCACCGCCGAACCGCACGAGGTTGAATTCCGTGCGCACCAGGCCGGGGGCGATCTCGGTGACCTGAATCGGCGTACCCTCCATCTCCTTGCGGAGGGTATCGGCGACCGCCACTTGACCGTACTTCGCCGACGCGTAGCCCGCGGCGCCGGGATACGTCTGGTACCCGGTCAGCGAGGTCATCACGATGATCCTGCCGTCACCGCTCGCCATCAAGGCGGGAAGCAGCTTCTGCGTGACACGGATCGTGCCCAGGACATTGGTCTCGTACATGCGGAGACAGGCTTCCGGATCGAGATCGGCAATCCGGTCCACGCCCAGTGAACACCCTGCGTTATTCACCAGCACTTTACAGTCGGGCACCGACTCGGTGAACTCCGCGACGGACCGGGCATCCGTGACGTCCAGTCTGACCGCTCGCCCCCCGATCTCCTCCGCCAAGGCTTCGAGTCTGTCAACTCGGCGTGCGGCGACGACGACCTCGAATCCGTCCGAAGCCAGACGGCGCGCGGAAGCAAGCCCAATTCCACTACTGGCACCGGTAACAACAGCTATGGGTTTGGCCATGCCCGTAGATCCTGCCCTACGCATCCGGCATGGCGCCACGGGTCGCCGGCCTCTCCTTAGGTGAAGGGACCGAGCGTCGGGATAAATGGTGGCTTTCCGCGCAGCATGTGGTTTCACCCACCGCAAGAGGCCGCCCTGACCACTTCCATGGACAAGTTCCGGCCACTTGCTTCCCCGGATGCCGGCCTCTTCGGCCACCGGTCCGTCGGCATCCTCACCGCGGGAGCACCGGATCCAACCGGTTGACATTCGGACAAGGCATGACGATACGTGAACCACAGGCGGCCGGTCGGCCACGGAGTGCGGCGGCTCCGCCGTGGCCGGAAACCGACGGGATCTTCTCCCTCGATCCGCAGAAGGACGCAAAAACCGGCCCATCCCGGCCACGACGATCACTGTTGACGACGGTCGTGCGGGATACGTAGGCTCCCGACGGCAAAGCAATGCGTTTCCGCCACACGAAAGGGCTTTCGTGTCAGTGCGTGCAGTTGCTCCGCGGGACCCCTTTCCCATGGCGGCCGGGTCTGGCCGCTGATGGGACCTCGGGGGCGTTTCTCAGTATTTCGTGACCGTGATTTCTCCGTCTTCTTCGCCGGCTACGTCACGTCCAATATCGGCACTTCCATGGCGTCCGTGGCGCTTGCATTCGCGGTTCTGCACAATAGGGGATCCCCCACGGACCTGAGTCTCGTACTCGCCGCCCGCATCGTCCCGATGGTGCTGTTCCTGCTGGGCGGCGGCGTGCTCGGCGACCGGCTGCCGCGACGCGTGGTGATGCTGGTGGCCGACTCCGTCCGCGCCCTCAGCCAGGGGACCCTGGCAGTGCTGTTCTCGGTCGGGTCCGTGCCGTTGTGGGCGGTTCTCGCGCTCGCCGCCTGCGGTGGGCTCGGCGAGGCCCTGTTCCGGCCCTCGTTCGACGGCCTGGTCCCGCAGCTCGCCCCCAAGGACCGGCTGCCGGAGGCCAACTCGCTCCTCGGGATGGCCCAGTCGGCCGCGAGCGTGGGGGGGCCGGCTCTCGCGGGCGTACTCGTCGCGGTGACGTCGGCGGCCACCGTACTGCTGGTCGACACCCTCAGTTACGTGGTCAGCATCGGCGCCTTGCTCCTGTTGCGCGTCGGCGACCGCGCCCCCGGCCTCGGCAACAGCTCCATGGCGGCCGAACTGCGGGCCGGCTGGCGGGCCTTCACGGCCCACACGTGGCTGTGGACTGTCACGCTCCAGTTCACCCTGTTCAACCTGCTCGTCTGGGCGCCCTACCTGGTCCTCGGCCCCGTCTCGGCGGACCGCCACTACGGGGGACCCGAGGCCTGGGGCTTGATCGTCGGCACGTTCGGCGGCGGTTCCCTGCTCGGCGGCCTGTTGCTGCTCGGCCGGCGGCCGTCCCGTCCACTGGTCGTCACCACCCTGATCACCTTCCTGTGGGCGGCGCCCTCGGCTGCCCTCGCGGCCCGCGCGCCGCTGTGGACGGTGTGTGCCGCGGCGCTCTTGGCCGGTGTGTCGAGCGCGGTGTTCAACAGCCTCTGGATGACGACGATCCAGCAGCACGTCCCCGCGGACAGCCTGTCCCGGGTGATGTCGTACGTGACCTTCGGCGCCTACTCGGTGGGGCCGATCGGGCTCGCCCTCGCCGGCCCGCTCGCGGAATCCAGCGGCATCGGGGTGGTACTCGCCGTCGGGGTCGGCTGGCAGGTTCTCGCCAATACGGCCGTCCTGACCCTTCCGGCCGTACGGAACCTGCGTGCGCCGGATCCGGATCCCGATGCGGGCATCGCGGCGAATCCGACCGAATCCGCCGCGTCCGGCACACCGGCGACCTGACCCATCCCTTCTCCTTCCTTCCGCCGCAGCTTTCCGAAACGGGGGATCACGGTGACCGCACAGAGTCCTCTTTGTCATGCCCATTCAAATAAAACGGTGTGGGATCTGATACGTCAGACGAGTGCGCACCAGCCCGACGCGGTAGCCCTGACCGACGGAACGCGCCGGTTCACCTACGCGGAACTGATCGCGGCGGCCGCCCGCGCCGCACGGCTCCTGCGTGACGCGGGCATCCGGCCGGGAGACACCGTGGCGCTGTGCTCGGCCCGTTCCGCGGACCAGGTGCCGGCCCTGGTCGGCATCCTCGCGGCCGGAGCCGCCGTGGCGCCCTTCGACGTGCGCCAGGCCGCCGCGGCCGTACGCGAGAACGTGGCGCGGCTCGCGCCCGCCGCCGTCCTCGCCGACGCCGAGGGAGCGGCGTTGTTCCCTGACGCGCTCCGCCTCGACGGCCTGTCGTCCGCGGACCGGGGCCCGGATCCGGCGGAACCGCCGGGCCCTGGGCCCGAGGACCTCGCGTACGTGCTGCACACCTCCGGTTCCTCGGGACGGCCGAAGCCGGTGCAGGTGCCGCACAGTGCTGTGCAGAATCGTTTCTTGTGGGGGCAGTCGCGCTACCCCATCGGCCCCGACGACACCGTCGTCCACTGGGGATCGCTGGTTTTCGACTGCTCGTTCTGGGTGGTGCTCGCCCCCCTCTGCTTCGGCGCCACCCTGCTCGTCGCCCCGGAAGGCGCCGAGGCCGACCCCCGGGAACTGGCGGCCTTGATGGACCGCCACCGGGTCACCGTGATGCACTCCGTCCCCTCCCTGCTGCGGGAGTTCACGGCCGAGGGCGGGGCCGGCGCCCTGGCGTCGCTCCGCTACCTGCTGATCGCGGGCGAGCGGCTGCCCGGCGACCTGATCCGCCGGGTCCTGGAGCTGACGGGTGCCAGGATCTTCAACCAGTACGGCCCCACCGAGACCTGCATCGACGTCCTCACCCACGAGATCGGCCCCGGGGACGAGGCGCTGGACGCCATGCCCATCGGCCGCCCCCTCGACGGTGTGCACGCCGTGATCGCCGACGAGACCGGCGTTCCGGTCCCGGTCGGTACCCCGGGTGAGCTCCTGATGGGCGGTGCCTGCGTGGCCTGGGGGTACGCGGGAGCGGCCGCCGCGACCGCCGAGCGCTTCGTGCCCGACCCCTACGGTTCCCCGGGCGGCCGGCTCTACCGGACCGGCGACCTGGTGCGTGAACGGCCGGACGGAGCACTTGAGTTCCTCGGCCGAGTGGATCACCAGGTCAAGATCCGGGGGGTCCGGGTGGAGCCCTCCGACGTCGAGCACGCCCTGCTGCTGCACCCCGAGGTCGACCAGGCGGCCGTGGTCGCGGTGGAGGACCCGCGGCGCGGCGGTGTCCGCCTCGCCGCCCACCTGGTGACCGGCGAGCGGACGCCCGACGACGCCGCGCTGCGCCGCTTCCTCGCACAGCGCCTGGTCTCCGCCGCCATCCCCGAGACCTACCGGCGGCACCGGTCGCTCCCCCGGCTGACCAGCGGGAAGATCGACCGTCTGGAGCTGGCCCGGCAGGCCGCCCAGGATCCGCCGGCCCCGGACGGGGAGCCGCCGTACCAGGCCCCGCGCACCGAGACCGAGCGGGCCGTCGCCCGGATCTGGCAGGACCTGCTCCGGGTGGAACGCGTCGGGCGTGACTCCGACTTCCTGTCGCTGGGGGGACAGTCACTGCTCGCCATGCGGATGATCGCGCGGGTCCGGGCCGGGTTCCGGGTACGGCTGTCGGCCCGGACGGTGTTCGACGCGCCGACCGTGGCCCGGTTCGCCGCCGTCGTGGACGCGGCGGTCACCGAGCGGGACGGGGCCGGTGTTGGCTGAGCGACAGGAGCTTCGGATCCCGGCCCGGTACAACGGGCCACCGGACTCCGGGCACGGCGGGTACGTGTCCGGCCGGTTCGCCGCTCTCGCGGCCGCACACCAGGGCGCGACCGCCACCGTGACCCTGGCCGAACCCGTCCCGCTGGAGGAGCCGCTGGCCTTCCGCTCCGGCACCCGCCGGTCGACGGTGACGCACGGCACCCGGCTGATCGCCACGGTCGCGCCCGGCCGCACCCCCGCCGATCCGCCGCCCGCCGTCGACCCGGCCACCGCGCGGCGCGCCTCGGCCCGCTTCACCGGCCGGGCCGGCCACCCGTTCCCCACCTGCTTCGCGTGCGGGGACGGCCGACCCGACCGGGACGGCCTGGGACTGACCCCGGGGCCGGTGGACGGGCTGCCGGGAACCGTGGCCACCCCCTGGACCCCGGCCGACGAGGAGGGGGCCGACGGCGGCCCGGTCCCGGCCGAGCTCGTGTGGAGTGCGCTCGACTGCCCCGGCGGCTGGACGGACGACCCGCTGTCCCGCCCCCGGCTGCTGAGCCGCATGACCGCCGTCGTCCTGCGCCCGCCGCGGGCCGGTGAACCGTGCGTGGTGGTGGCCAGGCGCGGCGCCGCCGACGGTCGGCTGCTCCGGGTGGACAGCGCCCTCTACACCGCCGCGGCGGAGCTGCTGGCGAGCGCGACCGCCACGTGGACCGCGCTCGCCCGCCCCGGCACCGACGTCTCGAACCCGCCAGGAAAGGACACGGCATGAACCAGCACCACGGCCCCGCGGTCCGGGACGACGGCCGGGCCACCGTGCACGGCCGCTTCACGGCCCAGGCTCGCGCGACCCCCCGGGCTCCGGCGCTCAGCTGCGCCGGCACCGTGCTGACGTACGCGCGGCTGGACGCCGCGGCCGACGCGCTGGCCGCCCGGCTCCGCAGCCTCGGCGCCGGACCGGCCCAGCCGGTGGGCGTCCGGCTGGAGCGCTCGCCGGAGCTGGTCGTCGCGCTGCTCGCGGTGTTGAAGACCGGCGGCTTTTACGTGGCGCTGGACCCCGGCGAGCCCGCCGTACGGGCGGCGGCGCTGCTGCGGGACTCCGGTGCCGGATTGCTGCTCACCCGGCCGGAGGCGCCAGCCGAACTGCTCGCCGAGGCGAAGCCGGTGTACGTGGATTCCCTCGACGCCGCGGACCCGCCGGTCGGCACCGCCGCCGTGCCGGCGCCGGTCCCCCCGGGCGGTGACCGGGACCCGGCGTACCTCGCCTACACCTCGGGCACCACCGGGGAGCCCAAAGGCGTGCTGGTGCCGCACGGCGCGGTGCTGCGCCTGGTCCGGGACAGCGACGTGCTGCCGGTCGGGCCCGGGGACGTGGTGCTGCACCTGGCGCCCGCCGCGTTCGACGCGTCGACGCTGGAACTGTGGGCGCCGCTGCTCAACGGCGCGCGGCTGGCGGTGTTCCCGGCCGGCGAGGTGACCCCGGAACGGCTCGCCGAGGTGGTCGAGGCGGAGGGGGTCACCGCGCTGTGGCTGACCGCCGGGCTGTTCCACCTGGTGGCGGAACGTCCCGACCCCCGGCTGGCGGGGGTCCGCAGGCTGCTCGCGGGCGGCGACGTCCTGTCGCCCCGGCACGTGGACGCGATGCTCGCGGCCTTCCCCGGGATGACGCTGGTGAACGGTTACGGCCCCACCGAGAACACGACGTTCACCTGCTGCCACGCCATGACGGAGGCGGTCTCCCCCGGCCCGGTGCCCATCGGACGCCCGATCCCCGGTACCGAGGTGCACCTGCTCGACGAGCGGCTGCGCCCCGTGGCCGACGGCACGGTGGGCGAGCTGTACGCGGGCGGCTCCGGTGTGGCCCACGGCTATCTGGGCCGGCCGGCGGCCACCGCCGTACGGTTCGTCCCGGACCCCTTCTCGGACGTCCCGGGCGCCCGCCTGTACCGCACCGGCGACCTGGCGCTGCGGCGGCCGGACGGGGTACTGGAGTTCCACGGACGGGTGGACGAGCAGGTCAAGATCCGGGGATTCAGGGTGGAACCCGGCGAGGTGGAGGCGGCCCTGCGCGCGCTGCCCGGCGTCGGTGACGCCGCCGTCGTCGCCCGGGCCCGGTCGACCGGAGAGCGCGCCCTCGTCGCCTACCTGACGGGGGACCGGCCGCTGCACCTTCCCGGCGTACGACGCGCCCTGGCCGAACGGCTGCCCGCCCACCTGGTGCCCGGCTCCTTCGTCCGGTTGGACGAGCTGCCGCTCGGCGCGAACGGCAAGGTGGACCGGCGGGCCCTGGCCGCGCGCGAGGAGCGCGCCAGGCCCGAGACCGACACGCCGCTGCGCCTGCCCGAGAGCGAGCTGGAGCAGTGGCTGGCGCAGCTCTGGTGCGACGTGCTGGAGATCGATCAGGTCGGGGTGGACGACGACTTCTTCGACCTGGGCGGGCATTCCCTCGTCGCCGCCGCGATCACCGGGGAGATCGGCAGCGCCCAGGGCGTGTTCGTCACCGCCCGGTCCTTCTACGAGAACCCCACCGTCGCCGAACTGGCCGCACTGATCGAGGAGTTGGGAGAGGTGACCCGATGAGGATCGGCCGACCCGGACACACCGCGGACGTCGAGCTGGACACCGTCGACCTGGCCGACCCCGAGTTGTACGCCTCGGGTGACCCGCACCGCCTCTGGCACGCGCTGCGCGAGCGGGACCCGGTCCACCGGCAGACCCTGCCCGACGGCCGGTCCTTCTGGTCGGTGACCTCGTACCACGACGTCAACGACGTGCTGCGCGACCACACCCGGTACACCTCACAGCGCGGCACGCTGCTGTCCATCCTGGGATCCGCGGACCCGGCCGGCGGCCTGATGATGGCGGCCAGCGACCCGCCCGTGCACACCGCGTTGCGCGAGCCGATGGGCAAGGCGCTGTCGGCCCGCGCCCTCGCGCACTGGGAACCGCGCATCCGCGAGGTGGTGCTGCGGCTGCTGGCGCCGCTGGCCGACGGCGTGCTGGACCTGGCGCAGGCCGGCACGGCCTTTCCCATGGCGTTCACGGGCGCGCTGATGGGCCTGCCCGAGGAGGACTGGGCCCGGCTCGCCCGGCTGACCACGATGGCGATCGCTCCCGAGGACCCGGCGTTCCAGGAGGGCGGCGGGCACACGACCCTGCTCTCCGCCCACCACGAGCTGTTCGAGTACTTCGCGCGGCGGGTGCGCGCCGTCTCGGCCGCGCCCGGTGACGACCTCACCGGTTTCCTGCTCCGGATGAAGGCGGACGGGCGCCCGCTCAGCCAGGCCGAACTGGTCTACAACTGCTACAGCCTGCTGCTGGGGGCGAACGTCACCACCCCGCACGCCCTGGCGGCGACCGTGGTCGCCTTGATGGACCACCCTGACCAGTACCGTCGGCTGCGGTCCGAGCCGGCGCTGGTGCCCAGCGCGGTGGAGGAGGGGCTGCGCTGGTCCTCGCCCGCCAACCACTTCATGCGGTACGCCGTCGCGGACACCGAGCAGAACGGCGTACGCATCGCCCGCGGCGACGCCGTGGTGGCCTGGCTGGGTTCGGCGAACCGGGACGCCTCGGTCTTCCCCGACCCGTACCGCTTCGCCGTCGACCGCAGCCCGAACCGGCACGTGGCCTTCGGCTTCGGGCCGCACTACTGCATCGGGGCACCGCTGGCCCGTATCGCCCTGCGCGTGATGTTCGAGGAGATCGTCCGGCACGTGGCCGAGTTCCGGCCCGCCGGGCCGGTCCGGCACCTGAAGTCCAACTTCGTGGCCGGGATCAGCTCCCTGCCCGTGACGGCCGTCCTGTGCGACGGCGCGGGAGAAGCCCTGGCGGCCCACGCGCCGCTGCCCCGTCCGGAGGTACTCGCATGACCGCGCGGCAGAGCCCGCCGAAGAAGAGGAAGTGGCTGCTGCGCACGCCGAGCGCGGACGCCCCGGCCCGGCTGTTCTGCTTCCCGTACTCCGGGGTCGGCGCGTCGATGTACAACCGGTGGCCCGACCGGGTGGGGCCGGCCGAGGTCTGCCGCATCCAGTTGCCGGGCCGCGAGAACCGGGTGCGGGACGAGCACTTCGGCACCTACGAGGCGCTGGCCGACGGGCTCGCCCAGGCCCTGCTGCCCCACCTGGACCGGCCGTTCGGCTTCTTCGGCCACTGTGGCGGGGCCCTCGCGGCGTTCGCGACGGCGCACCGGCTGGCCGAACTCGGCATGCCTGTCCCCGACCTGCTCTTCGTCTCCTCCCAGGTGGCTCCGCACGAGGGCCCGTACGGCCGCTACCTCACGATGGACGAGGCGGAGCTGCGGATCGAACTGGAGCGCCTCACCCGGATCATGGGCTCGGAGCCGGTGCCGGATCTGATCGATCTGGGACTGGGCGTCATGGTGGCGGACCTCGCGGCGAACCGCGCGTACCGGACCCCCGAGCCGGTCGTCCTGCCCACCCGTATCCGCCTGCTCGGCTGGCGCGACGACCAGGAGGTCGAACCGGAGCGCATGACCGGCTGGGCGGCGTGTGCCCCGGCCGGGCAGTGCGAGCGGACGGTGCTGCCGGGAGACCACCACGCGTTCCTGAGCGCCCCCGGCCCCCTGGTCGACGAGCTCGCCGACGGCATGGCCGGCGCGGTCGCCGCGGCGGCGTCCCACTGAGCACCGAGAGAGCCAGAAGAGAGGAACCCGTGGCTTCCGACCCCTATGTGTCCGGCTCGCTCAAGGAGACCGGCGACCCCGATCCCTACGCCAACTACGCCTGGCTGCGCGAAAACGCCCCGGTCAGCGAGATCTACACCCCGCACCGTGCGGGAACGACCTGGCTGGTCACCACGTACGAGCTGGCCCGTGCCTGCCTGACGGACCCGCGGCTCAGCAACGACGACCGCAACTCGGCGCTCCCCCCGTCCGCGTTCGGCAGCGGCGAGTGGGATCCCGCGCGCGGCCTGCTCGACCTGGACCGGCCCGAACACGCCCGGCTGCGGCGGCTGGTGGCGGGCGCGTTCAGCGCGGGGGCGGTCGAGCGGATGCGGGAGATGATGGCCCGCGTCACCCATGAGGCCGTCGACACCATGGCCGGCCTGGACGGCTGCGACCTCGTGGAGCGCTTCTCGCTGCCGGTCCCGGTGGCGATCATTCACGAGGTGCTGGGGATCCCGCCGGAACAGCGCGAGTCCCCGGCACACTGTCTGGACCTCTTCTACCACACGGGCCTGACCGACCCGCTGGACGTGGACAAGCTGGCCGAGCTGCTGGAGTACACGGCGAGGCTGGCCGCGTACAAGCGGACCCATCCGGGGCCCGACGTCGGCACCCACCTGGTCCGGGGCCTGGAGTCGGGGGAGTTGCGCGACGAGAACGAGCTCGCGGCGATGATCCTGTCCGTGCTGGGCGCCGGGCATGTGACGACCGTGCAGTTCCTGGGTACGGCGGTCTACCGGTTGCTCCAGCACCCGGACCAGCTGGCGGCGATCCGCGCGGGAAGGATCGGCTGGCAGTCCGCCGTGAACGAGCTGCTGCGCTACGACGCCCCGGTCCAGTCCACGGTGTACCGCTACGCCAAGGAGGAGATGGACATCGGCGGCGTGCGGATCGGCAAGGGGGACGCGCTGCTGGTGTCGCTGGCCGCGGCCAACCGCGACCCGGCCCGCTTCACCGATCCGGACGTCTTCCGCGCGGACCGCGAGGGGCCGGGCCACCTCGGCTTCGGCCACGGGGCGCACCTGTGCCTGGGCGCTCATCTGGCCCGGCTGGAGGGCGAGATCGCCCTGGACATCCTCTTCCGCCGGCTCGACGGGATCGAGTTGGCCGTCCCCTTCGACGACGTGGTGTGGACGTACGGGCCCATGCTCCGTGGACCGCGTGCGCTGCCGGTGCTGCTGCCCACCACCACGGCTCGCTGACCCCCCACAACGACGAGATCAAGATCTGGAGTGCGCCATGGCAGGAGAGCAGCAGGCGGCCCCGGGCCGGACGGCCCGGACGGTGCTGGAAGGCTTCGACGTCTGGGCCGCCAAGGCCCCGGACGAGCCCGCCGTCGTCTCGGGTGGCACCACGCTCAGCTACCGGGAGCTGGACGAGGCGGCCGAGTCGCTGGCACGTGACCTCCGGGCGCTGGGGGCCGGGCCCGAGACCGTGGTCGGGCTGTGCGTCCAGCGCGGGACCGGGCTGGCCGTCGCGGTGCTGGGGGTGGTCAAGGCGGGCGCGGCGTACCTGCCGCTGGACCCCGCGCACCCGGCGGAGCGGTCCCGGGCGGTGCTGGCCGACGCGGGGGCGCGGCTGGTGGTGACGGACCGGTCGGTGTCGGCCGGTACGGACGCCGAAGGCTGGGGAGGGGCCCTGGTGTACGAGCTGGACGGCGAGCGTCCGGCGCCGGCCGCCGCGGCCCCGGGCGGTCCGGACGACGCCGGGCCGGCGGGCGAGGCCGACCGGCTGCTGTACGTCATCTACACCTCGGGGTCCACCGGGCGGCCCAAGGGCATCGCCATGCAGTGCGGGCCGCAGATCACCCTGCTCGACTGGTGCCGGGAGCACTACGCCGAGCGCCCGGTCGCCCTCCAGTACTTCCCCGTCACCGCCGACGTGGCATTCCTGGAGCTCATGTCCACCTGGTGGCTGGGCGGTTGCGCGGTGATCGCCACCGAGCTGGAGCGCTACGACGTCGAAGCGCTGGCCGGTCTGGTCGAACGGCACGCCGTGACCAAGGTCCTGCTGCCGGTGGTCGCGCTGGACGAGCTCGCCCGGTACGGCGGGACCGCCCCCGACCGGCTGGCCACGCTCCGCGAGTTGATCACCACCGGCGACCGGCAGGTGATCACTCCGGCCATCCGCGAACTGTGCGACCGGTCCCCCGGGATGTTCCTCGACAACCACTACGGCTCGACCGAGGTGAACGTGGTCACCGCGCCCAGGCTGACGGCGCCGGCCGCCGAGTGGCCCGACCACCCGCTGACGGGACGGCCCATGTCCGCCGCACGGATCTACGTACTCGACGCGAACCTCTCGCCCGTACCGCCGAACGTGCCGGGGGAGATCTACGTCGGCGGGGGGCCGCCGGCCCGGGGGTACGCGGGCCGGCCGGGCCTGACGGCCGCCGCGTTCCTGCCCGACCCGTACGCGGGGGTGCCCGGCGCCCGGATGTACCGCACCGGGGACCTGGGGCGGTGGCGGCCCGGTGGGGTGCTGGAGTACCTGGGCCGGGCCGACTTCCAGATCAAGCTGCACGGCTACCGCATCGAGCCCGGAGAGATCGAGGCCCTGCTGCGCGACCGCCCGGATGTGGAACGGGCCGTCGTGCTCCGGATCGGTGAGGGCCGGGACGCCTACCTGGCGGCGTATCTGATCGCCGACGGAGAACCGCCGGCCCCGAGCGAGTTGCGGGAGTACCTCGGGCTACGGCTGCCCGCGCCGATGGTGCCGAGCGGCTACGTCTTCCTCCCGGAGTTCCCGCTGACCGACACCGGAAAGGTGGACCGCAAGGCGCTGCCGCTCCCGGACGGCGGCGGGCCGCGATGGGTCGCGCCGCGTGACGAGACCGAACGGACCGCCGCGGAGGTGCTGGCCCAGGCCCTGGGCCGGGACCGGATCGGCGTCACCGACGACTTCTTCCGGTTGGGCGGGCATTCGCTGCTGGTCACCCAGGTGGTCCACCGGCTGCGCGCCGCGCTCGGGGTACAGCTCCCGCTCCGGGCGGTCTTCGAGCGCCCGACCGCCGCGGCACTGGCGGAGGAAGTGCGCCGGCTGCGCGAGGAGCGCGGATGACCACGACGGCGGCCGGCGAGCCGGCCGGGCAGCCCGTGCTGTCCTTCGCCCAGGAGCGGCTCTGGTTCCTGGACCAGCTCTCCCCCGGCGAGTCCGGATACCTGACACCCTTCAGCCGCCGGCTGGACGGCCCCGTCGACGCGGACCTGCTGGAGCGTGCGCTGCGGGCCGTGGCGGAGCGGCATCCGGTGCTGCGGTCGCGGATCGACGCCACGGGCGGCCGACCGGTCCCCGTGGCCGAGCCCGCCACGGCGGTGCGGCTGGAGCGTGTCGACCTGAGCGTTGAGCCGGAGCCGGAGCGGGCCGCCGAGGAGGCCGTACGGGCGATGCTGGACACGCCCATGGACCTGCGGGTGGCACCGTGGCTGCGGGCCGCGCTCTTCCGGCTGGGCGAGGGCCGCTTCCTCTTCCACGTCCAGGTGCACCACATCGCCTTCGACGGGGTCTCCCGGGGCATCTTCGAACGGGAGCTCTCGGCGCGGTACCGGGCGCTCGCGGGTGGCCGCCCGGCACCGGCGCTCGCGCCCGGCCCGGACTACGCCACTCACGCGGCCCGGCAGCGGGCCTCGCTCGGGCCCGCCGAGCGGGAGCGGCTGCTGGCCCACTGGCGGGACGCGCTGGACGGTGCGCCGCACGTGCTGGAACTGCCGTCGGACCGTCCGCGCCCGGCCCGGCCCGGCCCTCGGGCGGGGCTGGTGGACTTCCGGATCCCCGAGGAGGTCACCGCCGCCCTGTACCGCGTCGCGGAGGCGCACCGGACCACCCTGTTCTGTGTCGGTCTCGCCGCCTACCAGCACCTGCTGGGCCGGTACGCCGATGTCCGGGACGTCCTGGTGGGAGTGCCGTTCGCGGGCCGTGAGGACCCGGCGGTGGAGCAGGTCATCGGGTTCTTCACGCACTCCGTGCCGCTGCGCGGGGAGTTCGGCGGGTCGACGTCGCTCGACGACCTGAGCCGGCAGGTCAGGGACCGGGTGCTGGAGGCGCTGGACCATCAGGAACTGCCGCTGGACCGGCTCGTGGACGGGCTCGGCGTGACCCGCGAGGCCAACCGCAACCCGTTGTTCCAGCACTGGTTCGACCTGGCGGATCCGGAACTGGACCGGCCGGCGCTGATCCTGCCCGGTGTCCGGGTCCGGCAGGTCCCCGTCACCGAGACCACCACCCGCTTCGACACCGAACTCCATCTGCGGCCCTCCGGGGAGGGGCTGGCGGGGCGGCTGCTGTACGCGGCGGACCTGTTCGACGAGGAGACGGCCGAGAGGCTGGCAGGGCACTACGCCGCGCTGCTCGCCGCGGCGGCCGCGGAGCCGGGCCGGCCGCTGGACTCGATCCCGCTCACCGGGGCCGGGCCCGAGCGCGCGCGGCTGCTGGACCTGGGCACCGGACCCGCCGTGCGGCGCGGTCCGGCGACGGTGGACGCGTACGTGGACCGGACGGTGGCCCGGTTCCCGGACGAGGTGGCCGTCAGCCACGACGGACGACAGCTGACATATCGTCAGCTCGACCGGTGGTCGCGGCGGATCGCCCGCGTGCTCGGGGAGCGCGGGGCCGGGCCCGAGAAGGTGGTCGCGGTCTGTCTGCCGCGCGGGCCCGAGTTGGTCTGCGCCCTGCTGGGCGTCGTCCGGTCGGGGGCGGCCTACCTGCCGGTGGATCCGGACCTTCCGGCCGAGCGGGTCGCGTATCTGCTGCGCGACTCCGGAGCGACGACGGTGCTCGGGGACGCCGTGGCCGAGAAGCTGACGGGGATGGCCGGGGACCGCCTGGTCCGCGTCGACGAACTCCTGGGCGGGGACGGTCCGGGCGGCGGGCCCGAGGGCGGGGCGGTGGAACCGGCGGCCGGACCCGTGGCCGGGGACCCGGCCGCGGCACTCGATCCCGACCGGCTGCTGTACGTCGTCTACACCTCCGGCTCGACCGGACTGCCGAAGGGCGTCGGCGTCACCCACCGGACCTTCACCCGGCTCCTCGACTGGCATCTGGACCGGTACCCGGTGGCCGCGGGCGTGGCCACGGCGCAGACGGCCGGTGTCTCCTTCGACGCCGCGGCCTGGGAGATCTGGCCGGCCCTGGCGAGCGGTTCGCGGCTGGAGGTGTGCTCGGCGGAGGAGGTGCGCACTCCGTCCCGTCTGCTCGACCGGCTGGCCGGCTCGGGCACCGGCACGGCCTTCGTCCCCACCGCGCTGGCGGAATCGCTGATCCGGGAGCCGCTCGACCGGCGGACCCCGCTGCGGCGGCTGCTGACCGGCGGCGACGTGTTCCGGCCGCGCGCCGGCGACTCCCCGGGCGTCCCGGTGTTCAACCACTACGGCCCGACCGAGAACACCGTCGTCGCCACCGCCACGGACGCGCTCGCGCGGCCTTGGCCGGACCGCTCCATCGGCCGTCCGATCGCGGGGGTGCGGGCCTACGTACTCGACGGCCGTCTGAACCTGGTGCCCCGCGGAGTGCGCGGCGAGCTCTGGCTCGGCGGTGCCCTGGTGTCGCGCGGTTACCCGGGACGGGCCGGGCTGACCGCCGAACGGTTCGTGCCCGATCCGTTCGCCACGGAGCCCGGAGCACGGATGTACCGCACCGGGGACCTGGTGCGGTGGTCCGCCGACGGCACGCTGGAGTTCCGGGGCCGGGCGGACGGGCAGCTGAAGATCAGCGGCTACCGGGTGGAGCCGGCGGAGGTGGAGGTCGTGCTCCTGCGCTGCCCGGGGGTCCGGGAGGCGGTGGTGACCGCGGCGGCGGGCCCCGACGGAACCCCGGTACTGGCGGCCTACGTGGTGTGCGGGTCCCCCGGTCCGAGCGACGCGGAGCTGCGCTCCCGGCTGCGCCGGGAGGTGCCCTCGTACCTGGTGCCCTCCGTCTTCGTCCGGCTGGACGGCCTGCCGATGACGGTCGGCGGCAAGGTCGACCGGAGGGCGCTGCCCGCGCCGCCGGCGGCCGGAGTCCGTCCTGCGGTGGCCCCGCGGACCGCGGCCGAGTCGACGGTCCACGGCCTGTGGCGGGAGGTGCTGCCCGGGCGCGCCCCCGGCGTCGAGGACGACTTCTTCGCCTCGGGCGGCACCTCGCTGTCGGCGGCCCGGCTGTCGGTACGGGTCCGGGAGGTCTTCGGGATCGCCTTCCCAGTCCGTGCGGTATTCGATTTCCGCACGGTCGCCGAGCAATGCGCCGCAATCGAGGAACTCGTACTCGAATCGATTTCCCATATGACCGAGAGCGAAATAGACGCCGCCCTGAACCCCTGACACGGCCACCGAAAGAAACCGCCGCGACATCATGTCGCGGCGGTCTCCGGAATGCCTCGGCAATTAATTCAAGAGGCAGTCTTCGCGTACTTCGCCCGCACGCTCAGCGGGGTGATGTCAGTCCAGGTCCGGTCAATGTGGGCAAGGCACTCCGCCCTGCTTCCGGAGACGCCGACAGCCGTCCAACCTGCCGGAATGTCCATCTGAGTGTCCCAGATCGAGTACTGCTCCTCGTGATTGACGACAACCTGGTAGACGCGATCGTCGGCCATTTCGGAACCTCCAGGGCAAGTGACACGGGTGCTTTATCGGCGATGCAGCATAATCAGCCGGCCGATCATTTGTCGAGGGGTATCGAAATCCCTTGTGCTGCTTGTTCGAGCAGAGTACCGTCCGGCATGCCGAATCATCGATCAAAACGGGAGAAGAATGTGACGGGCAATCTCTCGGACGCCGCCCGTGTACTCATGGAGCGGCGGCTGGCCGGGCTCTCGGCGCCCATCCGCGAGGCGCCGGCCCCACGCCCCGAGCGTCCGCCGCTCGCACCGGCCCAGCGCCGGCTGTGGTTCATCCACCAGCTCACCCAGGGCGGTCTGGCCTACAACGTGCCGACCGCGTACCGGCTGCGCGGCCCGCTGGACACCGAGGCGCTGGAACGCGCGGTCCACCTCGTGGTGCGGCGGCACGAGGTGCTGCGCACCTGCTACCCGGCCGACGAGGAGGGCGAGCCGTTCCAGCGCGTGCTGGACGCCGATGCCGACGCCCGCGGCCGGACGCCGGTGGCCCGGCACGACCTCGGCTCGGCGCCCGACCCGGTCGCCGCGGCCCTCCGGCTCGCCGGCGAGGAAGCCGACCACCGGTTCCGGCTCGACACGGAGGGCCCGCTGCGGGTGTGGCTGGCCCGGCTGGGGCCGGACGACCACGTGCTGGGCATCGTGGTGCACCACATCGCGTTCGACCGGGAGTCCCTGGCGATCCTGGCCGGTGAGCTCTCCGCGGCCTACCGGGCCGGGACCGGTGCCGGGGCCCCCGAACTGCCCCCGCTCGAAGCCCAGTACGCGGACTTCGCCCTCTGGCAGAACGGGCTGGCCGGCACCGCGGAGTACGAGCGGGAGCTCGGCTTCTGGCGGGAGGCCCTGGACCGCGTGGCGCCCGTACTGGAGCTGCCCGCGGATCACGAGCGGCCGAAGGAGCCGACGTACCGGGCGGGTGAGGCGGCGATCCTCGTCGACGCGGAGACCGCGGACCGGCTGCGGGCCCTGTCCGCCGAGCGCGGCGCCTCCCTCTTCATGACGTGCCTGGCCGCCTTCCAGGGACTGCTGTCCCGCTACACCGGGGTGACCGGCCTCGCGGTCGGCTGCCCGGTCAACGGCCGGATGAAGGTGGCGTACGAGGGACTCATAGGGTTCTTCGCCAACTCCCTGCCGATCGGCGTCCGGCTCGATGACGACCCGGCGTTCGGCACGATGGTGGACCGGGCGCGGGAGGCGCTGCTGTCGGCCCACGCGCACCAGAACGTGCCGTTCGACCGGATCGTGCGGGAGCTGTCGCCCGTCCGCGACCTCAGCCGCAATCCGCTGGTCCAGGTCTGGTTCGACCTGGACGCGGGCGCCACCGGCACCGCGGCGGACCTCCTCGACCTGCCGGGGGTGAGCGCCGAGTACTTCGCCGAGGGGCGGGTGCGGACCAGGTTCGACGCCGAGACGCACCTGGGGGAACGGGCCGACGGGACGGTCGCGGGCCGACTGCTGTACGCGCGGGACCTGTTCGAGGCGGCGACGGCGGAGGCGTTCTGCGAGCACTACACGAACTTCCTGGCGGCGGTGGCCGCCGACCCGGAGCTCCGGCTGTCACGCGTGCCGATCTTCTCCGCGCGCCAGCGGTCCACCCTGCTGGACGACTGGAGCGTCGGCACCGGGTGACGTGCCGGACGGTACGGACATCGGTCGAGGCTGAACGGAGGCTGTGGTGGAAGGTGCGGGAGCGGAGCGGACCATGAGGCACACGGATACGGCCCCGACGGGTGGGCAGGGCGCTTCCGACGAGGACGCGTACGACGTCCTGGGCGTCGGCTTCGGCCCGGCCGGCCTCGCCCTCGCCGTCGCGCTGCGCGAACATCCGTGGAAGGACGCGAAGGCGGCCTTCCTCGAACGCCGGCCGCGCTTCGGCTGGCACCCGGGGATGCTCATCGAGGACGCCACCATGCAGGTGAGCTTCCTGAAGGACCTGGCGACCCTGCGGAACCCGGTCAGTCCGTACGGCTTCCTGAGCTACCTGCACGAGCGGGGCCGGCTGGTCTCCTTCGTCAACCAGAAGGACTTCTTCCCCACCCGGCTCGAATACCACGACTACCTGGAGTGGGCCGCCGCCAAGTTCTCCGACCTGGTCACGTACGGCACCGAAGTGGTCGGTGCGACGCCGGTCCGGGACGGCGACGAGGTCCGCGCCCTGGACGTGACCGCCCGCGAGGTGGCCACCGGCCGCACCACCACCCTGCGGACCCGCAACCTCGTGGTGGCGACCGGCCTGGTCCCGCGGATGCCCGCGGGCATCACCGCCACGGACCGGATCTGGCACAGCTCCGAGCTGCTGCACCGGCTCGCCGCACTGGACGGCCGGGAACCCGGGCGCTTCGCGGTGGTGGGTGCCGGGCAGAGCGCGGCCGAGGCCGTCGCCCATGTGCACTCCCGCTTCCCCGGGGCCGAGGTCACGGGCGTGATCCCGCGGTACGGGTACAGCCCCGCCGACGACTCGCCGTTCGCCAACCAGGTCTTCGACCCGGACGCGGTGGACGAATTCTACGACTCCCCGCCGGGCGTGAAGGAGCAGTTCTACGCCTACCACGCCAACACCAACTACGCGGTCGTGGACCTGGATCTGATCAACGACCTGTACCGGCGCATGTACCGCGAGTCCGTGCGCGGCCGGCGCCGTCTGACGATGCTCCCGATGAGCCGGGTCACGGAGGCGACCGAGACCCGGGACGGCGTACTGCTGCGCGTCACCCGGGCGATGGCGGACCGTACCGAGGAACTCGCCGTGGACGTGGCGGTGTTCGCGACCGGCTACGGCCCCATGGACGCCGCGGCCGCTCTCGGGCCGGCCGCCGACCTGTGCGAGCGGACCGGCTCCGGTGCTCTGCGCGTCGCCCGCGACCACCGCGTGGAGACCGGCCCCCGGGTACGGGCGGGCATCTACGTCCAGGGCGGTACGGAGCACACCCATGGCATCTCCGCCTCCCTGCTGTCGAACATCGCCGGGCGGGCGTGGGAGATCACCGAGTCGATCGCCGCCGGGCGCCGGCTCCCCGCATCCCGATGACCCGAGCGCGGAAGGATTCCCATGTACGTTCCCGACCACTACCGGCCCAAGGATCCCGCCTGGCTGCTCGACGTCATCCGCGGCAATCCGCTGGCCACCCTGGTGAGCAACGGTCCCGACGGCCCGCTGGCCACGCACCTTCCGGTCATCCCGGACGAGCCCACCCTCGCCCGGGGCACCGGGGACACCGGCCTGGTGGGGACCCGCTTCCACGGCCATCTGAACCGGAGCAACCCGCACTGGTCCGCCCTGGACTCCGCGCTCCCCGCGCTGCTGGTCTTCCGGGGGCCGGGCGCCTACGTGTCCCCCACCGTGTACGACGTCACCCCCGCCGCACCCACCTGGAACTTCGTCGCCGTGCACCTGCGCGGCACGATCACTCCGCTGCCCGGTTCCGACGAGACCCTCGACGTGATCCGGGCCACCGTCCGCGCGTACGAACGCGATCACGGCACCGGCTGGGACATGACCGAGTCCGTCCCGTACTTCGAGCGGATGCTGCCCGGTGTGGGCGCCTTCCGCTTCGACGTCACGGCGGCCGACGCGATGTTCAAGCTCAGCCAGGAGAAGCCGGACGAGACGCGCGACCGCGTGGCGGAAGCGTTCGCCTGTTCGGGCAGTGGGCCGGGGCGCGATGTCGCCGCCGCGATGCGGCACTACAGCTGACCGCGGGCCCCAGCTCATCCGCCGAACAAGGACACTGCCGATGAAGACCGCCCATCCCCTCCTGCCCTTCTGGGACGACCGACTCCCGGACGCCCGGGCCACCATGTTCTGCCTCCCGCACGCGGGAGGGGGTGCCTCGGCCTACCGGGAGTGGGTCAGGGCCTCCCCCACCCTCGACGTCCAGCCCGTCCAGCTGCCGGGACGCGAGCAGCTGATCGGCAGGCCCGGGATCGACCGGATGCCCGAACTCGCCTCCCTGGTGGGGGAGATGATCGCCGACATGGCTCCCCGGCCCTTCGTCCTCTTCGGACACAGCATGGGCGGTGCGATCGCGGCCGAGGTGACCGCCTGGCTCGAGCACGGCGGGTACCCGCCGCCCGCGCTGCTGGTCGTCTCGGCGCGGCCGCCGGTGAACCAGGCACGGCCCGAGCCCGGGGAGTCCGAGGACGAGTGGCTCGTACGGCGCGTCTTGGCCATGGGCGGAACCCCGGCCGGGCTGCTGGAGGACCCCGAGATGCGTGAGCTCTTCCTCGGGGCGATCCGCACCGACATGCGGCTGCTGCGGGACTACGCGCCGGCGTTCGGCCGCCTGTCCGTACCGCTGCTCGCCCTGGGCGGCACGGAGGACGACGTGACCGAATCCCGGCTGGCCGCCTGGCAGGACCACTTCACCGCGCCGATCCGCGTCCGCATGTTCTCCGGCGGCCACTTCTACCTGCGACAGCACCGCGAGGACGTCCTGGCGGCCGTGCAGGACTCCCTCACCGAATCCCTGGCAGGAAGGAAGACGGTTCATGGAACCTGAGCCGACGACCCACGCACTCCTCGCGATCTTCCAAGAGGAGATCGGCTCCGACCTGATCGGACCGGACGACGACTTCTACGCGGTCGGCGGGGACTCCCTCACCGCCGTGCGGGTGGTCACGCGGGCCACGGAGCAGGGCATGCCGCTGCGCCTGATCGACCTGCTGATGAACCCGTCGGTCCACGAACTCGCGGAGCACGTCCGCGCCGCGGCCACGGGCGGCGGGGACCCGGAGGAGGCGGGCGGACCCGGTACCCACTCCGAGAGCGGCCTGGTGGCCCCCGAGGACCGGGCGGCCATGCCCGCCGGGGTGCGGGACGCGCTGCCCGCCTCGGCACTCCAGACGGGATTGATCTTCCAGTGCGAGATGGCCGAGGACCCGGGTCTCTACCACGACCTGATGGGCCTGCGGGTGACGGCGCCCTACCGTGAGGACCTCTTCCGTTCGGCGCTGCGCGAGCTGATGGCTCGCCACCCCGCCCTGCGCAGCTCCTTCGACCTGGGCAGCTACTCGGAGTCGATGCAGTTGTTCTGGG
Organism: Streptomyces huiliensis; assembly: GCF_020037025.1. Taxonomy (GTDB): domain Bacteria; phylum Actinomycetota; class Actinomycetes; order Streptomycetales; family Streptomycetaceae; genus Streptomyces; species Streptomyces huiliensis. The sequence goes on along the minus strand of NZ_JAIQLH010000093.1, from coordinate 24,896 downwards.
GCGACGTCACGGAGCCGCTGGAGGCCGAACGGGTGGGGACGGCCGCGGAGGCCGACGTGGCCGTGTCCGCCTGGCGGGACGCACAGCTGTCCACCACCCTGGACTGGGAGCGTGCGCCGCTCTTCCGCTGCCATGTGGCCGCGGGGCCGGGTGACACGTTCCGGCTGACGGTCGCGATCCATCACGCGATCATGGACGGCTGGAGTTTCGCCACCGTCCTCGTGGACCTGCTCACCCTGTACGACGCCCTGCTGACGGGCACCGGCCACGGACTGCCGGAGCCGCCCGCGGCCGCGGCCACCGAGTTCGTCCGGCTGGAGCGGGCCGTCGTCGACTCCCCCGAGGCCGCCGCGTTCTGGCGCGCCCAGTGCGACGTGCCGCCGCTGCTGGACCGGGAGCGGTACGGCCGGCCGGCCGACGCGTCCGGGCGGCGCGCCGCGGCGCTGCCGCAGGGCCTGTTCGCGGACCTGCGCGCACGGGCGGCCGAGGCGCGGGTCCCGCTGAAGAGCCTGCTGCTGGCGGTGCACTGCCGGGCCCTGGGCCGGATCGCGGGGCGCACGACCGATGTGGTCACCGGGGTGGTGGTCAACGGGCGGCCCGAGATGCCGGACGCCGACCGGGTCGTCGGACTCTTCCTCAACACCGTTCCGTTGCGCCTGCCCTCCGTCTCCGGAACCTGGGCCGGACTGGCCCGGACGCTGTGGGAGACGGAGATGGCCTCCACGCCCCACCGCCGTCATCCGCTGGCCCTGATCGAGGAGGACCTGGGGCGACGCTCGTTCGACGCGGCCTTCAACTTCACCGACTTCCACGTCTACCGCCGGCTGTCCGCACTCGGGTCGCTCTCCGCCGACGGGTGGTGGGACCGGGACAAGGCGAGCCACCCGCTGTCCTGCGACTTCACCCTGGACTACCCGGGCTTCGGCAGCGGACTGCTCGTCTCCTTCGACCCTGCCCTGGTGACCGAGGAACGGGTGGACGAGTACGTCGCCCTGGCCGTCGGCGGCCTGCGCGACGCGGCCCGGGACGTGCACTCCGCCGGGACGGAGCCCCTCGATGGGTGAACCGGCACCGCTCGCGGTGGCGTACGACGAGGGCGCCGTCTCCCCGGCGGAGATCGCGGTGGGCGTGGCGGGACTGGCCCCGGTGGCCTTCGTCCTGCCCCACTCACCGCACGTGCGCAAGCTGCGGCCGGTCCTGTCCCGGCTGGGCCGGGTGGTCCAGCTGACGGGACGCCCGGAACGGGATGCCGTACTCCTCCGGCGGCTCGCCCCGGCGGGGGTGCTCACCTTCTCCGAGAGCCTGCTGCGGGTCACGGCCGGTCTCGCCCGGACCCTCGGTCTGCCCCACCACACGCCGGAGGTGGCCGAGGTCCTCACCGACAAGTACCGGCAGCGGGAGCGGCTGGCCGCCGCCGGAGTCGACACGGTGCGGTGCCGCCCGGTCCCGGACGTCGCCGCCTGGGAGGCGGCGCTGTCGGCCGTCGGACTGCCCGCGGTGGTGAAGCCGGTGCACGGTCAGGGCAGCCGGGGGACCTTCGCCGTCCACGACCGGGCGGACGCGGACCGCGTGCGGTCACGGCTCTTCGACGGCCCCGAGGACACGTGGGTGGTGGAGGAACTCCTCCGGGGGCGGCCGAGCGGTCCCTTCGGCGACTACGTGTCCGTCGAGACGGCGACCGGCCCGGACGGGACGGAGGTGCTCGCGGTGACCGGCAAACACCCGCTGACCCCGCCCTTCCGGGAGACCGGACAGTTCTGGCCCGCCGCGCTGCCGCACGAGGACCGCGAGGCGGTGTCCGACCTGGCGGTGCGAGCGGTCACCGCGCTCGGTGTGACCACCGGCGTCTGCCACACGGAGGTCAAGCTGACTCCCGGCGGCCCCCGGATCATCGAGGTCAACGGCCGTCTGGGCGGTCACCTCAACGAACTGTCCCGCCGCGCCTGCGGAGTGGACCTCGTCCGGGTTGCCGCGCTGCTGGCCCTCGGCGCTCCCCCTCCGCCCGCTCCGGCACCGCCCGGCCGGGTGTACTTCCAGTTCAACGGCCTGGCCCCGGTCCGTCCCGGCCGCCTGCGTGCGCTGACCGGCGGCGACGAGATCCGGCGCCTGGAGGGCATCACCGGCCATCGGCCCTACGTCCGCCCCGGCGACGACCTCCCCGGTGGTGTGGGCAGCGTCTTCATGGACCTCCTCACCGGCGACGCGCCCGACCATCCGGCCATGGTCGAGCTCCTCGACCGCGCCTTGCCCCTCCTCCGCTACGAGTTCACCGACGGCGCCACCACCTGGGTCGAATCCCCGCGGCGGGCATGCTGACCCGGTGCCGCGGGATCCGCCAGGTGTCACCGCCCACCCCCGGAACGGGTTCCGTTCCCCCGCAGCAGCACTGAATCGCCGCACAGCGAGCACACGTCAGACCATGACGACGCATACGACCACTACGGAGGCGGCCCGGAGCGCCGGGCGGCCGCGGATTCTGATCGTCGGGGGCGGGTTCGCCGGTGTGGAGTGCGCGCGGCGGCTGGAGCGGCGGCTCAGGCCCGACGAGGCGCTGATCACGCTGGTCACCCCGTTCGACTACCAGCTCTACCTGCCCCTGCTGCCGCAGGTGGCCTCGGGGGTGCTCACCCCGCAGTCGGTGGCGGTGTCGCTGCGCCGCGGGCTGCGCCGGACGCGGGTGCTGCCGGGCGGGGCCGTCGGGGTGGACCCGGAGGCCAAGGTGTGCGTCGTACGGAAGATCACCGACGAGGTGGTCAACGAGCCGTACGACGTCCTCGTGCTGACGCCCGGCAGCATCACGCGCACGTTCGACATCCCCGGCCTCACCGAACACGCCCGGGGCATGAAGACCCTGGCCGAGGCGGCCTACCTGCGCGATCACGTCATCGCGCAGCTGGACCTGGCCGACGCCGCCACCGACCCCGCCGAGCGCGAGGCGCGGCTGCGCTTCGTCGTGGTGGGCGGCGGGTATGCCGGGACGGAGACGGCGGCGTGCCTGCAGCGGATCACCACGGCGGCCTGCCGGCGCTACCCGCGGCTGGACCCTCGGGACGTCCACTGGCACATCCTGGACGTGGCGCCCAAGCTGATGCCGGAACTCGGCGACCGGCTGGGCGCCGAGGCGGCGCGTACGCTGCGGCGGCGCGGCATCGAGGTCTCGCTGGGCACCTCGGTGGCCAAGGCCGGGCGGGAGCGGGTGACGCTGACGGACGGCCGGGAGCTGCCGTGCCGGACGCTGATCTGGACGGCGGGGGTGGCCGCCAGCCCGCTGGTCGGCACGCTGGGCGCCGAGACCGTCAAGGGCCGGCTGGCCGTCACCGACCGGATGACCGTGCCGGGTCTCGACGGCGTCTTCGCCCTCGGCGACGCCGCGGCCGTCCCGGACCGCGCCAAGGGCGACGGTGCCGTCTGCCCGCCCACGGCCCAGCACGCCCAGCGCCAGGGGAAGGTGGCGGCCGACAACGTCGTGGCGCGGCTGCGGGGCGAGCCGTTGCGCCCGTACGTCCACAAGGACCTGGGCCTGGTCGTGGACCTCGGCGGCAAGGACGCGGTGTCCAAGCCGCTCGGAGTGCAGCTGACGGGGCTTCCGGCGCAGGCCGTGGCGCGCGGCTACCACCTGCTCGCGCTGCGCACCAACGTCGCCAAGGTCCGGACCGCCACCAACTGGCTGCTCAACGCGGCCGCCGGCGACGACTACGTCCGCACCGGCTTCCAGAGCCGGCGCCCCGCCACCCTCCGGGACTTCGAGTACACGGACGCGTACCTCACGCCCGAGGAGATCCGTTCCCATACCCGTACGCCGTCCGACGCACCGGGCTGAGGCGCCGAGGCGCCGAGGCCGGTCAGGCGTCGCCGAGCCGTACGTGGGTGACGCCGCCGCCGGCGTCCAGCCGGGGGATGCGCCGCTGGGCGACGGCCGCGGCGGCGAGGTAGCGGAGGTCGGGCCGCAGGGCGTACTCGCGCAGGCACGCCTCGGTGAGCTTGATGACGTGTTCGTCGCCGTGTTCGGCGGCCCGGGCGGCCAGTTCGCCGGTCGGCGGCAGTTCCGGCACCTCCTCCCGCCACGCCGCCGTGCCCTCGCCGCGCCGGTCGACGGTCATCGCCAGCAGGAAGGCGGACTGCACCTGCCAGAGCCGGGCCGCCGTCGGCCCGTGCAGCGCGTGCGGCAGGTGGGGCAGGACGAGGCGGACGGCGGCGGGGGCGGTGACGCCGTGCACGAGCGGCACCGGATACACCTCGGGGTGGCCGAGGTAGACGTCGGCGAACTGGCAGGTCATCTCGGTGAGCAGGTGCGCCGCCTCCTCCGGGGCCAGCCACTCCAGCGCGTCCCCGTAGGCCGGGAGCCCGCCGAGGCGCGTGAACCGGCCGGCGACGGTCCGGGCGTCGAGCGGATGGTCCTCCGCCGTTCGTGGCAGGGCCGCGACGGCGGCGGGGACGGTGTGCGTCCCGCCGAGGCGCGGGGTGCCGGGGAGTTCGGTGTAGCGGCCGGCCCAGTAGGCGAGCCCGCGGGCGAGTTCGCGGTGCTGGTACGGGGTCGGGCGGTCGCCCGTCGCGGACAGGCCGCGCACGGCGTGGGCGGTGCGGATCAGGCCGTGGGTCAGGCCGGCGAACAGCCCGGGGAGCAGCCGGGGCCACCACCGGGCGAGGACGTCCCGCCAGGGCGCCTCGGCCAGTTCGCGGACGAAGAGCCCCTCCCAGTCGCCGGCCCGGTCGAAGGCGCCGAGCGCGGGGCGCCAGGAGCTCTCGTCGGCGGCGTCGAGCGGGAAGCGCTCGGACGGGGGTTCGTGATGCTCCATCACCCGCCGGTAGCGGACGACCCAGCGGGCCACCTCGTCCTCGTGGCCGAGCAGTGCGAGCGCCTCCGCTCCCATCGGCCCGTGGTTGGCGAGGTCGACGCCCTTGCCTCGTTCGTAGCCGAGGTCGTCGAGGCGTTCGAGGGCGTCGTTGACGGCGTCGTGATAGGTGACCGGTGACACGTGGGACACCAACCCTTCGGAGTTCCGAATAGTTTGTGAATCCGAACCGTTTACACTCGACAGTATGCAGCAAGCGGAACCACCCCCACACCCGGCCCCCGTCCACGGCCGTTCCGACGACACGCTCGTGGTCGGCCTCGTCCCGCTCCTGGAGCCCTACTTCCGCACGGGCGCGGTGCGCGACCTCATGCCGGCGCCGCTGCGGGACGCCATGGACACGCACGGACTGACGGCTCGTCACGGTGCCGTGCTCCCGCAGCTGCTGGCCGCCGGACCGCTGAGCGTCGGCGAGATCGCCAAGCGGCTGCACGTCTCGCTGCCCACGGCGAGCGAACTCGTCGGCGGGCTGCACCGGGCGGGCGTCGTGGAGCGCGCCGAGGACCCGGCCAACCGCCGCCGCGTCCTGGTGTCGCTGGCCGAGGCGTACCGGGAGCCGCTGGAGACCTTCGTGGTCCGGCGCGGCGGGCCGCTGCTGCGCGCCCTGGCGACGCTCGGACCGGCGGAACGCGCGGGGTTCGTGGCCGGGCTCACGGCATGGGTGCACGAGGTGCAGAGCACCTGAGACGGCGCCGGGCCGCCCGCCGCGACACCGAATTCCGGACATCCGCGCGACCCGTCCCTTTTCGGACCGCTCCCGGCCGCTCCCGCTGACGATCACGCAGCGCACCAGGCGTCACGTCATGTGTCGTTCAGCTGACGGACCGAAGTCGTTCACGCACCCCACCTCGATCGGCCTGTCATCACTGTCCGCAATCCGAACACAACTGACCGGAAATAGCCGCAGTTTTTGACTGAACCCGTCGACGTAGCCAAATCTCTGTCAAATGTTGTCAATGACGTCCGAGAGCGGCGGCGGCCTGTTACGCGGCAGGGGCTTCCGGGACTTCCGGCTGCTGCTGTCCGGCGCGGCGGCGGGTCAGCTGGGCGCGCAGGTGACCCTGGTGGCCCTGCCGCTGGTCGCCGTCGTGGAGCTCGACGCCTCGCCGCTGCAGACCGGGTTCCTGACCGCCGCCGAGACCGCCGCGTTCCTGCTGGTGGGTCTGCCGGCGGGGGCCTGGGTGGACCGGATGCGCCGGCTCCCGGTGCTGATCCGCGCGGACGTCCTCCGTGCCCTGGCCATGGCGGCGCTGCCCCTGGCCGCCTGGGCCGGGGTCCTGACGATGACCCAGCTCTACGTGGTCGCCCTGGTCACCGGCGTCGCCACGGTCTTCTTCGACATCGCGCACCAGAGCTACCTGCCGTCCCTCCTCCCCCGCGAGAAGCTGGTGGCGGGCAACGGCGCCCTGGAGACCGTCCGTTCCTCCGCCCAGATGGCGGGCCCGGGGGTGGGCGGCGTCCTCGTGCAGGTCGCCGGAGCGCCCCTCGCCCTGCTGGCCAACGCCCTGGGCTACCTCGTCTCCGCCCTCTGCCTGCGCGGCATCCGTACCCCCGAGCCCCCGCCCGCCCCCTCCGGCGGCGAGCCGCTGCGGGCCCAGATCGCCGAAGGGCTCGCCTTCGTCTTCCGCAATCCCGCGCTGCGCATGATCGCCTGCTCGACGGCGGTCGCCAACTTCTTCGCCGCCATGCTGACGGCCGTGCAGACGGTGTTCCTGGTCCGGGTGCTCGACCTGCCCGCGAGTGCCGTCGGACTGATGCTGTCGGCGGCGGCCGTCGGCGGTCTCGGCGGGGCGCTGTGCGCGGACGTCCTCGGCCGGGCCGTCGGCAGAGCCCGCGTCATCTGGCTCGCCCCGCTCGTCACCGGGCCGTTCGCCCTGCTCTGGCCGCTGGCCGGGCGCGGCGCCGCGGCGGCCTGGTTCGCCGTCGGCGAGGCGGTGGTCTTCTTCGGCGCCGTGGTCTACAACGTCGCCCAGGTCAGCTTCCGCCAACTGCTCTGCCCCGACGCGCTGCTGGGCCGCATGAACGCCACCCTCCGCTTCGTCGTGTGGGGCATGATGCCCTTCGGCGCCCTGGTCGGCGGGGCCGTCGCCGGGGCGTACGGCGCCCGGGCCGCCGTCTGGCTGTGCGCCGCGGGCTTCCTGCTGGTGCCGCTGCCCCTGCTGCTCTCGCCCCTGCGGCGGCAGCGCGACCTGCCGGCCGTGCCCGTCGCGGGCTGAGGCCCTCCCTTCCCTGCTCCCCTGTCCTTCGAACCGCCGCGCCGCTCCCGGCGCGCGGGAGGTCACCGTGCAGTCCCCCAGCATCACCTCCTCCTACCTCGACCGCTACCGGCGGCTCACCGGCTCCGAGGGCGCCGCCGCCCCGCTGCCCGTCACCGGGGCCCAGCGGAGGTTCCTCCTCGCCCGCCGGCTGGACCCGGCCGGGCGGCCCGCGCTCGTCCCGCTGTTCTTCGCCTTCCCCGCCGGGTCCGTCGACGTCGCACGGCTGGAGGCGGCGGCCGGCCATCTGGCCGCCCTGCACCCGGCGTTGCGGGTCCGCCCGGAGGTGAGCCGGGGCGTGCCCGTGCAGCGGCTCGGCGCGCCCGTGGGGTGGGTCCGGGAGGTCCCGGTCCCGCCGGGGGCGACGGCGGCGGAGGTGCTGCCGCGGGCCCTGGCCGACTGGCCGGCCGACGGGCCGCCGCTGCGGTTCTTCCTCGCCACCGGCGCCACCGAGCCCACCGGAGGCACCGAGCCCACCGGAGACACCGAGGACGTCCTCGCCCTCGTCCTCGACCACGCCGTCTGCGACGAGCAGTCGCTCGGCGGCATCACCGACGGCCTCACCCGCGCCTACGCCGAGGGCCTCGGCCCCCACGACATACCGGAAGCACGGACGACGGCGGGCGCCGCCGCCTACCGCGAGGCCGTCGAGCTCCAACTCTCCGCCGAGGAGCGCGCGTCCGCCCCGGCGGCCCGCGCCTACTGGGCCCGCCGGCTGTCCGGCCTCCGCCCGCCGCCCCCGCCACGGGACCGCCCCGGAGCGGACGGCACCGGGAGCACCCGGCTGCGGCTGCCGCTGCCGGCCGGCGACGGCCGGGCGGCGGCCTTCCCCACCGCGCTCGACGCCTGCGCCCGCGCCGCCCGCACGCTGTACGGCGCGGAGCACGTCCCGGCCCTCGGCTACCCGTGGGGCGGCAGACCGGCCGCCGCCGAGCCGGTGCTGGGCTGCTTCCTCAACACCGTCGCCCACCCGGCCGACGCCGAGGGCCCGGAGGCCCGCACCGCCGCCTGGTGGGACGACCTGGACCACGCCGACGCGCCCTTCGACGAGGTGGTGCACGCCGTCCGCGGCGCCGGCGCCCCCTGGTCCGGGCGGTTCGACGGGCTGCTCACCTTCGAGGACCTCGGCCGCCGGCCGCCGCTGCGGCTCGGCGGCGCGACCGGGCGCGAGACGCACCTCGACGACCGGCCGCTCCAGGCGCCGTTCGCGGTGTCCGTCTCGTACGGCGACGACCTGCTCGTCCGCATGGCGTGGCGGCGTTCGGACGTCGACGACGACCGGGCCGAGGACGCTTTCGCGGCCCTCGTCTCCGTCCTCGCCACCGCCTGACCCACCACTCCCCCACCACCGGCGCGGCGCGCCCGGCCCACCGGCCGGCCGCCGCCCCCGGCGCGTCCCCGCCCACCCGGCGGGACCGCGCCGGCACCTCTCGAATCCGCCTCATCCCCCACCCCTACGGAAAGGCACCACCGTGTTCGCGCTCTCCACCTCGCAGGAGATCGTGTGGCTGCACGAGCAGATGCTCCCCGGCAGCCGCGCCTACAACTTCACCGCCACCCTCGACCTGAACGGCGACCTCGACGAGGACGCCCTGCGGGCCGGCCTCGCCGCCGTCCTCGACCGGCACCCCGGACTCCGGCTGGAGCTCGTGGAGACGTCGGAGGGCCTGCCCGGGCAGCGGATCCGCGAGAGCTGTCCGCCACGCCTGAGGACCGTCGACCTGAGCGGTGAGGACGATCCGGAGGCCGCGTTCGCGCGGCTGCTGCGCACCGAGGCGGAGACGCCGCTGGACGTCCACGAGGCGCCGCTGCTCCGCTGGACGCTGGCCCGGCTGGGCGACGGCCGCCACCGGCTCGTCCACGTCGAGCACCACCTCGTCCACGACGGGCACTCGTTCGCGATCCTGCTCCGCGACCTGTTCACCGTCTACCGGGCGCACGTGACGGGCGAGCCCGTCGTCCTGCCGGAGGCCCCCTCGTACGCCGAGTACGTCGCGGCGACCACCGGGCCGGACCGGGACGAGCGGCGGGCGGCCGGGCTGGCGCACTGGCGACGCGAGCTGGACGGCGCCACCTTCGACCTGCCGCTGCCCGGCCTGACCCGGCCGGGCGCCCGGCGCCGGCACGCGGGCGCGCAGCTGCGGCAGACGGTCGAGCCCGAACTGGCCGAGCGGCTGCGGGAGCACAGCAGGTCCCAGGGCCACACCCCGTTCTCCACGCTGCTGGCCCTCTTCGCGGAGCTGCTGCGGCGGCACGCCGGGCGGACGGACCTGGTGGTCGGCACGGCGGTCGGCAACCGTCCGGCGGGTTTCGAGGAGACCGTCGGCATGTTCGTGAACACCATCCCGCTGCGGCTGCGCCTCGACCCGGAGGCGGGCGCCGACGCCCTGGTGGACGACGTCACCGACGGGCTGATCCGGGCACTGCCGCACCAGGACGTGCCGGTGCAGGTGCTCACGCGCGAGCTGGGCCTGCACACCTCGGGCGCGGACAACCCGCTGTTCGACGTGATGTTCAGCGCGCACGACGCGGTCCTGCCGGAGACCGAGGTGCCGGGTCTCGACATCTCCCTCTTCGAGGGCTTCAACACCGGCACGACCCGCTTCGACCTCGACCTGGTGCTGATCCCGGACGACCGGCGCATGGTCGGCCCGCGGTCGGGGGCCGGCGGGATGACGCTGGTGTGGGACTACGACCGGGACCTGTTCGGCGAGGAGACGGCCCGGCTGCTCTCCGAGCGGTTCCTGCGGCTGGTCCGCGCCTACCTGGACGCGCCGTCGGCGCCGGCCGCCGCGCTCGACCCGGAGCCGGTGCCCGCCGTGGCCCAGGAACCGGCGAGCGACGTCGACGACGTCCTGGACCCGCTCGCCCGGCACGGCGCCGGCCGCGTCGCCCTGCTGAGCGGCGCCCGCAAGCTCACCTACGGCGAACTCCACAGCATGGTGGACGAGTTGGCGGGCCGCCTGGCGGCGGCCGGGGTGCGGCGCGGGCAGCCGGTGGCGGCGGTCCTGCCGCGCGGCGCGCACAGCGTGGTGGCGCTCCTGGCCTGCCTCCGCATGGGCGCGGTGTACTGCCCCCTCTCCCCCAACGACCCGGCGGACCGGCTGGAGACGCTGCTGCGCCGGCTGCGCCCGGCGCTGGTGCTGACCGACCGGGAGAGCGCCCTGTCGCTCCCCGCCGAGGGGCTGCCGCTCGCCCTGCTGGACGGCCCGGACTTCCCGGCCGCCGAGCCGGCCGAGCCGCTGGCGGACGCGGCGTACGTCATCCACACCTCGGGCTCCACGGGCCTGCCGAAGGCCGTCGTGGTCGGCCGGGCCGCGCTGGCGCACCACGCGCGGGTGGCGGCGGAGCGGTACGCGCTGTCGCCGGAGGACCGGGTGCTGGTGTTCGCCCAGCCGTCGTTCGACGTGGCGCTGGAGGAGGTGCTGCCGTCGCTGCTGGCCGGCTGCTGCCTGGTGCTCCCGCAGCGCGAGGTCCCGACGGCGGCGGAGCTGGTTGCCGTCCTCGCCTCGCGGCGGGTGACGGTCGCGAACCTGCCGACGAGCTACCTCCTCGCCACGCGCGCCGAGTTGACGGAGGCGCTGCGCGACGGCATGTGGGCGCCGCGGCTGCTGGTGGCGGGCGGCGAGCGGCTGCCGGCGGCGGCGCTGCGCGAGGTACTGGAGGCGACGGACGCGACGGTGCTCAACGCGTACGGCGTGACCGAGGCGACGATCACGTCCACCGTGCACGAGGTTGTCCGCGAGGGCTTCGACGAGGCGGCGGAGGTGCCGCTGGGCGCCGCGCTGCCGGGCGTCGGGGTGCACGTGCTGGGCGCGGGGTTGCGTCCGCTGCCCGCGGGGGCGGTCGGCCAGCTGGCCGTGTCCGGCGCCTGCCTGGCGGAAGGCTATCTGGGCAACAAGGAGGCCACGGAGGCCCGGTTCACGCACGTGCCCGCCCTGGGCGGCGAGCGCGTCTACCTGACCGGTGACCTGGGCTTCACCGGCGCGGACGGGCTGGTGCGGTTCCTCGGCCGGCACGACAACCAGATCAAGCTGCGCGGCTACCGCATCGAGCTGGAGGAGATCGAGGCCGCGGCCTCGGCCGAGCTCGGCGGCCGGTCCTGCGCGGTGGCGCTGGGCCGTTCGGCGGCCGGCCCCTGCCTCGTCGGCTTCCTCGACGGCGGCGCCGAGCCGGACCAGGTGGCGCTGCACCGGGCGCTGTCCGGCCGGCTGCCGGCCGCGCTGGTCCCGTCCCGCTGGATCCGGCTGGAGTCGATGCCGCTGCTGTCCGGCGGCAAGCCGGACCGGACGGCGCTCTCCCGGATCGCCGAGACCGCCGAGGAGGCGGCCCCGGAGGCGCCGGAGACCGCGGCCGACCCGGCCGTCGAACTGCTCGCCGAGGGCTGGCGGGAGGTGCTGGGCCACGACCGGTTCACCCCGGCGTCCCACTTCTTCCAGGTGGGCGGCCACTCGCTGCTCGCGGCGCAGCTCGCCGCGTGGCTGGAGCCGCGGCTCGGCGGACGCCCGCCGCTGCGCGTCCTGTTCCAGAACCCCGTCCTGTCCGAGCAGGCCCACGCGGTCGCGGAGGCGGTCCGATGAGCACCTCCCCGTCGTCGGTCCTGGAGGCCGACCACCGCGAGATCGTCGACTCGTTCACGTCGTTCGTCCGCCGCGAGCTGGTGCCGCTGGCCGCCGAGCTGCCGGAGAGCGGCGACCTGCCCCCGGCCGAGATGCGGGCGTACGTGCGGCGGCGGTCGGCGAAGCTGGGCTTCTACGCCGCCGACCACCCGGAGGAACTGGGCGGCTCCGGCATGCCGTTCACCGCCGTCGTGCAGCTGCACCACGCGGCGGGGAGCAGCGGCTGCCCGCTGGCGCCGTACGCGCTGGCGGGCTCGGACGGGCCCAGTCCGCTGCTGCGGCAGGGCACGCCCGAGCAGATCGAGCGGTACCTCAAACCGCTGGTGCGCGGCGAGGCGACGCGCTGCCTGGCGCTCACCGAGCCCAACGCCGGGTCCGACGCCTTCCGGCTGACCAGCACCGCCGGCCGGCGGGACGACGGCGGCTGGGTGCTGTCCGGCCGCAAGACGTTCGTCAGCAACGCCGGGCACGCGGACTTCGCGATCGTCGTGGCCCAGGCGGAGGCGGGCGCGACGGCGTTCATCGTCCCGATGGACCACCCGCGGCTTCGCATCGGCCAGTGCTACGCCGGCATGTCCGGCGAGGAGCTGTACGAACTGATCCTGGACGACGTGGAGTTGCCGGCCGACGCGGTCGTCGGCGGCGAGCCGGGGATCGGCGCGGCGCTGGGCCACGGCATCGACAGCCTGTCCCGCGGCCGGCTCGTGGTGGCCGCGATGTGCAACGGCATCGCCGAGTACGCGCTGCGGACCGGCGTCGAGTACGCCCGCGAGCGGCGGGCGTTCGGCGAGCGCATCGGCGCGTACCAGCACGTCCAGGAGCACCTGGTGACCAGCCGGGCGGAGGTCGAGGCGGCCAAGCTGCTGACGCTGGCCTGCGCCCGGCTGGTGGACGACGGGACCGAGGCCCCGGAGAACGCGGCGCTGGCCAAGCTCACCGCCTCCGAGACGGCCGTGCGCGTGGTGGACCGCGCGCTGCGGGTGCACGGGGCGACGGGCTGGGTGCGCGGGCATCCGCTGGAGTTCCTGTACCGGTACGTCCGGATGATGACGATCATCGAGGGGACCTCGGAGATCCAGAAGGTGATCGTCGCCCGGGCCATGGGGCTGGGCTGACCGTTGGCCGCCCACCGAACCTCGCGTCCCTCTTCGTCTCGATCGAGGACATCATGACCACTGCATCTGTCGCGTACGGCGCCGAGCGCGCCGAGCGCGGGCCGGACGACGTCCTGGCCCGCTTCGCGGACCGGGTCCTGCGCGATCCGTCCGCCCCCGCCGTCGAGGACGGCGACCTGACCTGGACCTACGCCGAACTGGACGCCCTGGCCGACCAGACCGCCGACGCGCTGCGCGACCGGGTGCGGCCGGGCGACCTGGTCGGGGTCTGCCTGGACCGCTCCGCGGCCCTGGTCGCGACGGCCGTCGCGCTGGCCCGGCTCGGCGCCGTCTACCTGCCGCTGGGGCCGCGCCCCGGCGAGCGGCGGCTGGCGGCCGTCGCGGACGTGCTCCGGGTGACCTGCCTCATCGGCTCCGCCGACGCGCTGCCGGGCGCCGCCCTGGCGTCCGGCACGCTGCCGCTGCCGCTCCCGGCCGCCGGCGCCAACGTCACCGGGGAGGCCGTCGCGGCGTTCCCCGCCACCCCCGCGGGGACCCGGCGCGGCGCGCCGGAGGGCACCCTGTACGCCGTCCTCACCTCCGGCACCACGGGCGTGCCGAAGGCCGTGGCGGTGAGCTCCGCGGCGCTGGCCGCCCGGCTGGACTGGTACACGGGCCGGACGGGCTGCGGCCCGGGCGACCGGCACAACCTGCTGATCGGCGTGGCCTTCGACCCGCACCTGATGGAGCTGTGGGCGGGCCTGACGTCCGGGGCCGCGCTAAGCGTCGCGCCGGACGAGGTCCGCTGGGACCCGCAGGCGCTGACGGACTGGTGGCGCCGCGCCGGCGTGACGGTGGCGATCCTGCCCACCCCGCTGGCCGAACTCGTCCTCGAACGCCCCTGGCCGCGCGACCTGCCGCTGCGTCACCTGAGCACCGGCGGCGACCGGCTGCGCCGCGTCCCGGGCCCTGACGTGACCGCGCGCGTGGACAACAACTACGGCCCGGCCGAGGCGACCGTCCTGGTGACGGCCCACGCCCTGAACGGCGCCGACGCGTCCGTCCCGCCGCCCATCGGCACGCCGCTGCCGGGCGTCGTCGCCTGCGTGACCGACGCCGACGGGCGGCTGGTGCCGCACGGCGAGCCGGGCGAGCTGCGGGTCGGCGGCGACGGCCTGGCCATCGGCTACCTGGACCCCGAGCTGACCGCGCGGCGCTTCGTACCGCCGCCGGCCGGGGTGACGGGCACCGACCGGGTGTACCGCACCGGTGACCGGGTGCGGATGCGGCCGGACGGGGTGCTGGAGTTCCTCGGTCGGCTGGACGCCCAGCTGAAGGTGCGCGGCGTGCGTATCGAACCGGCCGAGGTCGAGGCGGCGTTCGAGCGGGACCCGCGCGTGCTGCGCACGGTCGTCGCGGCGGACACCGCCGCCGGGGGCGGGGTCCGGCTCGTCGCCTTCGTCCGGCCGGCGCCCGGCGCGGCCTCGCCCTCCGCGGACGAGCTGCTGGCCGCGGTACGCGGCTGGCTGCCGGAGCAGGCGGTGCCGGCGGCGGTGCGGTTCGTGGACGCCTTCCCGGTGGACGTGAACGGCAAGGTGGACCGCGAGGCACTGCTCGCCGGGCGGCGGGAGGGGGCCGCGGCTCCTCAGGCGCCGTCGCCCACCGAGGCTGCCGGGGCACCGTCGCCCGCCCAGGTTCCTCAGGCGCCGTCCCCGACCGAGGACCTGGTCGTCGGCCTGTGCCGCGAGCTGCTGGGCCGCCCCGGCCTGGCGGCGGACGCCAACTTCCTCGCCTCGGGCGGCGATTCGCTCTCCGCGGCGCGCCTGCTGACCGCCCTGGAGGAGCACTGCGGCATCCGGCTCCGGGCACCGGAGGTCCTGCGCCAGCCCGACCTGCGGGCACTGGCGGCGCTGCTCGACGCGCGGCGGGGGCCGGTGGCCGCACCGTCGGCGTCGGTCGCGGAACCGGCGGCGGACCGCCCGGGTGAGACGACGGACCGCACGACCGAGGACCTGGTCGTCGGCCTGTGCCGGGAGCTGCTGGGCCGCCCGGACCTCGGGGCGGACGCCAACTTCCTCAAGTCGGGCGGTGATTCGCTCTCAGCCGCGCGCCTGCTGACGGCCCTGGAGGAGCACTGCGGCGTCCGGCTACGGGCACCGGAGGTCCTGCGCCAGCCCGATCTGCGGACGCTGGCGGCGCTGCTGGACGCGCGGCAGGGGCCGGCGACATCGTCGACGCAGGCGACCGCATCGGCGGGAGCGTCATCCACGCAGGCGGCGGCTCCGGCACAGGCCACATCGCCGGCGCGAGCCGCGTCGTCGGCCGCAGGGCCGGCGGTGAACCACCCGGGCGCGACGCCGGACCACACGGCTCGGGCGACGGGCCACCCGGCCGCGACCACGGCCCACCCGGCGGAGGCGGCGAGCCGCCCGACCGGAGCCACGAACCACCCGGATGAGGCCGCAGGCCGCCCGAGCGGCGTCCTCGGCCGCGTACTGGCGCACGCCGGCACCACGCCGTCCGCCCTCGCCGTGCGGGACGGCGACGACACCCTCACGTACGCCGATCTGACCGACGCCGCCCGCCGCCTCGCGGGCGTGCTGCGCGCACGCGGCGTCGGCCGGGGCGACGCGGTCGGCGTCCTGCTGCCGCACTCGACCGGCGTCGCGGTGACCCAGCTCGCCGTCTGGTGGGCCGGCGGCCACTACGTGCCGCTGGACGCGGCGTACCCGCGCGCCCGGATCGCCGCCATGCTGGCGGACGCCGGCGTGATCCTCACGGTGGGTCGCAAGGACCTGCTGGAGGCAGCCGGGGTGCCGGCGGACCGGGCGCTGGCCGTCTCGACGGGCGGTGCGGCCGACGAGGGCGCGCCGCTCGGGGAGCGGGAGCTGCCGGAGCCGTGCGCGTACGACGCGGACGCCGTGGCGTACACCATGTTCACCTCCGGGTCGACCGGCCGCCCCAAGGCCGTCGCGATCCCGCACCGGGCCGTGGCGGGCCTGGTGACGGAGCCGGAGTTCCTGACGGTGACCCCGCGCGACCGGGTCCTCTTCCACTCGCCGCTCGCCTTCGACGCCTCGCCGTTCGAGCTGTGGACGGCGCTGGCCAACGGCGCCGCCGCCGTGGTGTCCACGGCGGACCGGGAGTCGCTGGACGGCCTGGCCCGGGACGTGGAGCGGCTGGGCGCGACGGTGGCCCTGTTCACCACGGCGCTCTTCCACCACCTCGCGGCCCGCGGCTCGGCCGTCTTCGGCGTGCTGCGGAGCGTGATCGTCGGCGGGGAGGCACTGTCCGGCCGGCTCGCGCACGCCGTGCTGCGCCGCCATCCCTGGCTGGAGCTGGTCAACGGCTACGGGCCCACCGAGGCCACCAGCTTCGCCACCGCCCACCGGGTGCTCCCGGCGGACGGCGAGGAGCCGCCGCCCATCGGCCGGCCCATCGCCGGGGCGACGGCACACGTCCGGGACGAGCACGGCGCGCCGGTGCCCGTCGGGGTCCGGGGCGAGCTGTGGATCGGCGGCTCCCGGCTGGCCCTGGGCTACCTGGGACAGCCGGAGCGCACCGCGGAGGCGTTCGTCGAGGACCCGGCCGACCCCGGGCACGGCCGGCTCTACCGGACCGGCGACCTGGTCTCGGCCCGCCCCGACGGCACGCTGGACTTCCACGGGCGGCTGGACGACCAGGTGAAGGTGCGCGGTTACCGCATCGAGCCGGGCGAGATCGAGCACGCGCTGCGGTCGCACGCCGGGGTGGCGGACGCCGCGGTGACGGTCCTGCGGCCGGACGCGTCCGACGGCGGGAGCACGGTGGACGCGCGGCTCGCCGCCTTCGTCGTCCCCGCCGACGGCGGACGGCCGTCGCCCGCGGCGCTCCGCGAGCACCTGGCCGGGCTGCTGCCCGCCCACATGGTGCCCTCGGCCTGGTCGCTGACGGACCGGCTGCCGGTGACGGCCAACGGGAAGGTCGACCGGGCCGCGCTCGCCGGCCTCCCCCTGTCCGGTCCGGACGCGGCGGACGCGTCGGCCCGCGAACTGACGCCGCTCCAGCAGGCGGTGGCGGCGGCCTGGGCGCGTGCCCTGGACCGCGAGGTCACCGACCCGGACGCCGACTTCCTGGCGCTGGGCGGCCACTCGCTGCTCGCGCTGGGCGTCGTGGACGACCTCCGCGAGGACCTGGGGGTGGAGCTGTCGCTGGCCGCGTTCTTCGCCTCCCCCACGGTGGCGGGCCAGGCCGAGCTGGTGGAACGGGAACTGGCCGCCGCCTTCGGCCCGGACGAGGACGAGACGGAGGCCGGCCGATGACCGCCGCCCAGGACGTGGCGCGGCAGGAGGAGCTGCTGCGCAGGGCCCGCCGCCGCGCCGCCGGCGCCCGTACCGCCCCTGCCCCCGCGCGGGAGGACGCCGGCCCGGCGCCCCTCTCGCACGCTCAGCACCGCATGTGGCTGATGGAACGGCTGGGGCACACCGGCCCGCTGTACAACGTGCCCTTCGCCACCCGCGTCCGCGGCCCCTTCGACCGGGAGGCGTTCGGCCGGGCGCTGGACTGGCTGGTGCGCCGGCACGAGGTGCTGCGCACCCGCTACCGGCAGGCCGACGGCGAGCCGTACCAGGAGGTGCTGCCGCCCGCGCCGGTGCCGCTGCCGGTGGTGGAGGCCGCCGCCGACGCGGCCGGCCCGCTGCTGCGGGCGGAGGCCGAGCGCCCCTTCGACCTGGCCGAGGGCCCGGTCCTGCGGGCGCTGCTGCTCCGGCACGGACCGGAGGACCACACCGTTCTCCTGACGCTGCATCACATCGCGGTGGACGGCGGCGGATTGGAGATCGTCGCGCGGGAGCTCGGCGACCGGTACCGGGCGGTCGTGGAGGGCCGCCCGGACGGTCCCGAGGACCCGGCGCCGCGCTACACCGACTTCGCCCGCCGAGAGCGGTCCGCGCCGGAGGACGAAGAGGGGACCGCGTACTGGACCCGGCGACTGGCGGGGGCCCGTCCGCCCGCGCTGCCCGGCCCGGCGGACGGCGGCTCGCGCGGCTCCCGGGGCGAGGGCCACCTCATCACCGCCCTCCTCCCCGCCGGCACCGTCGAGGGGCTGCGCGAGGCCGGGCGCGCGCACCGGGCCACGCTGTTCACGGTGGTCCTCGCGGCGGCCTTCGGCGCCCTGCTGGAGGCCACCGGCCGGGAGGACCTGGTCGTCGGCTGCGCGAGCGGCCACCGCGACCGGGCCGCCGACCGGAACCTCGTCGGCCTCTGCGTCAACACCCTCCCCGTCCGCCCCGACCTGACCGGCACGGAGGACTTCACCGCGCTGCTGGACCGCGTACGGGACGAGCTGCTGCGGGCGCAGCGGTACCGGCACGTGCCGTTCGACGCGATCGTGCGCCGGCTGGACCCGTCCGCCCGGGACACGGACGGCGGCGCCCTGGTCGGCGTCACGGCGGACGTCGTGTCCGGCCCGGTCGGCCTGCGCCTGCCGGACGCGGAGTGCGTCCCGGTCGACGTCCCGCTGGGCACGGCCAAGTTCGGCCTCGGCTTCTTCCTGGAGGAGGCGACGGAGGAGCGTCCCGCCCGGTGCGTGGTGCAGTACGACGCCGGGCGGCTGGCCGGCGGGGCCGCGCGGGGCCTGCTGGACGGCTTCGCGGCGCTGCTGACGGGTGTGGCCGCGGCCGGGAACGCCGCGCTGCGCCGTCCGGCCGGCCCGCGGGCCGCGGAGGAGGCTCCGGCCCGGCCGTCGGAGCACCTCCCCGGACCGACGCCCGAGGTGGAGGCAGTCTTCACGGACCTGCTCGGCCAACGCCCGGGCCCGGACGGCGACTTCTTCCTCCTCGGCGGCCACTCGCTGCTCGCGGTCCGGGTCGCCGAGCGGCTGCGGGAACGCTTCCGCGCGCCGCTCACCGGCCTCGACGTGCTGGAGCACCGCACGCCGCGGGCGCTCGCCGCGCTGCTCGACGAGCGGACGGCCCGGCGCGAGGCGGCCCGCCCGGCCGCCGGGCGGCCTACGGCCACCCGGGCCGGTTCGGTCCTGGTCACCGGCGGTACGGGCGGCGTGGGCGCGTTCGTGCTGCGCGAACTCGCCGCGCGCGGGCGCCCGGTGCGGGCGCTCGTCCGGCCGGAGTCGGCGCACCTGGTGCCCGACGGTCCCGACGTCGAGATCGCCGAGGGCGACCTGACCGACCAGGACAGCCTGCGGGCCGCCGCGCGCGGCGTGGACGCGGTCATCCACTCCGCCTGCACGTTCACCTCACCCGAGGTGGACGTGGCGGCGATGCGGGCGCTCCTCGACGGCCGGCGGCCGGGGCCGTTCGTCTTCGTCAGCAGCGTCGACGCGTACGGCTCACCGTCGGTGGCCGACGTCGCGGAGGGCGCGCCCTCCGAGGAGCCGCTGAGCGCGTACGGGCAGGGCAAGCTCGACTGCGAGCGCCTGCTACTGGAGGCCGCGGGCCCCGGGGGCGGGGCGAGCGTGGTGCGGGCACCCATCGTCTGGGGTGATCACCCGCGGCTGCGCGACCAGTTGCGCTGGGGCGCGACCGGCGACCTCTACCAGGCGGCCCGGGCGGGCGGCCCGGTCGTCCTGCCGGCGGCCGGCGCCGTCCCCGCCTCGGGTGATTCCTGGGCGGGCGCGCCGTGGATCCACGCGGCGGCTCTGGCTCGGGTGTTGACGCACTGTGTGGAGCGGCCGGTCGACGGGGTCGTCAACGCTATCGGTGGGCACGTCGCGTGGTCCGACTTCGCCCAGGAGCTCGTCCGGCTCCTGGGCACCTCGGGCCCCGTCGTTCCCGCGGACACTTCAGCCCCCGGGCTCCGTCATCGGCACCGCTACCGGGCGGAGGCGCTCGCCGAGTTGCTCGTGCCGCGGGCGGGAGAGGGGTGGCGGGAGGTGCTTGGCGCGATGCTGCGGGGCTGACGCGGGAGGGTTGCCCCGGTCCCGCCCCTTCGCCGATTCCTGGGGGCAAGCCCCCAGACCCCCTGAAACCGCGCTTCGCGCGGTTGTCCTCAAACGCCGGACGGGCTGGATTGGGCCTGAGCGCCCACTTTCAGCCGGTCCGGCGTTTGAGGACGAGCGGCGGAGCCGCGAACAGGGGGTCTGGGGCACAGCCCCAGGAAACGGCGAAGGGGAGGGACCGGGGCACCCCCAACTCCCCACCACCGACCACGCACCGTAACCTTCGAACACCCCACTCGAAACCCCCACCGTAATCTCACTCACTTGTGTGAGGATACGACCACGCTCCGCGTTGGTAAGTCTTCCCGAGGTACACCGATGCCACTGCCAAGCAACCCGGGAAGGCACGCACATGTCCGTAGGCGAAGAGATCCGCACCGAACAAGACCGTCCGCAGCAGAGCCTCGGAACGGCCGCGGCGCGGAATCTGGCCACGACCACCAAGTCCGAGCCGCAGATGCAGGAGATCACCTCCCGCTGGCTCTTGAAGATGCTGCCGTGGACGCAGGTACAGGGCGGTACCTACCGGGTGAACCGACGACTCACGTTCACGGTCGGCGACGGCCGCGTCACGTTCGTGAAGACCGGCGACCGCGTCGAGGTCATCCCGGCCGAACTCGCCGAACTGGCGGTGCTGCACGGGTTCGAGGACCAGGAGGTGCTCACCGAGCTCGCCCGCCGCTGCGAGCAGCGCGAGTACGGGGCGGGCGACATCCTGGCCACGAAGGGCGAGCCCGTCGACGGGGTGGTGCTGCTCGCGCACGGCCGCGTGGAGAAGGTCGGCGAGGGCCCGTACGGGGACGACGCGGTGCACGGCGTGCTCGCGGACGGCGCGCACTTCGGCGGCGACATGCTGCTCGCCTCGGACGCCACCTGGGAGTACACCGCCCGCGCCGCGACCGCCTGTACGGTCCTGGTGCTGCCGAAGCTCGCCTTCGACCAGGCGGTGGAGCGCTCGGAGTCGCTCCGCGGCCACGTCGAGCGGATGCGCGCGCTGCCGGCCCAGCGGACCAACAAGTACGGCGAGAAGGAGATCGAGCTCCGCGCCGGCCACCGCGGCGAGGCCGACATCCCGGGCACGTTCGTCGACTACGAGGAGCACCCGCGGGAGTACGAGCTGAGCGTGGCGCAGACCGTCCTGCGCATCCACACGCGCGTCGCCGACCTCTACAACCAGCCGATGAACCAGATGGAGCAGCAGCTCCGGCTCACGGTGGAGGCGCTCAAGGAGCGCCAGGAGCACGAGCTGATCAACAACCGGGAGTTCGGGCTCCTCAACAACTGCGAGTACGACCAGCGGCTCCAGCCGCACGACGGCGTCCCCAGCCCGGACGACCTGGACGAACTGCTCAGCCGCCGCCGGGGGTCGAAGCTGTTCCTGGCGCACCCGAAGGCCATCGCGGCGATCGGGCGCGAGTTCAACAAGCGCGGGCTGGTGCCGGAGACGATCGACATGGGCGGCCACCGCATCCCGACCTGGCGCGGGGTGCCGATCTTCCCGTGCAACAAGATCCCGGTCACCGAGGCGCGGACGACCTCGATCATCTGCATGCGTACCGGCGAGGCCGAGCAGGGCGTCATCGGCCTGCGGCAGGCCGGCATCCCGGACGAGATCGAGCCGAGCCTGTCGGTGCGGTTCATGGGCATCAACGAGCAGGCGGTCATGTCGTACCTGGTGACGGCGTACTACTCGGCGGCCGTGCTGGTGCCGGACGCGCTCGGGGTGCTGGAGAACGTCGAGATCGGCCGGTGGAGCTGACCGTCCGGGGCCCTGGGGAGGCGGCTCTCCCGGGCCGCTCCCCCGCCCGCCCGGGCGCCGCCCGGTGACGCACCGGTCCGCAAGTCCGAACACCGGTGCCGCAAGGCCGAGGAGTCGCCGACGGCCTCCCGGCCCGTCGGCATCAGGAACGCGCCGGCCGCCGCCACGACG
Source organism: Streptomyces huiliensis (assembly GCF_020037025.1). Taxonomy (GTDB): domain Bacteria; phylum Actinomycetota; class Actinomycetes; order Streptomycetales; family Streptomycetaceae; genus Streptomyces; species Streptomyces huiliensis. Next base: position 3,211 of record NZ_JAIQLH010000093.1, on the reverse strand, counting down.
CGGACCGGACGAGGAGTCTCGCAGTGACCCAGCCCTTCACCCTGCCCGCCTTCTACATGAACCACCCCGCCCGGCTGAACCCGCACCTGGAGGAGGCACGCGCCCACGCACGGGAGTGGGCCCGCGGCATGGGCATGCTGGAGGGGTCGGGCGTGTGGGACCAGGCGGACCTGGACGCGCACGACTACGCCCTGCTCTGCGCCTACACGCACCCCGACTGCGACGGCCCGGCGCTGTCGCTGGTCACCGACTGGTACGTGTGGGTGTTCTTCTTCGACGACCACTTCCTGGAGCTGTTCAAGCGGACGCAGGACCGCGAGGGCGGCCGCGCCTACCTGGACCGGCTCCCGGCGTTCATGCCCATGGACCCCGGCGCCGCCGTGCCGGAACCGACGCATCCGGTGGAGGCGGGTCTCGCGGACCTGTGGGCGCGCACGGTCCCGCACATGTCCGTCGGCTGGCGGGAGCGGTTCGCGGAGAGCACCAGGAACCTGCTCAACGAGTCGCTCTGGGAGCTGTCCAACATCAACGAGGGGAGGATCGCCAACCCGGTCGAGTACATCGAGATGCGCCGCAAGGTGGGCGGCGCGCCCTGGTCGGCGGGGCTGGTGGAGTACGCGGCCGGCGCCGAGGTGCCCGAGTCCGTGGCCGGTTCGCGCCCGATGCGGGTGCTGTCGGACACCTTCGCCGACGCGGTGCACCTGCGCAACGACATCTTCTCGTACCAGCGCGAGATCGAGGACGAGGGCGAGCTCTCCAACGGGATCCTGGTACTGGAGACCTTCCTCGGCTGCGGGACGCAGGAGGCCGCCGAGGCCGTCAACGACCTGCTGACGTCGCGGATGCAGCAGTTCGAGCACACCGTCGTCACCGAACTGCCGTCCCTCTTCGTGGAGAACGCGCTCGGCCCGGAGGACTGCCGTGCCGTGCTCGCCTACGCCAAGGGTCTCCAGGACTGGCAGTCCGGCGGCCACGAGTGGCACATGCGCTCCAGCCGTTACATGAACAAGGAGGTGCGCCAGGAGACGGGCCTGCTCCCCGGCCCCAGCGGGCCCGGCACGTCCGGCCTCGACCTCAGGCACCTGTTCGCGTCGGCGGCCGCACAGCGCCTCCGCGCCCACACCCACGTCCCCCACCAGCGGGTCGGCCCGTCCGAACTCCCGGACTTCGACGTGCCGTTCACCCTGCGGCTGAGCCCGCACCTGGACCGCGCCCGGCCGAACACCGTCGAGTGGGCCCGGGAGATGGGCATGCTCGCCCCGCAGCCCGGGATCCCGGCGTCGCACATCTGGGACGAGCGCAAGCTGTACGGGTACGACTTCCCGCTGTGCGCCGCCGGCCTCCACCCGGACGCCACGCCCGACGAGCTCGACCTGGCCTCACAGTGGCTGACCTGGGGCACCTACGGCGACGACTACTACCCCGTGGTCTACGGCCGGCCCCGCGATCTGGCCGGCGCCCGGCTGACCCACGCCCGGCTGCTCGCCCTGATGCCGCTCGACCTGACGGAGGCGCCGGCGGCCGTCCCCCTGTCCGCGCTGGAGCGCGGCCTCGTCGACCTGTGGGAGCGCACCGCCGGGCCGATGGACGCGGCGGGGCGGTCCCAACTGCGGGACGCCGTCGAGGTGATGTGCGAGAGCTGGCTGTGGGAGCTGCGGAACATGGCCGAGCACCGCGTCCCGGAGCCCGTCGACTACATCGAGATGCGCCGGGCGACCTTCGGCTCCGACCTGACCATCGCCCTCTGCCGGGTCGGGCACGGGCGCGCGGTGCCGGACGAGGTCTACCGCAGCGGCACGGTCCGCTCCCTGGAGAACGCGGCGATCGACTACGCGACGCTGCTCAACGACGTGTTCTCGTACCAGAAGGAGATCGAGTACGAGGGCGAGGTGCACAACGCCGTCCTGGTGGTGCAGACGTTCTTCGGCTGCGACCGGCACGCGGCGCTCCGCATCGTCGACGACCTGATGCGCGGCCGGATGAGCCAGTTCCGGCATGTGGCCGCGCACGAGCTGCCGGTGCTGTGCGAGGACGCCGGGCTGGGGTCGGAGGCGCGGGCGGCGCTGGAGGGGTATGTGAAGGAGCTGGAGAACTGGCTGTCGGGGATCCTCAACTGGCACCGGGGGTGCCGGAGGTACCGCCAGGAGGACCTGGAGCGGAACTTCCGGTTCCTGCCGGTGGCGGAGCCGTCCGCGTACCTGCCCGCCGTCCCCTGGGGGGCCGCACGCTGACCGGGGGCGGGGGCGGGGCGTCCGCACCGGCGCCCCGCCCCCGCCCGCGGTTCACACCCGGTCCACGATGCCCACCTTCCCGGCCTCCCGCGCGCAGTGGGCGCCGCAGTACCACTGCCCGCCGGCCTCCACGCCGTGTCCGATGACCCGGACGCGGCAGTGCTCGCAGATCGGGGCCATGTGGTAGATGGCGCAGGAGAAGGAGTCGAAGGCGTGCCGGGCGCCGTCCTGGGTCTCGACGTAGAACGCCATGTCGTAGTCGTTGCCGCAAACTTCGCATCGTGCCATGCGCCGCATGCTCCGGAGTGCGGCGGACGCTGGCAAGCGCCCGCCGGGCGCGTCGAACGGGCTGCACCCGCCCGGCGGATCGGCGGCCGCGTCCGGGCCGTGGACCGGCCGGGGCTCACAGCTCCAGCCGGTACCGGTACCACCGCCCGGTCCGCCGCAGGCCCGCCGCGGCCAGGGCCTCGGCGGTGACCGGATCGCCGTGCTCCTGGACCTCCAGCGCGGCGGCCCCCGGGTGGTCACGGCGCAGCCGGGCGACGAGTTCGCCGAGCAGGCCGGAGACGGCGGCGCCGTCGGCCACGGCGCCCCGGAAGACGACGTCGACCATTGCCTCGTTGCCGGCGATCACGGCCGTGACCTGGGCGGCCGTGCGGCCGGCGGCGGTGAGGAGGTCCAGGGTGAGGTGCGGGAGCGGCGGGAGGTCGCGCAGCACGGCGGCGGCCTCGCGCGGGGTGTACGGGCGTCCGGTGACCTCGGAGTAGAGGCGGGCGTGCTCGGCGAGCAGGCCGGCGGCGGCCGGGACGGTGACCTGGCGGACCGTCACCGGCGGGAGCCCGGCGGGCCGCCGCCAGTCGGCCAGGGGGGCGGCCGTCGTCCAGCGGCCGCCCGGTTCCTCGTACGCGGCGGCGCCCAGGTCCGCGGCGGCGCCGTCCCCGTCCGCGCCGGTCCACTCCAGGGCCGGGAGCCCGGCGGCG
>NZ_JAIQLH010000092.1 GCF_020037025.1 Streptomyces huiliensis | reverse complement strand
CGGGACGCGGCGGGCGGGCCGGTGGGGAGCGGGGTGACGGTGGTGTTCTCCGACCACGACCCGACCCTCGCGGGCTGTGCCGCGCCCGGCGCCCCCGCCGCGCCGGCGCCGGTCCCGAACGCCCGCGCGACGTCACGCCGGGCGGCGCCCCGGCGTCCGAGGCGGTGCGGGAAGATCGCCCAGCGGAGCGTGCCCAGCGACCTGGAGCCCGACGTCCTGCGCCTGGAGCTCGTGGAGTTGGGGGACGCGTTCCGCGCGTACCAGCAGCGTCCCGAGGCCGATCTCGCCGTCCTCGCCGAGCTCCACGAGCGCAAGGCGCGCGCCTTCCGCCTGTGGGCCGACGTGACGGGCGACGAGTCCCTGCGCGAGGAGGCGGAGCGGTCCGAGAAGGCCATCCACGCCACCCTCGAGATGCACGGGAACCGCGTCGGCCACCCCGTCGGCGGCTCGGCGGACGGCGGGGCGCTGGTGGTGGAGCGGCTGCTGACCCGCCCGCAGGCCGCGCACGCCCGTACCGTGCTGGACTACGTCGCCGCGCACGCGCCGCGTCCCGAGGCCGAGGTCCGGCTCGCGGTCCTCATGCTCGCCCTGCGGGCCGCCCGGGCCGGCGTCGGGAACGTCACCGGGCAGGACCTCACCGGCTGGCTCCAGGACGACGCCGAGCCCGTGCTGGAGCGGCTGGCCGCGGACGGCTGGCTGCGCCTGCCGTGCACCGTCGCCGAGGTGATGGCGGCCCGGTCCGAGAACCCGGCCGCCGTGACCGTCCCCGCGCTGCTGCCGGACGGGCCCCGCCCGTTCGGCTTCGGCAAGACGACGCGCGCCAGGATTTCCGGGTGGGCGCAGAAGGTCGTGGGCGACCGGAAGATCCGCAAGAAGAAGCCGGGCCCGGCCACCCGGCTCCTCGCCCTGTACACCGCCGCCCACTCCCGTCCCGACGGCCGCCTCGGCGGCCCGGAGGACGACGGTCTGGACCCGGACCGGGTGGCGGCGTTCTGCGGGCTGCCCGCGGAGGGTCTCACGGAGCACGTCGAACGGCTGCTCGCCGCCGGCTGGCTGGCCGAAGCCGACGCCTCCGACGGAAGGTTCCGCGGGCGGCTGGCCGAGCGCGTCCTGCCGCTGTCGGGGCTGCTCTGAGGCGAGGGGGCCGACGGGCCCGTGCACGGCACTGTTGCCGCAGGTCCCCGCCGGTCCCCGCCGCGGTCCGGCGCGTCCGACCGCGGGGACCGGCGGACACGGCGGCGTCCGCCCGGGCCATGCGGGACCTGACCGCGGGCTCCGGCTCGGCGGCGCCGCCGCTGCGGCGTCTCAGCCGCCGCACGCGCGACCGGCGGCGGCTTCGGCGTGCGCCGAAGGCCGGGTCGGGTCGGTGGACCGCTCGTCGGGAGAGCAACAAGCGGTGGTGGCGCGGCATGCCTCCGGAGCGGCCTCGGCGCTGTTCGCGAGGGTGTCGGCGTCGGCCTTGACGACGTAGACCTCCCACGGCTCCTTGCCGGGCCCGTGGACCCAGACCTTGTCCTGGAGCGCGTAGCAGCAGGAGGTGTCGTTCTCCTCGAAGGTGGCCAGGCCGGCCTCCTTCAGACGCTCGGTCGCGGCGGTGACCTGGTCGGTGCTCTCGACCTCGACGCCGAGGTGGTCCAGGCGGGTGTCCTGGCCGGCCTCGCCCTCGATGAGGACGAGCTTGAGCGGGGGCTCGGTGACGGCGAAGTTCGCGTAGCCGGCCCGGCGCTTGGCGGGCCCGACGCCGAAGAGCCTGGAGTAGAAGGCCACCGACGCTTCGAGGTCGGCGACGTTGAGTGCGAGCTGGATTCGGGACACGGCAATCTCCTCGACTCCCTGTATCGATCGACTTCGATACAAGGTTGCGCCTTGAATCGACAGGCGTCAATATAGAGGCATGTCGAATCAAGGATTCGTGGTGCTCGGGCAGGACGGCCCCGAGAGTTGCTGCCCCGGCCTGCTGACCGCGCCCCTCGCCGAGGACCAGGCCGTGGAGCTCGCGAAGGTCTTCAAGGCCCTGGGCGACCCGGTGCGCCTCCGGCTGCTGTCGATGATCGCCTCCCGGGCGGGCGGTGAAGTGTGCGTCTGCGACCTCACCCCGGCGTTCGATCTCTCGCAGCCCACGGTCTCCCACCACCTCAGGCTCCTGCGCGAGGCCGGGCTGATCGCCTCCGAGCGGCGGGGGACGTGGGTGTACTACCGGCTGCTGCCGGAGATGACCGACCGCCTCGCCGGCATCCTCACCCGCCCCGCCGGGCAGCCCCTGCCCGAGCCGGCCGAGGCCCCCTCGTGACCCGGGCGACCACTGCTCCGGTGGCGGCCCGGCTGTCCTTCCTCGACCGCTACCTCGCCGTCTGGATTCTCGCCGCGATGGGCGTCGGGCTCGGCCTGGGCCGCCTGGTCCCCGGCCTGGGGGATGCGCTGGCGAGGGTGACCGTCACCGGCGTCTCGCTGCCGA
>NZ_JAIQLH010000091.1 GCF_020037025.1 Streptomyces huiliensis | reverse complement strand
TGGCGAGGGTGACCGTCACCGGCGTCTCGCTGCCGATCGCCCTCGGGCTGCTGGTGATGATGTACCCGGTGCTGGCCAAGGTCCGCTACGACCGCCTCGACACGGTCGCTCGCGACCGCCGCCTCCTCGTACCGTCGCTGCTGCTGAACTGGGTGCTCGGCCCCGCCGTGATGTTCACCCTGGCCTGGCTGTTCCTGCCGGACCTGCCCGAATACCGCACCGGCCTGATCATCGTCGGGCTGGCCCGCTGCATCGCGATGGTGATCATCTGGAACGACCTCGCCTGCGGCGACCGCGAGGCCGCCGCCGTCCTCGTCGCCCTCAACAGCGTCTTCCAGGTGATCGCCTTCGCGGGCCTGGGCTGGTTCTACCTGTCCGTCCTGCCCGGCCGGCTCGGCCTGGAGACCACAGCGCTCGACGCCTCGGTGTGGGAGATCGCCCGCAGCGTGCTGATCTTCCTGGGCATCCCCCTCGCCGCCGGCTACCTCACCCGCCGCCTCGGGGAGAAGGCCAGGGGCCGCACCTGGTACGAGACGCGGCTGATCCCCCGCATCAGCCCGTTCGCCCTCTACGGACTGCTGTTCACCATCGTCGTGCTCTTCGCCCTCCAAGGCGACGCCATCACCTCCCGGCCGCTCGACGTGGCCCGCATCGCGCTGCCCCTGCTCGTCTACTTCGCTGTCATGTGGACCGGGTCCATGGCACTGGGCCTCGTGGCCGGCCTGGACCACCCGCGCGCGACCACCCTGGCGTTCACCGCCGCGGGCAACAACTTCGAGCTGGCCATCGCGGTGGCCGTCGCCACTTTCGGCGCGTCCTCCGGCCAGGCCCTCGCCGGGGTCGTCGGCCCGCTGATCGAGGTGCCCGTGCTGATCGGCCTGGTGTACGTCGCCCTGGCCGCCCGCCGCTTCTTCCCGCCGTCCCCCGCCGGCCGCCCGGCCGCCGCCCCGGAAGGTTCCGCCCGTGTCTGAGTCCCCCAAGCCCTCGGTCCTCTTCGTGTGCGTCCACAATGCCGGCCGCTCCCAGATGGGCGCCGCCTTCCTCACCCACCTCGGCGCGGGCCGCGTCGAGGTCCGCTCCGCAGGCTCGGCTCCCGCCGAGACGGTCAATCCGGCCGTCGTCGAGGCGATGCGCGAGGTCGGCGTCGACATCTCCGCCCGGACCCCGAAGCTGCTGACCACCGACGCCGTCCGGGCGTCCGACGTCGTCGTCACCATGGGCTGCGGCGACGCCTGCCCCGTCTTCCCCGGCAAGCGGTACCTCGACTGGAAGCTCGCCGACCCCGCCGGCCAAGGCGTCGACGCCGTCCGCCCGATCCGTGACGAGATCGAACGCCGCGTCCGCGCGCTGCTCTCGGAACTCGGTGTCGAGGCGCGGGGGTGACGGGGCTTCCGGCCGGGGAGCCCCCGGCCGTGACCGCTCGGCGGGCGCGGCGGTGCCGGCGGGCCCTTCCGGCCGGGCCCCGAACCGTGTCCTGACGGCGCCGCTCCGCCCCCGCCCGCCCGGCGCCGCGCCGGGGCTGTGACCGGCGTACGGTCACCGCGCGGCGGATGCCGTACGCGGTGGCGCCGGAAGCGAGCACCGCGACCCCCAGAGCACCGGGGCCGGCGGGAGGGCGAAGGCCGACGCCCGGCAGCCGGCCAGTCCCAGGGCCGGGACGATCCGAGCCGGGCGGCCCCCCTCCGGGGTGAGCGGCCCTCCTCCGGGGTGAGCGGCCCCCCTCCGGGGTGAGCGGCCCCCCTCCGGGGTGAGCGGCCCCCCTCCGGGGTGAGGGGCCCTCCTCCGGGGTGAGGGGCCAGGCAGGGGTGCCGGCGATCGCGTAGTACGCCGGCACGCCGAAGGAGGAGAAGCCGACCGCCCCGCGCACGTCGGCCGTCGCGGCCACCGACGCGCCGCCGGTGCAACGCGTCCGGCGCCCCGGCGGGGGTCGGCGGTTCGCTCATGACCCGCTCCTTCGGCGGTCCACCGCGGGTGGACGGGCTCGCCACCGGCAGACGGTACGCGAACGGCGAGCGGCCCGTGCCGCACTGCCGGCCGGCCACCGGCGGCATGCGCCGCGGCGGCCCCGTCGTCGCCGTATCCGGCCGGAAAGCGCTCCGGCAGGGGGCGGGGTGCTGGGCGGGGGCGCGGGGCCGGCTGTAGCGTGCGCAGCGTTTCACACCGGAACGACCATGTCCCCAACTCCGTTATTTCGCAGCGCTGTTGATCGGCTCCGTTTCCCGACAGGAAGGGACAGTCGAGCAATGAGACCACTGAGAAGGCCGGAACGGCCGCGAAGACGGCGCGGGCGCCTCGGGCGGCTGCTCGGCGCCATGGTGGCAGCCGTCGCGGCCCTGGCCGCCGTGGGCGCCGCGCCGGACCCCGCGGCCGCGGACCGGCAGGTCCGCGCCACCGTCTTCGGCTCCTCCATCGCCGCCGCCCGCAACTACGACGGGCGCCTCGAGCTCTTCGGCACCAACAGCGGGGACGCCGTCTTCCACCGCTACCAGGGCCGCCCCGGGACCGCGTGGACGCCGTGGTACCAGTTCGACGGCGGACTGCGCGCGGTGGCCGCCGAGACCAACGCCGACGGCCGCATGGAGCTGTTCGGCGTGAACGGCGCCGGCAACATCTACCACCGCTGGCAGACCCCGGCCACCGGCACGCCGTGGTCGAACTGGGAGCAGTTCGACGGCAACCTCACGTCGATCGCCGCCGCCCGCAACGCGGACGGCCGGCTGGAGATCTTCGGCAGCAACGCCGCCGGCAACGTCTACCACCGCTGGCAGACCGCCATCGGCGGCCCCTGGTCGGCCTGGGAGCAACTGGACGGCCTGGTGACGCAGGTCGCCGCCGAGACCAACGCCGACGGCCGCATCGAGCTGTTCGGCGTCAACAGCAACGGCGCGGTCTTCCACAAGTGGCAGACGGTGCTGGGCGGACTGTGGTCCCCCTGGGAGCAGTTGGACGGCACTCTCACCTCCATCGCCGCCGCCCGCAACGCCAACGGCCGGCTGGAGATCTTCGGCACCAACGGCGCCGACCAGATCTTCCACCGGGCGCAGACCGCGATCGGCGGCCCGTGGTCGGGCTGGCAGCAGATGGACGGCCTGCTCACCCAGGTCGCCGCCGAGACCAACGCCGACGGCCGCGTCGAACTCTTCGGCGTCAACCGCGGCGGCGCCCCGTACCACCGCTGGCAGACGGCTCTCGGCGGCCCGTGGTCGGGCTGGGAGCAGTTCGACGGCCTACTGAGGCCCTGACGCACCGTCACATCCGCACTGTGTGCCGCCGGGGCGAGGGCCTCGGCGGCACCTGTCCGCCGGCGCCGTGGAGTACGCGTTCCCTTGGCCGTTCACCCCCGCGCTCACGCACCGTCGGCCGCACGGTCTCCGGCCGCGAGCAGGCGCCGGAGGCGGCGGACCTCCTCGACGAGCCGGGGGACGTCCTGGCGTGCGTGGGAGATGAAGTCGGCGTTCTCGTCCCACCGTTCGTCCGCCACATCGACGTACCGAGGTCGCTGGACGGACGCGCCGGTGTCCGTACGGTCCACGGTGCCGATGCTCTCCGATCCGACGATGCGCCGGCCCGGAGGACGGCGGCTCGGTATTCGGCCACATCGTCGGCATGCCGTATCTTCGGCCACTTCACGCGTGACACGGAGGGTGTGCCCATCGCCGACGCGTACGCGTACCCGCCGGGGGCGACCGTCGTCGACATGGGCGGGGGAAGGGAGGGGCGGGCCGCTGCCGGCCGTTCCGGAGACGGCGGGGCGCCGGCTGCTCGCGGACGGCGGCTTCTTCGCCTCCGTGCCCGCCGGAGACCTCCGCTTCCTCAAGCGGACCCTGCACGACTGGGACGACGGGCGGTGCGTCGCCATCCTGCGCGACTGCCGTGCCGCCCTGCGGCCCGGCGGCCGCGTCCTCTTCGAGGCGGCCGGTCTGCGGCTGTCCCGGGTGGTGCCCACGCCGTCCGTGCTGTCGATCGTGGAGGGTGTGCCGGCCGGGGCGTGACGGCCTTGTGAGAGGCTGCCCGCGCGCGGGGTGTTCCGAGGGGGCTCGGGCCGCGGGGAGGAGGGGGCGTGGACGTCCGGCGGCTGGAGTACTTCCTGGCGGTCGTCGACCGCGGCGGGTTCCACCGGGCCGCCGCGGCCCTGTACGTGGCGCAGCCGTCGTTGTCGCAGGCGGTGCGGGCGCTGGAGCGGGAGCTGGGGACGGAGCTGTTCCACCGGATCGGGCGGCGGGTCGTGCTGACGGAGGCGGGCCGCGCGCTGGTCGGGCCGGCGCGGGCGGCGGTGCGGAGCCTGGAGGTCGCCCGCGCGAGCGTGGCCTCCGTGCGCGAACTCCGCACCGGACGCCTGGACGTGGCGGCCATGCCGTCCCAGGCCGTGGAACCACTTACCTCGCTGATCCGTGCGTTCACCCGACGGCATCCCGGCGTGACGGTGGCGGTGAGGGCGGTCCCCACCGCCCGCGGCGTCGTCGAGGCGGTACGGACGGGGGCCGCGGAACTGGGCCTGCTGGCGTCCGCCGATCCCCTGTCCGGCGACGAGGTGGCGGCGTACGAGCTGGGCGAGCAGCGGTTCGTGCTGGTCGTCCCGCCGGACGGGCCCTTCGAAGGGCGGCGGTCCGTCAGGTGCGAGGAGCTGGCGGGCCGGCGTCTGGTCCTGGGGCAGCCGGGCACTGGAATGCGGGCCTACACCGACTCGCTGCGCGAGCGCGGCGTCGACTTCACCGCGGCCGCCGAGACCGAGCACCGGGCCGCCCTGCTGCCCATGGTCCTGGCCGGGGTCGGGCTCGCCGTGGTGACGGAGGCATGGCGGGAGTTCGCGCTGCGGACGGGGGCCCGCGTGCTGGACATCGAGCCGGCGGCCGCCCTGCGCGTCGCCCTGGTCGCCCGCCGGGGTCCCCTCTCCCCCGCGGCGGCCGCGTTCATGGCGACGGCCGTCCCGCCCCCGCCCCCGGATCCGGAGCCGTAACCGTAACCGTAACCGTAGCCGTAGCCGTAGCCGTAGCCGTAGCCGTAGCCGTAGCCGTAGCCGTAGCCGTAGCCGTAGCCCGCGATCGATAGGCCGCGCCTATCCGGCAGATCCGGTCCCCGTCTTGGACGCCTCCCGGCGCGCCCTGCTGGAATCGCCCGCATGACGGATCACCGCATCGCCCTCATCCCCGGCGACGGCATCGGCACCGAGGTACTCCCCGCCGCCCGGCAGGTCCTGGACGCGGTCGGCCGTCGGCACGGCTTCGGCCTGTCCTACACGTCGTACGACGACTGGTCGTGCGAGCGGTACCTCCGCGAGGGCGCCATGATGCCCGAGGACGGCCTCGACCGGCTGCGCGACCAGGACGCCATCCTGCTGGGCGCGGTGGGGCACCCGAAGGTGCCCGACCACGTCTCGCTGTGGGGGCTGCTGATCCCGATCCGGCGCGGCTTCCGGCAGTACGTCAACCTCCGGCCCGTCCGCGTCTTCGAGGGCGTCGAGAGCCCGGTGCGGGGCGCCCGGCCGGGCGCGGTCGACCTCGTCGTGGTCCGCGAGAACGTGGAGGGCGAGTACAGCCGGGCCGGCGGGCGGCTGCACAGCGGCTCCCCCGAGGAACTCGCCCTGCAGACCGCCGTGTTCACGCGGGCCGGGGTCACGCGGGTGGTCGACTACGCCTTCGGGCTGGCCGCCCGGCGCGGGGGCCGGCTGACCTCCGCGACGAAGTCGAACGGCATCGTGCACACCATGCCGTTCTGGGACGAGCTCGTCGCGGAGCGGTCCGCCGCGTTCCCGACGGTCGGCTGGGACCGGGAGCACGTCGACGCGCTCGCGGCGAAGTTCGTCCTCCACCCCGAGCGGTTTGACGTGGTGGTCGCCTCCAACCTCTTCGGCGACATCCTCAGCGACCTCGCCGCCGCCGTGGCCGGTTCCATCGGCATCGCCCCGGCAGCCAACCTCAACCCGGAGCGGGAGTTCCCCTCGATGTTCGAGCCGGTGCACGGGTCGGCTCCCGACATCGCCGGGCGGGGCGTCGCCAACCCGCTGGGGGCGATCTGGTCGGCGGCCATGATGCTCGACCACCTCGGCCGGCCGGAGGCGGCTCGGGACGTCACCGGCGCGATTGCCGCGGTCCTGGCCCGGACGGACGTCCGGACGCCCGACCTGGGCGGCACGGCCACGACCGCCGAGTTCACCGACCGGCTCCTGCGGTTCCTCTGAGCCGCCGGCAGCCGCGGCAGCCGCCCCCGCCCGTCAGTCCGCCGCGGGGCAGGTCGCGTACGCCGGCTGCTCGTCCGGGCGGCGCAGGTAGCGCAGGATCGCCTCGCTCGCGCACCGCGAGGTGTACGCGGCGCCGTGGCCGTCGGCGTCGGCCAGCAGGACGGGGGTCGTGACGGGCAGCCGCCGCAGGACGGCGAGGCCGCCGGGCAGCGGGGTGGCCGGGTCGTGGAGGTTGTTGGCGACCAGGATCCGGGAGCGCGCGGACACCCGCGGCAGGCGGGGCGGATTGGTGACCGGCAGCGGGCTGCCGACGCAGTCCCCGACGACCGCCCAGAACACCGAGGCGCCGAAGCGGGGTGCCGTCCGGCGAACCCGGTCCGTGTGCGCGGCCAGGGCGCGATACCCGGGCGGCACGGGGAAGTCCGAGCACAGCACGGCCCGCGTCAGCCCTTCCGTTCCCGTGTCCGCCGCGTCGCGGGGCGGGGGCGCGAAGGCCGACGCGTCGCCGTCGGCGGCGGCGCGCAGCGAGCGGGCGAGGCGGGGCCAGCCGAGGTCCTCGTGGCGTCCGCCGCTCATGTGACGTGCCGTCATCCGCCGTACGTCGTCGCCCGTGACCCGTGTACGGGTGCCGGGGGCGGGCAGCGTGGCGGCCGCGGCGAGCCGGTCGAAGACGGCGCCGGCGTCCCGGCCGTGCAGGGCGCACGCGCTGCTCTCGGTGCACCAGCGGGTGAACCGGGTGAAGGCGTTCTCCACGCCGGCGGCGTTGCGGGCGGCGAACGCGGGCAGGTCCACCGAGTGGTCGAGCACGCCGTCCAGGGCGAGTGCCCGCGGCGGCCGCTGTCGGTAGCGGTCGAGGTAGGCGGCGGCGTAGGCGACGAGGCCGTCGCGCTGTCCGACGGCCGTGCGGACGGCCTCGATGTCCTGGGCGGTGTCGTCGGCGGACAGGTGCCGTACCCGGGCGCTGGCCAACCGTTCCACACTCGGTTACGCAGCCAGTGACACCGCCTGGGCCCAGCACCTCCAGTCAGCTCTCGACGCGGCGAAGTTCGGCCGCATCAAGGACCTCTACGGAGCCCACGTGGCGGGACAGCCCATCGGCTTCGGACCAGGGGCCGGCCGCCTCCGAGATACCTTCAACGAGATCCAGGCGACAGCCACCGCACGGGGCGGGAACGCCCGCGTCGAAGAGAGCCTCCTGCGCAAGGCACGGATCACCATCCGCTTCGGCACCCTGAACCACTGCCTGTTCGACGAGGCGAACCCGGCCGGCGCTGTCTGCCTCGACGGAACCCTCGTTCCCGAAGACCACACCGGACCGCTGGACTGGCGCTGCCGCCCCGACCGCTGCCACAACAGTGTGATCGGAACCGAGCACGTCGCCATCTACGACTCCCACCGGCGCACCCAGCTCAAGCTCCTCGACGCCCCTGCCCTGTCCCCCTGCCGCAAGGAGCTGATCATTCGCGAGCTGGAGCGGACCGAAGCCGTCCTGGACAAGATCCGCAAGGAGACACCGTGACAACCAGCCGCGCCATCACCGAGGACGGCGTCACCGCCAAGACCGCCGCCGCCCTGCGGGCCGCGATGCACCGGCTCTTCGACGGCAAACCGCAGCGTACTGACGGGCGCCTCACCAAGGAGAACCTGTGGCGGGAAGCCCAGGTCAGCCGAGCCACCATGAACCGGGCCACAGCCGTCCTCGCCGAATGGGACAGCCACGTCGCCGCGCATGGGACCACAACATCCGGCGAGACCCGACGCGACGAAGAGATCGCCAAGCTCCACAGGAAGGTCGCGGACAAGACCCGCGAGTGCACGCTCCTCAAGCAGCGACTGACCGCCGCGGCTACCGCGATTGCCGCCCTGCACCACGACAACACCCAGCTCCGCCAGGAACTCGCAGCCGCCGGAGCGACCGTCATCTCCCTCCGGCCCACCCCCCAGCACGAGCAGGTGAGAGCACGTGGGTGCCGTCGTCCGTTGTGGTAGGTCGCAGGGCTCGCGTCCCCTGCCTCAGCAGGGGACGCGAGGTCGCTCGCGTTCGTCAGACGACGTCGATGGACGTGGACCGGGAGACCTGGTCGCCGACGGAGAACTCCACGCTGGTGGGGCCCGGCGGGGAGTCGTCGCCGGCACTCACGCAGACCCACAGGTCAGCGACCGAGCCGTCCGTCGGGATGGCCAGGTCGACATCGGAGAAGGTCAGGGACTGCCCATCGGCGGAGAGGGTACCCGGGTACGCGACGGCGGGGTGGTCGCCGTCCCAGACGGTCAGCTGGTGGTCGGGGTTGTCCGGCGTACCGAAGCGCAGGCCAGCGCCGTCCGGCAGAGTCACGGTGACGGTTTGCGGCGGGATGTCCCGTGCTCCGCCGTTGCGCACCTCCACCCCGGGGTAGACGGGCGGTCCTCCCCGCTGGGCTGCCTTGGGGGTGCCGCCCGGCGCCATGGTGAAGGCCGGCATGACGACGGTCGTCGTGCAGGGGGAGTTCTTACCTCCCACGGTGAAGTCCAGGCTGGTGGTGCCCAGGGGGGCGTCGTGGCCGGCGCTCGCGGCGACCCACATCACCGTTGTCCCGGGCAGTGCCAGGTCCACGTCCGTAAAGGTGAGGGTCGTACCGTCCGGCGAGAGCGTTCCCGTGTACGGCGTCGTCTGCCCGTCGCCCGTCTGGACGGTCAGCTGGTGGTCGGGGAGCGTCTCCGTACCGAACCGCAGGTCCCCGCCCGCGGGCAGGGCCACCGTCACGGACACCGGGGGGCACGCCAGGCCGGACGTGACGTGCACCCCGGGATACCCGACTGCTCCGCCCCGGATCAGGTGCACGTCCGGTGGGCCGCCCGGCGACACCGAGAACGCCGGCGTCACCTCCAGCGGGAACACCACCTCGGCACTGCCCGACTTCGCGGTCACCGTCACCGGGCCCGGAGTCGTCCCCGCTGTCAGTGCCGGGGTCGTGGCCTGCCCGTTGTTGTCCGTCGTCGCGGACGCGGACTGCGTGCCGTCGGCGAAGGACGCATCGCCCTGGGTGACCGTGAAGGTGACCACTTCGCCCGGGACGGGAGTCGTCCCGTCCGCTGACCACGCCTTCGCGGTCAGCGGCTGACCGAACTGCTCCGCCTGGTCCGCCGTCTGGCCGGCACCCGCCTCCGCCGTCAGCCGGGCCACCACCAGCTGCCACTGCAACACCACTTGGCCGGGCTGCCTGTTGTCGCCGATTCCGGCTTGGTAGAAGGGATCGGACTTGCCCGCGGAGTTCCTCCCCGCCCCCGCGACGGTCTGTCCGTTCGACACACCCGGGCCGGAGGCGTAGCCGGAACCGCCGCCGCCACCGGAGAGGTACGAGCCCCCGCCACCGCCCCAGCCGCCACCACCGCCACCACCGGCATAGCCGGCTCCACCGCCGCAGTGGTTGGCTGCCATACCGTTGCCGCCGCCACCGCCCATGCCGGGCAGCGGGATCTGCCCGCCGTTTCCGCCGCCGTTCTGGCCCAGGTCGCCTCCGTTGCCCGCGTCGGCTCCGGCGTTGCAGGTCATCCCGGCCCCGCCTTTGGGTCCTGCCGCGCCTCGCGCCGGGGTTCCGGTGTACGACCCACTGGATGTGGCCGTCCCGTCGCCTCCGCGGTCACCGCCACCCGCACCGCCGAGGGTGCCGTCCACGAACGCTGCACCACCGCCACCGGCGATGAGCAGGGGGCCGACGCCTGGGCGGTAGAGACCGCTCATGCCTCCGCCGAGCTTGACCACACCACCGAACGAGTCGCTTCCCACCACCACTTTGAGGACCTCGCCCGACGTGACCGCAACGGTCCCCGAGGAGAAGCCGCCCCCTCCACCGTTGTCGCCGCCGCCTCCGCTGCCCCAGACGCGGGCATCGAGCGAGGTCACCCCCTCAGGTACCCGGAACTCCTGGACCTGGCCCGTGGCGCTGAAGCGTTGCAGGCGGTTGTAAGGGGCGATGGGTGTTTCCTGAGCCATGACGTACCGTCCTTTCGTTGCAGGTGGACAGGGGTCGACCGAGACCGGCCGGATCAGTCGTGGGTGGCGTGGGTCACGCCGTTCCATGACGGGCACGGGCTCGGGCGCTTGATGGCCGTGCTCCTGGTGGTCAGCGATTCGACGGCGTCGCACCACAGGGCGAGGTCTGGGACCGCGCTCAGCTCAACCGACCGGGCTCTGGCCCGGCGGGAGGCGCGCGCCCAGGCGTCCGGGTCCTCGAGAGAGGTCAGGGCGTGGATCCAGGCGTTGAGGTCGTCGCGGTAGGCGAAGATGCCGGCGTCGCCCAGGGACTCGACGAGTCCGGGAGTCGGATGGGCGATCACCGGGATGCCCGAGGCGAACGCCTCGATGGCCACGCGCCCCCACGATTCGTACAGGCTCGGCATGAGCATCACGCGCGCCCGGCTGTAGACGTGTTCGCGCATCCGCTGCCCGGGCACCCCGTCGAGGACCTCGCAGTTGGGCAGCCGGGGCGGCGGCATGACCTGCTGGCCGTAGGCGCCGCGGACGCCGAGGAACTTCCACCGTGGTGTCCAGGCGGCGATCTGCCAGAACAACTCGCCGCCCTTGTCAGGGTTGAGGTTGACGAGCGTCGCGCAGTCGCCGGGCTCCGTGCGGTACTCCTCCGCGATCACTGGCGGCCGGACGACGATGCTGTGCCGGGGCAGGAACTCCTGGGGGTAGTGGGCGTAGAAGATCTCGCCCTCCCGCCTGATCCACTCGCTGTTGTAGACGAGGAGATCGGCGCCGGCCGCGTTGTGGAAGCTCGTGGAGAAGTCGTCGTGGCAGATCACGACCAGGGGTATCCGGCGCTCCCGCGCGAGCCCGGCCACCAAGGGGACGTTCTCGAAGTGGGACAGCAGCACATCCGACCGCTGAACATGTGCGGCGAAATCGGTACCCTCCTGGTACGGGATGGCCCGCACCCCGTCGATCTCGTAGCTCTTCTCGATGGCCCCCGGGTGCGAGAGCCAGACCGCCACGTCATGGCCGCGTTCGGCCAAGGGGCGGAGCATGGAGTGGAGCATCCACTCGGAGCCCGCGTTGTGGGCCGGCGGGTATCCGTACACCCGGGCCGCGATCGACATGCTCCGTACCGTGGGGGTGGTAACCAGTCGGGGCAGGTGGGGTGCCACCGTGTCCACGAGTGCGAACTCCCTCCTGTGAAGGCGATACCTCGAGATCAAGCGGACCTGGCGAATCGCAACCGCGTGCCCTTGCCGGCCGGTGCGATGGCCCCGTTCGGTGCTGAGCCAGGCGACACCGGCGGGCAAGGGCGGGCGGACGTCGGCACCAGGGCTGTGCACATCAGAGCTGCGGAGCTGGCGGTTCGAGCGGCCGGTACGGCCCCGTCGTGCTGCACGGATCAGTGCGGATGGGCAAGTCCGGCCGGCCACCGCTGGGTGACCGGTCCTTCGCCAACTGGGGTGCCCACGCGGGCCCAGCCCGCGCGTCGTCGCTGGCGATCAGAGATTCACCAGTGCTTTTCAGCCGAGTGGGCACGCGGCTCGCTCAACGCGAAGCCGCTGAAGATCTTCTCCACGCCACGCTGGAAGTGCGCGTTCCGTGATGGAACCCGCTCTCCAAGCTGCTGCGGCGGGGTGTGATCACAAGGGCTCCTGGTCAGAGGATCCGTTGAACCCGAACCACTCCATTGAGTCACAGTTCGACTATGCAGAGCTAGTTCTTGTAGGTTGAAACCACCTGTAAGTGCCTTGCTGCGGCACCGCAAGAACAAAGGGGTCGCAGGTCCCCAAAGCTCGCGCCGGTCGGATTCAGCCCAATGAGCCGCCTACCCACGGCTGCCGATGACCTCCAGGGACAAGATTGTTCGCGTCCGTCAGCCCCTTGCCCGATCGCCTGGCCTGCAGATCTCGGGCAGCGGCAAACCGCGCCCTGGAGCTCAGCTATCCGCAAGACCGGGGACGCCCGCCGGCAGACCGACTGCGCTCGGCCCAGCATGACGGAATCTCGCGCCTTGACATTGGTCGGCGCAGCCCGGATCGAGTGAACATGGCGAGCCGTACTGGGTCCACCACATCCGTCTCATGAGACACCCACTTCGCGAAGAACACGTTCACCTGCACGTCTTCCCCCGCTTCGCCGGTGACCCATTCCGCATTGATGCTGACTGGCGCGTGCAGGAGCGAGACCAGCTCGACAAGACGGCTGCTGCCGTCCGTCGGGACCTCGCTGCCCTCGACGCTGGTCCGCACTGACGACCATCGCTCCGCGAGACACGGTCTCACGTGGGTCAGATGAGGCCCGACGCCGGTCTTCTCGGCCAGCTTGGGGTGGCGCCTTTTCGGGCCAGGCGCCTGCTCATGAGGGTGATGGCGGCCCAGGTGATCAGAGTCTCGGAGTGTTGGACGAGCCGTTCGTAGTCGCGTGCGTGCCTGCGCGCGTACATCATCCATGCAAGGCTGCGTTCGACGACCCAGCGGCGGGGCAGCACGACGAAGCCGGAGGCGTCCTTGGGACGGCTGACCGGCTTGATCGTCAGGTTCAGGTGCTGCTTGGCCCAGTCGACGAGCTTGCCGGCGTAGGCGGAGTCGGCCCACACGATCGTGATCTCGGGGTGCATGAGGCGTAGGCGGAAGAGGACTTCCTTGGCTGCTGCGGAGTCGTGCAGGTCGGCGGGGGTGACCATGACCATGAGGGGCAGTCCGCGGGTGTCGACGACCATGTGGCGCTTGCGCCCGTTGATCTTCTTGCCCGCGTCGTAGCCGCGGGTGGCCCGGCTGACGGTCTCGGCCGCCTTCACGCTCTGGGAGTCGATCACCGTGGCCACCGCCCGGGGGCCCTTGCCCATGTCACGGCGGATCCGTCCGGAGAGGTGGTCGCGGATTTGGCCGACGATCCCGGCGGTGGCCCAGCGGGCCATGAATCCCCAGACCGTGCGCCAGGGCGGGAAGTCCGCGGGCAGGGCCCGCCATTTGCATCCGGTGTCGACGACATAGCGGATGGCGTCGACCACCTCGCGGCGGGGGTGCTTCTCCGGTCGGCCGCCGCGGCTGGTCTCGCAGGCCGGCTCCGGCAGCAGCGGCTCGAGCAGGGCCCATTCCGCGTTCGTGGTGTCGGAGGGATAGCGACGCTGACGCATGGCGGCGGCTTTTCTCCAAGTTCAGTCGAGGGTCGCCCGCACCTTCGCCACGTTCTCGTGCACGATCGTGCGTTCGTCCTCGCCGAGGGTGCGGTCCCGCAGGCCGGGGACGGCCCGGCCGGCCGCGGCCACGAACGAGTGGCAGGCGGTGACAGGTCCAGGAACTCCACCGTCCGGTCAATGTGCCGGACCGCTGGGGCGACCGGGCTGGTGTCCTCGAAGTGTTCGCGGGCCTGCCGGCCCCGCTCGACCTGGGCGTGGTTGACCTGGTGGCGGGCTGTGTCGTCGCTCATCGCCTTGAAGGCGACCTCCGGCCGACGCAGCAGACCGGTGGTCACCTGGGTGGCGACGTGCTCGTCCCGGGTGAACTCCTCCACCACCCGTTACCTTGTCGTGGTCGGGGACCTTGGCCGCCACCGTCGGACGCTTGAGGAAGTCGGTGGTCACCGCCGCGGCGACGTCCTCGTCCCGGGCAAGGGTATGGATCGCGGTGATCTTCTCCTGCGGAGAGGCCGGGCTCTCGACCCGGCGTCCCACCCGCCGGTTGGCGTCGTCGACCGTCCACCGGCTCTTGCCCTCGGGCGGCGTCTTGACCGCGGCGAACCGCTCTTCCTCGTCAGGAATGCTGCCCAGGACCCGGTGAACCGTGAACGACACCCCCGTCTGACGATGTTCCCGCGGCCAGCGCGACGCTGTCCACCGTGCGTTCTCCACGGTGCTTCGCTTCAGGCCGATATCCTCTGCGAGCCTGGTCAGGGCCTGGCGGACCGTGAACAGATCCTGACCCGGCAGAGCTTGACTGCCGTCCTCGGGCCGGCGCATCGGCTCGATCTCCAGCGCGCGGTCCCCGATCGTGAACTGGCCCTGGGTTGCTCGACCACTTTCCGCAGCTCGGCCACGATCTGCTCGTAGCGTTGCCGGCTGACGTTTCCGACCTTGTCGATCTCCTCCGGCACGGTGTCTCACCACCCATGCGGGCCGGGCACGGAGCTGGAGCCCGTGACGTGGACACGACCCGCTCTCACCGAGAGTCAGACCGCAAATATGCTGATCACAATAAACGACCGTAAATGACCGGGTTCTGACAGGAGTTGGACTCAGGATGCGTTCGCGATGCGGTCACTGTGCCCGTTCGCCGAACGTTTCCTTCCGGTGCCTCCAGGCCCTCACCACACACCGGCGCGAGCAGTAGACGGCATTCGAGCGCCGGTCGACGCCAGCCACCCAGCGAGCCCCGCACTCGGGGCACTCGGCCTCGTCCGCGCCGCCCCGGACAGCCGCCAGGCGTTTGCGCAACCGGCGCTCCGTACGCCACTGCCTGGCACGACATGCCGCGGAACAGAACACGGCGTCAGGCCGCGCACCGGGCCTCAGCCGTTCGCCGCAAACCCGACAGTTCCTCTCCCCGGCCCGCCCGGTGCCCTTGGACACCACGCCAGCGTAGGACCCAAAGCTACTCAGAACCGGGGATCAGAGACACGCACTGACCAACGTCGCCCGGCACAGCGGGGCTTCGCTGGCCGAGGTGACGGTGCGGCGTACGGGCGACGTGCTGCGCGTCCGCGTCCGCGACGACGGCCGCGGCGGCGCCCGCGAACAGGCGTCCGGCGGCACGGGACGGGCGGGTGGCACCGGCCTGGCGGGGGTGCGGCACCGCGTCGAGGCGCTGGACGGGACCATGACGCTCGGCAGTCCGGCCGGCGGACCGACCGTCGTGGAGGTGGAGCTCCCGTGCGCGTGGTGATCGCCGACGACGACACCCTGATCCGGGAGGGGCTGGCCGCGCTGCTGGCGGCCGAGGGCTGTGACGTCGTGGCGGCGGTGGCGCACCCGGACGAGCTGCCGGCCGCGGTGGCCGCCCACCGCCCGGACGTCGCCGTCGTGGACGTCCGCATGCCGCCGACCCACACCGACGAGGGCATCCGGGCCGCCGTCCGCATCCGGCGGTCCGCCCGGCCGCCCGCGGTGCTCATCCTGTCCGCCCACGCCGAGCCGTCGTTCGCCACCGACCTGCTCGCACCGGTACGACCGGCATCGGCTACCTGCTGAAGGAACGGGTGAGTCACGTCGGGCAGTTCCTCGACGCGCTGCACCGCGTGGCCGCCGGCGGTACGGCCATCGACCCCGAGGTGGCCTCCCGGCTGCTGACGCGCCGGCGGGCCGCGGAGGCCGTCGCCGCCCTGACCGGACGCGAGCGGGAGGTGCTGGCCCTCATGGCGCAGGGGCTGGGCAACGCGGCTCTCGCCCGCCGCCTCGACGTCACCGGCAACGCCGTGCAGAAGCACATCAGGAACATCTTCGCGAAACTCGGCCTGCCGCCGGACGCCGAGGCGGACCGCCGCGTCGCGGCCGTCCTGCGGCATCTGGAGGCTCTGGGCCGCTGACGCGGCCCGCGGGGTCCGGCGACGTCCGGCGACGTCCGGCGCTCGGGGCTGCCCGCGACGGCCGGAGTCCGCGCCGGCTTCCGGGGGCCGGCCCGGAACGGCAGGTGGCAGACGTCCGACTGCCGGTCACGCGTACCAGTCGTCCCCGCCGTCGTCCGCGAGGGCACGTGCGAGGTAGTCCCGCAGGTCACGGGCGACTGGTCGGCGGCTGTCGTCCTCGTGCCGCCATACGAGGACATCGGGCCGGAACGGCGGGCCGGCGAACGCGAACTGGTCGCCGCCGCCGTTGTCGCCGAAGAAGAGGAGTGCCTCGAACGGCTCGTAGAGGCCGGCGAGGACGCCGTCCGACCGGAAGCGCAGGTTGTCCTCGACGATCCGTTCCAGCGGCCAGACCGTGTCCACCCCGCAGGGCCCGACGATGCCGTCGGTCTCCCGCAGCAGACCGACGAGTTCGGCCGGCAGACGGCAGCCCAGCCGCCGCTCGGCGATGGCCGGCGCGGCCGTGCCGACAGGTTCCCTGAACTCGGCCTCGGAGAACGTCCGGACCGCTGCTTCCCGCCACATGGGGCAACCCTAGACCGGGCGGGGGTGGTGGCTCCCCCGGCCTCCGGCGGCGTTCCGGGTGAGGTCGGCGCCACGCGCCCGGTTTCCGGCGGGCGTGGCGGGACGGGTTCGGCACCGCGCCGGACGTCTCCTACCGGCAGGAACCGCTTGCCGTGGCGGGGCCTTGGGCGCCGCGCGGTCGGGCCGCGGCCACCGGCCCCGCCCGGCCGGCCGCCGGCGGTGTTGCCGCGGTCCCGGCGGGGGGCCGGATGTGCCGTACGGCGCCGTCGAGCGGGCGTACGCGGCTCCGTTCGCGGTCTGCCGGAGCGTGGTCTGCCTGGGCCCCGGCCCGTCGGTCCGCCGGCCGGCGCTCAGCGCACCGGCCCCGAGGCCGGAAGGGGTGCCGCCGCCCCGAGGCGGTGGGCGTCAGGAGCAGCCGGCGAGGCCGACCGGTCCTGATCCGCCGTCAGTTCCGTCAGGGCGAAGCACCCGACGCACAGGGTCAGCAGGCCGGCGATCAGGTCGGCCGTGTTGCCGACGCCCGTGAGGGCCGACGCGGCCGGGGAACGCCCGACGTCCATCCAGCCGCTGGCGCCGAAGACGACCCCCACGCCCGTCCAGGCCATCGCCAGCGGCACGCGCACGCGGACCCCGCCCCACCGGCGGAACACCAGTGCGTACAGGCCGGCCGCCCCGGTCAGTGCCGCCATGCCGTGGACGAGGTCGCCCGTGCGGCCGACGGCGTTCCGGCGGGCGATCCACTCCGCGTTCATGCCGAGGTTCGAGCCCAGCCCCCACGCCAGGTGCAGCACGCCCGAGAAGGCGAGGAACCCGAGGGCGAGGGCCGTGAGCAGCCGCTGCATGCCCTGGGTGCCGGCCGGGTCGGCCAACTCCCGTACGCGGGTGCGCAGCAGCATGCCCCAGCGTTCGTCGGCGTACAGCGCGAAGGCCGCGAGCAGGACCAGTCCTTCGGCGATGAGCCCGCCATAGACGACGGCGAACACCCAGGGCCGGAGCATGCCGTCGGCCGTGGCCGGGTTCTCGGCGCCGGTCGCCGTGATGACGCCCATGCCGACCGGCACCGCGACCGTCAGCGTGACGAGCATGCCCGTGGCGACCCACATCGGCCAGAGGATCAGCCACGCGCGCACGCGCCGGCCGCCGGGCCGGGTCAGCACGTGGGCGATCAGCGCCGCGATCGCGTCCATGCCGAAGGTCACGGCGTTGGCCGCGATCCATTGCCCCCGAGACACCTCCCCGAGGTCCTTCACCCCGACGTCGGCCCCGGCGATCCAGAGCAGCTTCAGTGACAGGTACGGCAGGCACGCGACGACGGCGAACCGGGCGAGGAGGCGGCGCCGGCGGGCGCGGCGTTCGGAGTGATCATGCATGCGCACGACTCTGGTACGGCGCCCGCGGCGGTACGTCATGCCACGGTGCCGGTCCCCTCCCCCGCGCGGCGGAGGTTCAGCGCGTGAGGTCGTCCACCGTGCGGGCCACGAGGCCGAAGAGGTCCCCGACGGTGGTGAGGGCCGCGTCGTGGAGGGTGGCGGCGGGGACGGTGGTGCCGTCGGGGGCGGCCAGGGAGCGGGTGGCGGTGGCCTCGGCGACGACGGTGGGGCGGTAGCCGAGGGTGAAGGCGCCCTGTGCGGTGAACGCGACGCACATGTGGGTCATAAAGCCGGCCAGCACCAGGTCGGGCCCGGCGTCCAGCGTGCGCAGCGTGGCCTCCAGGTCGGTGGCGTGGAAGGCATCGGGGAACTGCTTGACCACCACCGGTTCCCCGTCCAGGGGCGCCACTTCGCCGCTGATCGCGCCGATGTCGGCCCGGATGTCGTACGGGCTGCCGGGGCCGCCGTCGTTGACCACGTGCACCACCGGGACCCCGAGGGCGCGGGCGGCGCTCAGCAGCCGGGCGCCGGCGGCGAGGGCTTCCCCGGCGCCCTCCAGGGCCATGACGCCGGTGCGGTAGGTGTTCTGGAAGTCGATCATCACCAGCGTGGTGTCCTTCAGGTGCGGCAGCCGGTCGTCGAGGCCCATGACGGCGCGCAGGGTCGTCGAAGCGGACATAGGAGCTTTCCTCTCATACAGGGGTAAAAGGCGCTCGCCGTGGCGTGCGGGAGCACGCGGCGACGCGAGGGGTGGGTCGGATGGTGCGACGTGTGGGTCAGGTGGTGCGGAAGCGGCGGCGGTACGCCGCCGGGCTGGTGCTGATCTGCCGGCGGAACGCCCGGTGCAGGGTCTCCACCGACCGCAGGCCGCACGCGCGGGCGACCTGTTCCAGGGGCTGGTCGGTGGTCTCCAGCAGGCGGCGGGCGGCCTCCACCCGGGCCGCCTCGACGTACGCGGCGGGGGTGGCGCCGGTCTCCTGGGCGAACACGCGGGTGAAGTGCCGTTCGCTCAGGCACATCCGCGCCGCCAGGGCCGCCGCCGACAGGTCCTCGTCGAGGCGTTCGCCGATGTGGCGGCGCAGTTCGTCGATGTCCCTGCGGGACGAGGCCGGGCGGCTGATCGGCACGCTGAACTGGCTCTGCCCACCCGGGCGTTTGAGGTAGACGACGAGCTGCCGGGCCACGGCCAGCGCCAGCTCCTCGCCGTGGTCCTCGGCGACGAGGGCGAGCGCCAGGTCCAGGCAGGAGCTGATGCCCGCCCCGGTCCACACCCGACCCGAGCGGACGAAGATGGGGTCCGCGTCGACGTCCACCCGCGGATGGTCGGCGGCGAGCTGTGCGGCGGTGGACCAGTGCGTGGTCGCCCGCCGGCCGTCCAGCAGGCCGGCCGCGGCCAGCAGGTGCGCGCCCACGCACACGGAGGCGACGCGCCGCGCGTGCGGGGCGGTGGCCCTGATCCATGCCACGAGGCCGTCGTCGATCCGGACCCGCGGGCCCTCGGGCCCGGGGTCGACGGCTCCGGGGACGAGCAGCGTGTCCACCGCCGCGCCCACGTCGTCCAGGCCCAGGTCGGTCACCAGGCGCACCCCCGCCGACGTCGCCACGGCCTGCCCGGCCGGGCCGGGGCCGGCGAGCCGGACCCGGTAGGCGGCGCGGCCGGCGCTCTCCCGGTTGGCCAGGGCGAACACCTCGGCCGGGCCGGTGACGTCGAGGAGGTCGACGTCGGGGAAGACCGCGATGACCACGCGGTGGTGCGTCTGGGGCATGCCCTCATCCTCCGGGCAGCGCCACGGTGGCCGCAATGACGGGCTTCTGTCACATCCGGACATCCGCATCCGGACGTCCGGATCCGAACGTCCGCCCGCGCACCCCCGGCGGCCCCGGCAACCCCGGCCGTCCCCCCGCCCCGGTCCGGACCCGGGCGCGCGGCACCACTGGTATGACTGGTGCATGCAGGAAGAGATCGCACAGTCCGCCGTCGACACCTTCATCTCCGCCTTCAACGCCGCCGAGGACGTCCATGTGACCGGGCTGCTGGCCCAGGCCCTGACCTCCGACGTGGTGCTGTGGGGTCCCTTGGGACGCAGCGAGGGGATCGAGGCGGTCGAACGCTTCGTGCTGGACATCCGGCGTCATCCGGCAGGCGCCGGCACCATGGTCCGCTCCTCGGAGGTGGACATGCCGGACGAATGGGCCCGCTACCAGTGGCTGTTCACCACGCCGGGCGACGGCCCCCGCCTGGCGGGAACGGACGTCGTCCACTTCCGGCGCGCTCTCATCGATCAGATCATCGTCTTCGCCGGGGACGTCCGGCCGGTCTCCTGAGCCGCCCGTCTCCTGAACACGCCCGCGGGGCGCGCGGTCGCCGGTCACACCCCTGCGGCACCATGACCTGTCTGCGACCCCCGTCGTTGTCCCGGACATGGGGAACAAGGCGGGGTACGTGGGGAATTCGGCGGTCGGACGGACGCGGCGGGAGTTGCTCGGCGCTGCCGCCGCGGCGGGTGGGGCGGTGCTCGTGGGCGCGGGCCGTGCCGGGGCCCGCGGGCGGGCGGCGCCGGGCCGTACCGTGGCCGTCCTCGGCGGCGGCGTCGCGGGGCTGAGCGCGGCGCAGGAGCTCGCCGAGCGCGGCTACCGGGTCACCGTCTACGAACGCAACGCCGACCTGGGCGGGAAGGCCCGCAGCAAGGACGTCCCGGGGACCGGGAGCGGCGGCCGCCGCCCGCTGCCGGGCGAGCACGGCTTCCGCTTCTTCCCCGGCTTCTACCGCAACCTGCCCGACACCATGCGGCGCATCCCGCTGCCGGACGGCGCGGGGACGGTCCACGACAACCTGATGAACGCGACGGACGGCCTGGTGGTGCGCACCGGGGGCCGTCCCGACCTGACGGTCCCGTTCCGCACCCTGCTCGCCCCGCCGGACCCGGCGACCCTGCTGCCGGACGCCCTGCTGCGCAACCTGACCGCCGGGCTGGACACCGTCCTGCACCTGCCGCCCACCGAGGTCGCCTACTTCGCGAACCGGCTGCTGGTCCACCTCACCAGCTGTGAGCAGCGCCGCCTCGGGCAGTGGGAGCGGGTGCCCTGGTGGGACTTCATCCGGGCGGACCGGATGTCGCGGGACTACCGCCACCTCCTCGGCACCGGCATGACCCGCAACCTCGTCGCCATCAAGGCCGAGGTGGCCAGCACCCGCACGGTGGCCCGCATCATCCAGGCGTTCCTGTACAACGTGGTGTCCCGGGGCAACGACGGGGAGCCCGACCGCGTCCTCAACGCGCCGACCAACGAGGCGTGGATCACCCCGTGGGTGCGCCACCTGCGGGCCCTCGGCGTCCGCTTCGCGCCGGCCAGCGAGGTCCGCGAGGTGCTGTACGGGGGCGGGCGGGTCACGGGCGTCCGGCTGCGCTCCCCGCGCGGCGGGGCCGAACGCCACGTCACCGCCGACCACTACGTGAGCGCCCTGCCCGTCGAGTACGCCCGCGCCACCTGGGGCCCGGAGCTGCGGGCGGCGGACCCGCGGCTCGCGCGCTGCGACCGGCTCCAGACGGACTGGATGGTCGGCGTCCAGTACTACCTGCGGAAGCGGACGCCCATCGTCCATGGGCACACCGACCACATCGACTCACCCTGGGCGCTCACCACCATCGGCCAGGCGCAGTTCTGGCCGGGCCGCGACTTCCGTGCCGACTACGGCGACGGCCGGGTGGCCGACTGCCTGTCGGTGATCGTCTCGGAGTGGCAGAAGCCGGGCATCCTCTACCGGAAGCCCGCCATCCGCTGCACCCGCGAGGAGATCGCGCGCGAGGTGTGGGCGCAGATGAAGGCGGGATTCAATGACACCGGCCGGCGGGTCCTGGACGACGCGGACGTCCACTCCTGGTTCCTCGACCCCGCGGTGACGGGGCTGGGCGGCCCCTCCCCGGTCAACCGGGAGCAGCTCTTCATCCACCCGGTCGGCACCTGGTTCGACCGCCCGACCAGCCGGACGGCGGTGCCGAACCTGTTCCTGGCCGGCGACTACGTCGCCACGGACGTCGACCTGGCCACGATGGAGGGCGCGAACGAGTCGGCGCGCCGTGCGGTCAACGCCCTGCTGGAGGCGGACGGTTCCACGGCGCCGCCCTGCCGCGTCTGGCCGCTGTACCGCCCGCCGGAGCTGGAGCCGTTCCACCGCCGGGACGAGGCCCGGTACCGGGCCGGGCGGCCGAACGTGTTCGACGTCGGCTGAGAAGGCGCCGCCGAACCGCGCGGTGACCCTGTCGGTACGCCCTGTCGGTCTCGCCCTGTCGGTCTCGCCCTGGGAGCCGGCGCATTTTTCGTAACACTCGTTGCGAAAAATCGACGAGCTCGTTACGGTGCCACCAAGTGCCGCCATCAGGACGGGAGACCAAGGTCGACATGCACGACGTGACAGCGGACGGGGCCGGCGTCGCCGGCGTGTCGTATTCGGCGTTCTCCGGCTGGGCGGACCGGCCCACCGATTTCGCGCCGATGCCGGAGGGGGAGCTCACCTGCGACATCGCCGTCGTCGGGGGCGGTTACGCCGGCATGGCGACGGCACTGCGGCTGGCCGAGCGCGGCGCCGACGTCGTCCTGCTGGAGGCCGGGTTCTGCGGGTGGGGCGGCAGTTCGCGCAACGCCGGATACCTGTCGAACGCCTTGGCAGGTGATCCACGACTGCTGAACACGCTGTACGCGCGCCGGCTGCCGGATCTCGTCCGTTACGCCGACGAAGCGGCCCGCTTCACCGAGAAGCTGATCGGGCGGCTGGCCGTCGACTGCGACTACGAGCCCACGGGCAACGTCATCGCCGCCGTCTCCCCGGGGCAGCTGCGGCGTACCGAACGGAACGCCGGGATCCTCCGACGCGCGGGGGCGGACGTCGAGTTCGTCGAGGGCCGCGACTTCGGCCTGCCGCACACGTTCCTCGGCGGCGTCTTCGAGCGGGCCGGTGGACTGCTGAATCCCGGGAAGTTCGCGCTCGGCCTGCGCGACGCGCTCCTCGCGTCGGATGTGCGGACGTACGAACGAACCGCCGTGCGCGCCGTCGAGCCCCACGCCTCGGGCGTCGTCGTCAGCGTGGCCGGGGGCCGCGTTCACGCCGAGCGCGTGGTGCTGGCCACCAACGCCTACTCCCGCGACCTCGCGATCGCCCCGAGGCGGATGGTCACACCGGTCTGGACCAGCCTGGTCGAGACCGAACCGATCGCCCCCGAACGCCTGGTGGCCACCGGCTGGACGAGGCGCACCGGCGTCATCACCCCGCACGCGATCCTGGAGAACTACCGGCCCACACCACGCGGCACGATCATGTTCGGCACCCGGCGGCTCCGGACGACGCGTGGGGCGCCGACCAACCGCGAGCCGGACGACGCGGTCGTGGCGGACCTCCTCCGCGGCTTCCACGAGCGGTTCCCGTCGCTCGTCGACGTCGCACCGCGGCGCGCCTGGGGCGGGTGGATAGCGATGACGTCGTCGCTGTTGCCGGTCGCCGGAGAGGCGGCGAAGAACGTCTTCTACGCCATCGGCTGCAACGGCCACGGCCTCGCCCAGTCCCCCTACCTCGGAACACTGCTCGCCGACCGGCTCGCCGGCGACCGGCGGCACGAGGACCTCACCGCCGTATGGCGGACGCGGCCGCGGTTCGCCCCATCCGTCCTCAGCGCGCCGACGCTGCACGCCGCCTGGACGATCGACCGCGTCTCGGACCGCTTCCACCGCCGCCGGACGCTGTCGTCGCAGAAGCGCTGACAGCCGCGTCGACAACGCTCGTGACCAATACGGCTAGCGGCCGCCCAGCGCGGACACCAGGCTCGCGACCGTGACGGTGTTGAAGACGAAGGCGATGACCGTGTTCGCCGCCACGGTCCGCCGCATGTCCCGTGAGGTCACGTTGACGTCGGTGGTGCCGAACGTCGTCATCGCCGCCAGGGCGAAATAGACGTAGTCGGCCCAGGCCGGGGCCTCTTCCCCGGGAAAGTCGAGCGCCCGCTCGTTCTCCACGAGGTTGTCGGCCTGGAAGGTGACCGCGAAGGCCAGCACCACGCAGATCCAGGCGAGGACGACCAGCGCGAGCGCCACCAGCGTGCGGGGGACGGCGGTGAGGGTGGTGGTGAAGTGGCCGGGAAGCCACAGCACCGCCACCACCAGAGCGGCGGCCCCGATGAAGAGCGACGCCCCGGGTCCGGGTGCGGTTCCGAGGACGTAGCGCTGCGCGAACGTGCCGCGAGCCTCGCGATGCGCCCAGGACCGGACCTGTTCCGGGTCGACGCTCCAGAAGGCGGACAAGGTCAGCGCGAGATAGGGAAGCAGGTAGGCGAAGAGGACGAACACGCCGATGTCGGCCGTCGAGACGTCGGCCACGCTGTCGTTGGGGAGGACCACCGCCGTGCACACCGCGACGGCCAGGCTCACCGTCGATCGGCGCCGTTCGGATAGCCAGCGGTGCACGGACGAGCCTCTCCGGACGGTCGTCGACAGGATGGCACTGACGGGAAGTTCCCGGCCGATGCTATGAGGGCCGCGGCGCTCGGGCGGCGGCATCGAGGGCGTGTCTCGACGGTGATTCCGCCGGACCCCGCGATTTTGCACAACGACCGTTACGTCAGCCGTGTGGCAAAATCACGGGATGCCCGAGAACCCGACCCGCCCAGCGGCCGCCGATGACGGACGCGGGCCGGCCGGGCGGCGCGGGCGGCCGACTGGCGACCACGAAGCGAGGCGGGCCGCGCTCTTGGAGGCGGCGGCCTCGGTGATCGCTCGGGAGGGTTACGCCAACACCTCCCTGCGCAAGGTGGCCCAGCGCGCGGGGTGCACGACCGGGACGGTGACGTACTACTTCGCGAACAAGGAAGAGCTGGTCGCCGCGGTGACCCAGAGCCGGTTCGACGGCTTCGACGCCATGCTCGAGCCCGGCGGGGGCCGGCCCGGCATCAGGGCGGTCCTGGAACGGTGGCTGTCCCGCGCCGCGGGCGACCCCGAGTTCTGGCCCGTGATGTCCCAACTGCTGGCCCACGCACGGTACGAACCGGCCTTCGCCACCGTCATCGCGCGGCGCTACGCCCGCCACCGCGAGATACTCGCCTCGCTCCTGACTGCCGGGCAGGCACAGGGCACCGTCCGCGACGACATCCCCGCCGACCTGCTCGCCGACCAGCTGGCCGCCATCGCCGACGGCTGGATGATGATGTTCCCCATCGAACCCGAGAGGTTCACGGCGAGCCGGGTCCAGGCCCTCCTCGATGCCGCGATCACCTTGGTCAGCCCGCCGCCGGGCGGGGCCCGCACGGCCGGTACCTGAGTCAGGCACCCGCGCCCCCCGCGCTCCGCGTCGTCGACGGCCCGACCCACGGGAGCTCGCGGCCCGGGCCGGTGTCCTGGCGCCCGGCGGGGCGTGTGTCGGAACCCCGGTGACTCACCAGCTCACGGGCAGCTCCGCCGCCATGATGGCCATGCGGTGGGGGTGCCAGGGGACCTCCGCCGCCGGGACCGCCAGGGCGATGTCCGGCAGCTGGTCGAGGAGCACGCGGAACGCCGTCTCCGACTGGCGGCGGACCAGGTGGGCGCCGGGGCAGTGGTGGCGGCCGTAGCCGAACCGCAGGTGGGGGTTGGGTGAGCGGGCCGGGTCGAACGTCTCCGGGTCGGCGAAGGCGGCCGGGTCGAAGTTGACGGCGTCCAGTGACAGCAGCACGAGGTCGCCCCGCTTGAGGGACGCCGGGCCGAGCTCGGCGTCCCGGGTGACGTAGCGCGGGATCGCGTTGCCCAGGACGACGCTGCAGCGCAGCAGTTCCTCCACGCAGCGCGGCATCGTCTCCGGGTGCTCCCGCAGCGTCCGGATGGCGTCCGGCCGCCGGAGGAGGTTGAAGGCCGCGACGCCCAGGAAGCTCGCGAAGTCCTCGTAGCCGCTGACGAAGAGGACGGCGACGATGTTCGACAGCTGACGGTCCGTCAGCCCCTGGCCGCGGGCGTTGAGGTCGGCGAGGCGGTCGGCGAGGCCACGCGGCTCCCCGGGGCGGCGGGCCGCCATGTGCGCGTGCATGTGGCGGCGGATCTCCTCCCAGTTGCGGGCGAGCTCCTCGTCCGAGTACGTCACCATCGTCAGGTCGACGTCCGCACGGTGGGCCAGCCAGGCACGGTCCTCGAAGGGCAGGCCGAGCAGGCGCAGCATGCACCAGGCGGCGACGTGCTCCGCGAAGTGGTGTTGGAGGTCGCCGGGCGCGCCCTGCCGGACCATGGCGTCCAGGCCCTCCCGGGTGGCCGCCGCGACCAGGTCGGCGGGCAGGTCGGGCTGGTCGCGGCCGAGGGCCCGGAGCACCTCGTCGCGCAGTCCGGCCTTCTGGAGGTGGTTCATGGCGTCCAGCAGTTCGGGCGCCAGGATCGGGGCGTCCTGCGTCGGGCTGTCGGTCTCGCCCAGTACGGAGCGTGCGAACGTCCGGTCGCGGAGTACGTGCCGGGTGAGTTCGTAGCCGGTGACGAGCCATGCCTCGCCGCCGGAGTTGGTGCCGACCCGGGCCACCGGGCAGCGGCCGCGCAGCTCGGTGAGCTCGGGGGCGAGCCGGTCGCCCTGGGTGCTGAAGGGGTAGCGCGGCAGCGGCTCGTCGTGCGGGGTGGCGTCGGTCGTGTGGGGTGTGGTCACGGTGGTGCGGGCCTCTTTCATCAGGTCGCGTTCTTTCACATCGCGGGGTACGGGCGTCACCAGCGCACCGGCAGCCGGGCCGGCGCGCGCAGCGGGGTCGTCTCGTCCCAGGGGAT
The DNA here is from genome assembly GCF_020037025.1 of Streptomyces huiliensis. GTDB lineage: Bacteria > Actinomycetota > Actinomycetes > Streptomycetales > Streptomycetaceae > Streptomyces > Streptomyces huiliensis. The sequence goes on along the minus strand of NZ_JAIQLH010000091.1, from coordinate 27,476 downwards.
GCCGGCGGCCGGCTCCGCGAGCTCGATGCCGGGCAGCTTCTCCAGCAGCACCTCGATCGCGGTGGCGAGCTGGAGGCGGGTCAGGTGCCCGCCGGTGCAGGCGTGCGGCCCGTGCCCGAAGGCCACATGCGCGTTGGGTGTGCGCGCCGGGTCGAACCGGTCGGGGTCGGCGAACGCCGCCGGGTCGCGGTTGGCGGCGGCAGGGACGGGCACGACCGCGTCGCCGGCCCGGATGCGCTGCCCGTGCAGCGTGAAGTCCTCGCGGGCGACGAGGATGTTGATGGCGTTCATCAGCGGCACGTACCGCAGCAGCTCCTCCACGGCGGTGCCGATCCGCGCGGGCTCCTCCCGCAGCCGCCGCAGCTCGTCGGGGCGGCCGAGGAGCACGAGCAGGGCGTTGGCGGTGTGCTGGATGTTGGTCTTGTAGCCGGCCATCAGCATGGTGACGACGAAGCTGACGACGTCGTCGCGCGTCAGGGCGCCGCCGGGCCGCCGGCTCTCCGCGAGCAGCAGGCCGATGTAGTCGCCCCCGTCGGCGTCCCTGTCCCGGGCACCGTCCCCCTCCCGCTCCTTCCGCGCGATGAGCTCGGACGCGTAGTCCTGGAGCGCGTACAGCGCGGCCAGCACCTCGTCCATCGTCAGCCCGGAGGCGCTGAGCAGGGCGAGGGTGTGCGGCAGGTAGACGTCGCGGTCCTCGTACGGCAGGCCGACGGTCTCGCACAGCACGCGCAGCGGCAGCGATTCGACGAACGCGGGGACGAGGTCCGCCGTGCCGTCCGGCGACCCGGCCGTCATCGCGTCGAGGAGCTCCTCGGCGATGGCCCGGACGCGCGGGACCATGAACTCCAGGCGCCGGCGGCCGAAGAGCGGCAGGACGGTGCGGCGGACGCGCTCGTGGTGCTCCCCGGTCATCTCCAGGAACGTCGGCAGGCACGGCGGCGGCGCGTCGTCGCCCTCGCGGGGCGGCCAGGCCGACAGCAGCGGCCGGACGAGCCGGGGGTCGGCGAAGGCCGCGCGTACGTCCTCGTGGCGGCTGAGCAGCCAGCCGGTCTCGCCGTTGGGCAACTGGGCCTTGACGACTGGGTGTTCGGCGCGCAGCCGGGCGTAGGCGCAGGGAGACCCGGCGCTGCCGGGCTCGGGGGCGGGGACCTCGATGACGGTGTCCACGGCTTCCGTGTCGCTCATGCGGTCCCCTCCGAAGGGCTGGTCGTGGGACGGGTGAGGTAGCCGGAGGTGAAGAAGTACTCCAGGTAGCGGTCGAGGAGGGCGGCGTCGACGGGCGGGCAGTCGAGCCCGCTGTCCGCCAGCGCCGCCTCGGCGTTGCGCCGCCCGAGCACGGGGAAGGTGTCCTGGAGGTACATCTCCTTGACGGACGTGTCCACGGTCCTGCCGCGGTCGACGCAGAGGGAGACGAACGGGGCGGTGGCGGCGGTGGGATGCGCGGCGACATGGCGGACCAGGGCGGCGACCCACTCGTCGTACGGCAGGGTCCGCAGCGCGTACCCGGCGGCGCGCATCCGCTCCAGGACGTCGGAGAGCATCGCCGGGCGCGGGTTGGTGAGGTGGTGGACGCGGCCGTCGGCCGGCCGGCGGGTGGCGATGTGGACGACGGCGGCGGCGAGGTGGTCCACGGGGACAAAGTCCATGGGCAGGGCGATGTCCGGGGCCAGTCCGGTGTCGGCGATCATCTTGAGGAGGGAGCAGATGGCGGTCTCGGTGTTGCACACGCCGTGCGCCGTGTCGCCCGTCACCTCGTACGGCCGGTGGACGGCCACCGGCAGGCCCTGCTCGGCCGCCTGCCGCAGCACGCCCTCGGCGACCCACTTGCTCTCCGCGTAGCCCATGGTGAGGGCGTCGGCGTGGTCCAGCGGCAGGTCCTCGTCCACCTCGCGCACGCCCGCCGCACCGAAGCCGGCGACGACGGCGACGGTGGAGACGAAGTGCACCGGGACCCGGCGGGGCGCGGCGAGGCGTATGACCTCCCGGGTGCCGTCGACGTTCGACGCGCGTAGCTCCTCGTACGGATAGAGGAAGTTGACGTGCGCTCCGTTGTGGACGACGAGGTCCAGGGTGCGGGCGAGATCCGCCGCGTGGTCGGCGGGCAGGCCGAGGGCGGGCTCGGTCAGGTCGCCGGGGAAGCACTCCACCCGGCGCCAGGCGGCCTCGCTGGGGCGCAGGCCGTAGCGGGCGAGGGCGGTGCGCACCCGCCGTTCGGCGTGCGCCCGGCCCGAGGCCCGGACCGGGCAGTGGACGCGGGCGTCCGTCGAGCGCAGCAGCCGGTCGAGGAGGAACGCGCCGACGAACCCGGAGGCGCCGGTGAGCAGGACGTGCCGCGGGGCGTGCGGGCGCGGCGCGGGTCCGGCGGCGGGTGGGAGGTCGAAGCCGAGCTCGGCCTCCTTGGCGAAGTCGACGGTCGGTCCGGCCGTCTTCCCGGCGGCACCGCCGCGCGCGTCCCGGACGGCCGCCGCGAAGCCCTCCAGGGTGGGGGCGGCCAGCAGCGCCCGGATCAGGCCGGAGCCGTGGGCGGCGTCCAGACCGAGGACGGCGAGGGTGCGGGTGACGGTCTCGGAGGCGAGCAGGGAGTCGCCGCCGAGGTGGAAGAAGTGGTCGTGGGGGGCGGGCCGGACGCGGAGGACCTGCTGCCACACCTCGGCGAGGACGCCGAGCAGGCCCTCGGCCGCGGGCTCCGCCGTCGCCCGGGCCGGGGCCGCGGCCTTCAGCCGGGCGCGGTCCACCTTGCCGCCGCTGGTGACGGGCAGCCGGTCCATCGGCACGAGCGCCGGGACGGCCTGTGCGGGCAGCCACTGCGCGCAGTACGCGCGCAGGTCGGGTACGGGGAGCGGCCGGCCCGGTTCGGCGGCGGTGACGTACGCGGTCAGGGCGCCGTCCTCGGCCTCGACGGCGGCCTCGCCGACCGCCGGGTGGGCCCGCAGCCGCGCCTCCACCTCGTCGAGTTCCACGCGCGCGCCGCGCAGCTTCACCTGCCGGTCCAGCCGCCCGCGGTACTCCAGCAGTCCCTCGGCCGTGCGGACGGCCCGGTCGCCGGTCCGGTAGAGCCGGCCGTCCGGCTCCACCGCGGGCAGGGTGACGAACCGTTCGGCGGTCAGCGCCGCGTCCCCGAGGTAGCCGAGGGCCAGCCCGTCCCCGCCGACGTACAGCTCGCCCTCCTCGCCGGGCGCGGCGGGCGTGCCGTCCGGGCGCAGGACGTGGCAGGTGGACGCGCCGAAGGGGCGGCCCAGGGGCACGTGCCCGGCGTCGTCGGGCAGCGGGCGCAGCACGTGGGCGGTGGAGACCACCGAGTTCTCGGTCGGCCCGTAGAAGTTGACCACGGTGGTGCCGGGGCAGGCCGCGAGGACGGCGCCGGCCAGGCGCGGGTCCATGGCCTCGCCGCCGGCGGACACGAACCGCAGCCCCGACAGCGCCTCGGGCCGGGTCCGGGCGAGGAGGTGGAAGACGCTCGTCGTCAGGTACGCGACCGTGACCCGGTGCGCGCGCAGCAGCTCTTCCAGGGCGGTGGGCGAGAGGAGCTCCGCGCGGTCGGCGATGACCAGGCACGCCCCGGTGAGGAGGGCGCTCCAGATCTCGATCGTGGAGGCGTCGGAGGACAGCCCGTAGCCGTGCAGGATCCGGTCGCCCGGTCCCGGGGGCGTCAGTTCGGGGTCGGACAGCACGAGGCGGACGACGCCGCGGTGCGGTACGGCGACCGGCTTGGGGCGGCCCGTGGTGCCGGAGGTGAAGGCGACGTAGGCGGGGTCGGTGGCGGAGGGGACGGCGGGGACGGCGGGGACGGCGGGGACGGCGGGGACGGCGGGGGCGGTCCCGGCCTCGTCTTCGGCCTCGTCTCCGTCTTCGTCCGCGTCAAGGTCGACGGTCACGGGCAGCCCGCGGACCGGGCGTTCGCTGCCCGGCAGGGTCACCGCGGCGCGCAGACCCGCGTCCTCCGCCATGGCGCGCAGCCGGGCCGGCGGCAGGTCCTCGTCCAGCGGGACGTAGGCGCAGCCGGCCTTGAGTATGCCGAGCAGCGCGACGAGTGCTTCCAGGGAGCGACCGCCGCACACGCCCACCAGGTCGCCGGGCTCGACGCCGCGTGCGCGCAGGCGGGCCGCGAGGGCGTCGGAGCGGGCGTCGAGCCGGCCGTAGGTCAGGGTGCGTTCGCCGTGCCGGGCGGCGGGGGCGTCCGGGCGGGCGGCGGCCCGGGCGGTGAACAGCTCGTGGACGAGGCGGTCGCGCGGGTAGCCGGCGGCGGGTTCGGGGCGCGGGGACGGGCGTAACGAAACGTGGGTGTCGGTCATGTTTCCTTCCGGCTCGGGGTGGAGTGCGTGCGGCCGCGGTGCGGCGGGATGCGGCGGTGGCGGTCAGCCGGCGTCGCCCGGCGCGTCGTCCGGCACGTCGCCCGGCGCGCCCTCCGAGGCGCCCTCGAAGTCGGCCGCGAAGGCGGCGAAGTCGGCGGTGCGCCAGCGCTGCGGGCGCATGCGGAAGACGACGTCGTCGTGCAACTGGGCCGCCGTGGCCGCCAGGTAGTCGCGGGCCTCGTCGGGGTCGAGGTAGCGGTGGGCCAGGGCCTCGCGCACGGCCGGGTCGACGGGGTCCTGGACCGCGGTGACCGGCCCTTCGACGCTGACGTAGCGGTACGGCCGCCGCTCGTCCTGCACGCAGAGGCTGAACCGCCCGGCGGCGTGCAGCAGTCGGGCCTTGGCGGTCTCGCGCCCCGTCTCGACGACGACCTCACCGCCCGGCTCGTACCCGTACCAGACGGGCACCACCAGCGGCGCCCGGTCGCCGCCCCGGGGGTCGGCGACCCCCAGGACGCCGACGCGCGGTTCGGCGAGGAATCGTTCACGGACGTCGTGCGGCATGGCGGGCAGCATGCGGAGGCTCCTGTTCGACGCGGCGGGAAAGCGCTGTTTCACGGGTGGCTCCCCCGTGAAGGATCTTGAAGCGAACGCATCATTCCCTGCGCCGATTGCCCCACAAACTGATGTTTTGAGCCGAACTGGCATGCGACATCGCGGGCGCGAACGGCACGTCAGAACCCCGTCGTGACCCGGTGTTACCTACGGTTGACCAGGCAGAAGCCCCGTCCCCGGGCACCCGGCACGCCCCCACTCCCCCGGGGCCGAAAGCAGACCCCGGACAGCGTCACAGGACACTGCCCGGGGCCGGGACGGAAGCGGGCGCCGCCCGCCGCTCGTGGGTAGGCGTCAGTTCGTCGCGCCGTTCGACGGCTTGTGGCAGGCGTCGTGTTCGCGGGCGAGCCGGTTCGCGGGGGCGACGGTGTGCGCGCGGGCCTCCAGCCACATCGCGTACGCGATCGAGGCCAGTTGGGCATCGGTGACGTGCAGGGTCCAGGCACTGCCCTTGTCGGCCCGCCGCGCCGTACGGACCGCTTCCTCCAGGCCGGGTGCGGGGGGCCGGCGGAGGCGGGGGCCCAGGCCCAGGTAGAGGCGCAGCACTTCCATGGCCTGGGGCCGCAGCCTCACCTCGCGGGTCCCCGCGGGCAGGCCGGGATCCGGGGCCGCCCCGCCGTCACCCCACCGGCGGGCGGGAAGGTAGACGAGCGCGTCGTGGCCCTCCGGCGTGAGCCGGGCGGCCCACCGCGGCGGCCCCGGCAGGGCGGCGAGGGCGGAACGGCCGGCCGTCTCGCACAGACCGGCCGCCCGGAGGCGCTCCACGGCCTGCGGGGCGACACCGCAGCCGTCGGTCGCCCAGCCGTGCCGCTGCTGCCCCTCCAGGTCGCGCAGGGTCAACAGGGCCTCGTACTCCGCGTCTTTCAGGCCGCCCACGGATGTCCTCCCCGCACGTGTGGTCGCTCGCGGACATCATGGCGGACGCCGCCGTACCGTACGGGGCTGTCGGCGGAATGTCCGCCGGGTGTGTGTCCCCGGGGGACGGAGGAGAGTTCCCGGCGGCGGCCTCGTGCGCCGGGAAGGACCCGCGCGAGCCGGTCCGGCCCGCGGTGGGGCCGGGCCGGAACCGGTCGCTCACGCCGCACGGCGGCGGGGCTCGGGATCAGCAGTTCAGGAAGTCACCGCGGACCCGGTACGCCTTGCCGTTGCCGCCCCAGAAGGCCCGGCGCCTCGGTCTGCTGCCGCCCACCGACCGCGGCGGTGGGCGCGCGTGACGGCCCGGGCCGGGCCGCCGTCACGTTACAGGCCCGGGATGCGGCCGTTGCGGAACAGGTCGACGAAGATCTGGTGGTCCTCGCGGGCCCGGGCGCCGTAGGTGTGGGCGAAGTCGGTGAGCAGGTCGGCGAAGCCCTCCTCGTCGGCGGTGATGGCGGCGTCGATGGCGCGCTCGGTGGAGAACGGGACCAGGGAGTGGCCGCTGGTGTCGTCGGCGGCGGCGTGCATGGCGGCGGTGGCGCGGCCGAGGTCGGCGACGACGGCCGCGATCTGCTCGGGGTCGTCGATGTCGGACCAGTCGAGGTCGACGGCGTACGGCGAGACCTCGGCGACCAGCTGCCCGGCGCCGTCGAGCTCCGTCCAGCCCAGCCACGGGTCCGCGTGCGCCTGCAGGGCGCGCTGGGAGATCACCGTGCGGTGGCCCTCGTGCCGGAAGTAGCCGCGCACCTCGGGGTCGGTGACGTGCCGGGAGACCGCGGGGGTCTGCGCCTGCTTCATGTAGATGACGACGTCGTTCTCCAGGGCGTCGCTGTTGCCCTCCAGGAGGATGTTGTACGAGGGCAGGCCGGCGCTGCCGATGCCGATGCCGCGGCGGCCGACGACGTCCTTGACGCGGTGGGAGTCGGGGCGGACCCGGCTGCTGTCGGGCAGGGTCTCCAGGTAGCCGTCGAAGGCGTCGAGGACCTTGGCGCGGGTGGCGGCGTCCAGTGGTATCGAGCCGCCGCCGTCGAGGAAGCGCCGGTCGTGGTCGCGGATCTCGGTCATGGTCGCGAGGAGGCCGAAGCGGGTGCGGGCGCGGGCCTCGCGGAGGGCGTCGAGGAGCGGGCCCTGCGCGGTGTCGAGGGTGAAGGGCGGGATCTCGTCCTCCTTGGCGCCGGTGGCCAGGGCGTGGACGCGCTCGCGGTAGGCGGCGGCGTAGATCCGTACCAGTTCCGTGATGGTGGCGTCGCTGAGCGCCTTGGCGTGGCCCAGCAGGGCCACGGAGGCGGCGAAGCGCTTGAGGTCCCAGAGGAACGGGCCGACGTACGCCTCGTCGAAGTCGTTGACGTTGAAGACCAGTCGGCCGCCGGCGTCCATGTAGGTGCCGAAGTTCTCGGCGTGCAGGTCGCCGTGGATCCACACCCGGGAGGTCTGCTGGTCCAGGTAGGGGCCGGCGTCCCGCTCGTGGGCGAGGTCGTGGTAGAAGAGGCAGGCCGTGCCCCGGTAGAAGGCGAAGGCGGAGGCGGCCATCTTCCGGAACTTGACCCGGAAGGCGGCCGGGTCGGCCGCCAGCAGCTGCGCGAACGCGGTGTCGAAAACGGCGAGGATCTCCTCGCCGCGCTGGGCGGCCCGGTCGTGCTCGAGCGCCATCGCTGGTCCTCCTGGGTGGCTCGTGCGCGGGCGCGTGTGCGCCCGCCGTTCTCCGCGCGAGGCTACCGCCACGCGCCCCCGGCCGACGCACCGCGCCCCGGCCCCCGGCGGTACGGCCCCGGCCCCGGGGGGTACGCATCGCCGGGCGGTGCCGGGGCAAGCGGTGGGGCAGGACACCGGCGAGCGGGCGGGGAGGGATCGCCATGACGGTGCACGAGCGGTCGGCCGGGGGGCACGGCACGGAGAACAACGGGCCGGCCGGAGGGCACGGCGCGGAGGACGAGCGGCGGCGGGCCGAGGGCTCGGCCCAAGGGCGGCTGGCGGCGGAGCGCCTCGCGGGCGAGGAACCCGACGACCGGTTCGCCAACCCGCACACCACCCGCGCGGAGCTCTCCCTGAGCGGGGCCGAGGAGGGCGTCGCCACGCTCACGATGCGCGGGGGCAACGGGATACCGAAGGGCATCCGCGTCGTCGACGGGTCCGGCACCCTGATCGCCGCCTACATCGGCTTCGCCCTGGACGACGTGAGCGTGGCCAAGTCGCCCCGGTCCGCGGTCGCGGGCGCCCTGGCGCGTTCCCTCGACGGCACCGACGCGCGGGACGAGGCGAAGGCGGAGTCGCCGTCGGGGGTCATCGTGGGCCGGGTCGGCGCGGACGTCCCGGTGCGGCTGACGCCGGAGGAGTTCCGGAACAGCGCCGTGGACCTCTTCGCTAGCGAACTCATCGATCTTTCACAGGAGTTGCGGGGCGGAATCCTCCGGGAGTCGGACGGAGCGGAGGGCGGCGAGTCCTGAGGGCAGGACGCGCGCCCGCCGCCCGCGGCCGCCCTACCCCTCCGGGTAGAAGACGAAGAGGGTGCAGCCCGTGGTCGTCTGCGGAACGTGGGAGGAACCGGCGGGGGCGTGGATGAAGGAGCCCGCGGGGTAGTCGCGTTCGCCGTCGTTGAAGACGCCGGAGACGACGAACACCTCCTCCGGGCCCGGGTCGTGGACGTCGAGGCCCTCCCAGCACGAGCCGGGGTCCATCTCCAGTACGTGGGCGGTCGCGCCGTTGTCGCCGCTCCACAGGGACCTCAGCCGGATGCCGGGGAAGAGGGTGCGGGCGGGCGCGTCCTGGGCGGCGGCCCACACGTAGCCGGGCACTTGCCCGCCCGTCGGCTGCCCGCCTGTCGGCTGGCCGCCCTTCGCCGTCGCGGCATCCGTGACCTGTGGTGTCGTGTTCGTGTTCGTGTTCGTCATGCGGCAAGCCTCGCCGTCCACGGGCGCCCCGCCCAGTGTCTCGTTTGACGTCCTGAGGTACTTTCCTGCCATGCACCGCGTCACGGCACTCGTCCATCCGCCCCAGTCGACCTTCGAACTCGGCTGCGCCGCCGATGTATTCGGCGTCGAACGGGCCGGGCTACCCGCCCGGTACCGCTTCGGCGTGTGCACCGAGCACCCCGGGCCGGTCGCCACGCTCGCCGGGTACGACATGCTCGTCACGGAGGGGCTCGACGCCCTCGACCGGGCCGACACCGTGGTGGTCCCCGGCCGGCTGCCCGTCGGCGAGCCCCCGTCGGCCGACGTCGTCCGGGCTTTGCGCCGGGCGCACGCGCGGGGCGCGCGCCTGGTGAGCATCTGCTCCGGCGCCTTCGTCCTGGCGTACGCGGGCCTCCTCGACGGCCGCTCGGCGACCACCCACTGGGCGCAGGCCGACGAGTTCGCCCGGCGCTTCCCGGCCGTCCGCCTCGACCCCGACGTGCTGTACGTGGACCACGGCGACGTCGCCACCAGCGCGGGCTCCGGCGCGGGGATCGACCTGTGCCTGCATCTGGTGCGTGCCGACCACGGCGCGGACTACGCCGCGCGCGTCGCCCGGAGCATGGTCATGCCGCCGCACCGGGAGGGCGGACAGCTGCAGTACGCCGCCCCGCCGCGGCCCGCGCAGATCGACAGCTCGCTCGGGCCGCTCCTGGAGTGGGCCGCCGGCCGGCTGCACGAACCGCTGGACCTCCCCCGGCTGGCCGCCCGGGCGGGCTGCTCCCCGCGCACCCTCGCGCGCCGGTTCACGGAGCAGCTCGGCACCAGCCCGGGGCAGTGGCTGCTCTCGCAGCGGATCGCCGCGGCCCGGGAGCTGCTGGAGACGTCCGACCTGGCGGTGGACGCCGTCGCCCGCCGCACGGGCCTCTCCTCCGCCACCAACCTCCGCCGGCGCTTCCTCGCCGCCCTGGGCACCACGCCCAGCGCGTACCGCCGGGCCTTTCACGGCACGCGGCGGCAGCCGGCCGCCGCCGCACCGTGATCCCGGGACCGGCTACGCGAACGGTGCCGCGGCCGCCCGCTCCGGCGCAGACGGCGCCCGCCCGCCCGTCTCCCGCCCGCCTGTTCCCCGTCCACCCGCGCCCCGCCCGCCCGTCACCCGGCGCGCCACCGCCCGCTGCCCCCGCGCCAGCCACCGCACCGGCCAGTGCAGGAGCAGGGCCAGGCACAGCAGCCGGCCGCCCGCGTGTACCGCCCAGACGCCGGCCATGGTCGGGCCGCCCTCCCGTGACACCGTCCCGGTCAGCGACGCGAGGCGCCGGCCTCCCGCACTGCACAGGCGAACGCGTCCGGGGCGTCCGCCGAGACGTAGACCGTGTCCACCTCCGTCGCCCCGGCCTTCCCGAGGTCGAGGACGACCGGCGGGTCGAGGCGCAGGCACAGGTCCACCGCGCTGCCCGCCGCGCAGGCCACGGCCCGCGGCTCGCCGGGAACCGGGCGTATGCCCAGACCGGCGACGGTCCGGGCGGCACGCGAGACGGACACGACCGCGGTGCCGGGCAGCGTCAGTCCGCCGAAGCAGCCCGTCCGCAGGACCAGTCGGGACGGGGAGACGAGGTGCGGGTGCCGTGCCATGGCGGCCACCGCCCCGAAGCCGGAGAGGACGAGGAGCGCCTCGAACGCCGCGTGCCAGGCCCTGAGCGCCGGGGGCAGCATCGCGGACACGCAGCAGGCGAGGACGGCCTCCAGCACCGCGAGCAGCGTCACGGTCTGCCGCGCCTCCGACGAATGCGCGAAACGGCTTACGCCGTCGGCCTGTTCGGGCAGCGGTCGCCGGGTCGCCCAGCCGGCGAGCGATGTGGCGAGGACGCGGAGGGCTTCGGCCTTCGACGGCCGGTGGAGACCGTGGCTCGCGGACGTTTCCGGCACAGGACACCCCTTTCCGGTGGCACTTGAGGCACTCAGGCGCTCGGGGACACCCCGAGCCTCCCGTGGCCCGCGGGCGGGCGGAAGTGAGGTTTGTCATGCCCAGTGCCCGGAAGGGACGCCGGGCGGGCGGAGTCACGCCCGCAGGTGCTTCAGCACCGGCGCGAACTCCTCCATGTACGGCTCCAGGATCGTGAAGTAGGTGAAGCCGTAGCGCACGCGGTGGGCGTGCAGGCGGTCGGCGATCTCCGTGACCGAGCCGGAGAGGAGGACGGGGTGGGACAGCAGCTCCTCCTCCGTCATGTGCGTCACGTCGCCGATCAGGCCGCCCGTCTTGGCGAGGGGATCGCCGTCGACGGCCACGATCTGGACCAGGAAGTTCAGCTCGGCGGGGGCGAGTCCGGCCGGCCGCTCCTCCGACTCGAAGCGGCGGTAGGCCGCGACGCGCTCCTCCAGGGCTGCGGGGTCCAGCAGTCGCGGCGTCCCGTCCGGGCCGGTGCCGCCGCCGGTGAAGGCCATGGTGGTGGCGTGCCGGGCGGCGATGCGCATGACCCGGTCGCCCGCTCCGCCGATCACCAACGGGACGCGCGGCTGCGCGGCCGCGGGGACGTGTCCGGGGTCCGCCAGCAGTCGGCCGACCTCGGCCGCGGTGTGCGCCAGGTGGTCGACGCGCTCGCGCGGTGAGCCGAAGGGCAGCCCCGCGCTCTCGTGCTCGGCCTGGGCGTAGCCGGTGCCGAGGCCCAGTTCCAGCCTGCCGCCGGTCAGTTGGTCGGTCGTGGCCACCTCGCGGGCGAGCAGCGTCGGGTTGGAGAAGCCGGAGTTGAGCACGTAGGTGCCGAGTCGGGCCCGTTCGGTGACCGCGCCGGCGGCCACGAGCGACGGGAACGGCGCCGGCATGCCCAGGTGGTCGGCCACCAGGATCACGTCGTAGCCGAGTTCCTCGGCCCGGCGGCACTTGGCGCGCCACTCGGCACCCGTGCCCGCGGTGAACATGTTGACGCCGAAGCGGAACGGCCGGTCGGTCTGGTCCGTCATCGGAACCATCGGAAACCCCCTTGGTGATCGTTGTGATCGTCGACCGACAACGTACCGGAGTGCGCCTCCGCCGACCGGCCGGGCCGACGGCCCGGGGAAAGCCGATGATCCCCCGGGCCGCCGCACCGTCCGCGCCGCTCCTACCGCCGGCGCCCCGCGCCGGGCACGCCGGGGTCGATGACGAAGTCGAACGCGGCCTGCTTGGCGGGACCCGCCTGACGGACCGTCATGAGCAGCCGGGGGTCGAAGAGGGAGTCGGTCTGGTTGCGGGGCTCGCCGGGGAAGTACAGCTGGGTCGTGAGTATGCGGCCGCCCGGGGCCTGGACCTTGACGTGGAGGTGGCGGGTGCGTCCGGGGTAGAGGCCGGGCACGATGGTCGTGAGGGTGAACGCCCCGCGGGCGTCGGTGTACTGGTGGCCGCGCAACCGGTAGCCGCGGTTGTCGTAGACACCGGCGTTGTCGGCCTGCCAGAAGTCCAGCAGGGCGTGCGCGACGGGCCGGCAGGTCGCTCCGAAGACGTAGCCGGAGACCGTGAGCCGGACGCCGGGCATGCCCGGTTCGAGCAGCGAGGCGCGCTCCGGTGAACTCGGTTTGAAGTAGGGGCCTTCCGTCTGCGGCGGGGTGGGCTCGTCGCCGTCGTCGCAGTACGGGGTGGTGGGCAGCGGCGCGTCCGTGGGCCGGTGGTCGCGGGCCAGCGCCACGCCGCCGCCGAGCAGGGCGGGCAGGGGTACGGCCAGGAGGGCCGCCTTGAGCACGGTCTTGCGGCTGATGTGCCGCCGTTCCGCCGCGTCGTCGCCGTCGATGGCCTCGCCGTTGATGGGGTCGCCGTTGATGGGGTCGCCGGTGGGCAGGGTATCGTCCGCCACGGTTCCTCCTCCTGGGGGTCGGCACAGGCGAACGCGCCTGCGCGTTGAGGAACCTAGAGCGGCGGAGGGGACGGATCGATGCACTCCGTTCGGTGAACGTGGTGTTTACTCCGGCAGGCTCCCGCCCGCCGTCCGGCGGAAGTCGCCGGGGCTGACGCCGGTCTCGCGCCGGAAGAAGCGGCTGAAGTAGGCGGGATCACCGAATCCCACGCGCCGGGCGATCTGGGCGACGCTCAGTCCGGAGCCGGTGAGCAATCGTTTCGCCTCCAGGGTGCGGGCGGCCCGCACCAGTTCGCCGGGGGTCCGGCCGGTGGCCTGCTTGACGGACTCGATGAGGTAGCCGACGGACACCCCGAGCCGGTCGGCGTAGGCGCGGACCGCGCCCTCGGCCCCCGCGGTCTCGGTGAGCAGCGCGCCGAAGTCCCGGGCGACCTCGGCGGACCGGCCCGCGTCCGCCTCGGGCCTGCGCTCCCCGGGCAGCCGCAGGGCGCGGACGAGCAGGATGTGCAGGTACGCCTCCAGGACGGAGACGTAGCCGTCGGCGCGGTCCGTGAACTCCCTTTCCATGGCCCGGATCAGGGCGCCGATGCCGGCCGTGTCGCCGCCGTCCGGGCCGGTGGGCAGCCGCGGCACCCGCCGCTCGCCGAGCTCGCGCAGCAGCCGCCGGTCGTCGGGGCGGGTCAGCAGGAAGTCCTCGGTGAACAGCAGGAGGACGCCGGCGAGGCCGGTGGCGCGGTCCCAGTGGTGCACCTGCCCGGGCAGGATGACGCACAGGTGGGGCGGGCGCAGCGGGTGGCGGACGGCGTCGACGACGTGGGTGCCGGTGCCGGCGGTGACGTAGGCGATCTCGTGGAAGGTGTGCCGGTGCGGGTATCCGGCGTGCGAGTCCGGGCCGAACACGTCGAAGGAGCCCATCAGGAAGGGCGGCAGGCGGGTGGCGGGAACGCCGAGCCGGTGCAGGGGCACGGGGTCGGCGGACGGCGGGGCGTCCTGGGTGCGGGTGGGCATGCCGGGCGTCCTTCCCCGGGGCGGTCCCGGTGGCGAGGGCGGGGGCGGGTCGCCAGGGTCCCCCATCGCCGGGGAGGCGGCAAGGCGCGGCGGACTCCCGGCAGGTCGGGGGCGGGCCCGGAGCCGGCCGCCGCCCCGGCTCCGTCCGGGGCGGCTCCCCGTCGAACGTTCCGGCCGCGCCCCTCCGCTTCGTTCAGCCGGCGAGAGCCCCCCGCAGCGCCACGGCGAACTCCGCCGCGTGCGTCAGGTAACCCACGTGGCCGCCCGGGAACTCCGTGACACGAGTGCCCAGTTGCTCCGCGAGGGCCGCCGTCGTGCGGTGCAGGAGCGCCGGGGACTCCTCGCCGGCCACCGGGAGGCACCGGCCCGCGCGGAGCGCCTCGGCATCGGGCCGGAAGCGGGTGAAGGAGCGGAGTTCGTACTCCAGGACCACGTCGCCGTTTGCCCGGACGCGGGCCAGCATCTCCCGTACGGGCGCGGGCAGCGCGTCGTCCGGCTCGGGCGCGACGTCCAGGCCGATCTCCTGGCCGAGCCTCCGGAGCGCCGGGCCCGGCCCCTCGCGACGGTAGGCGGCGTGGATCTCCCGGAAGAGGGCGTGCCAGCGGTCCGCGTCGGGCAGCAGGTCGACGACGAACGGTTCGTGGGCGACCAGGGCCCGTACCTGGCCGGGGTGGCGGGCCAGGAGGTCCATGCCGGTCATGGCGCCGTAGCTGGTGCCGAAGACGGCCGCCGGGCGCCCGGCGGCGAGTTCGGCCAGCAACAGGTGGGCGTCGTGGCCGCGCTCCTCGATGCTCTGCTCCCGGGGCGGGGCGGTGAGGCGGCTGCGGGAGTTGCCGCGCGGGTCGTAGGTGATGACGGTGTGGTGGTCGGCCAGCAGCCGGGCCAGCGGTCCGAACATGGCGGCGTCGCCGTCGCCGCCGTTGATCAGCAGGAGGGGCGGGCCCGCTCCGCGGATCTCGTAGTGGATCTCGGCGCCGGGAACGGTCAGCGTACCTGTCTCCATGGGTCCCTCAGGGTGCCGTGCGGAGCGGGCGGCGCGCAATGGCGTCCCGGCGCTTTCCCGGGAGCTCCCGTGCGGCCGCCCGCTCGCCCTCGGCGCCGGACTACTTCGGGCAGGTCGTGTCGGTCGCCGGGAGGCGGCCGGTGGCGAGGTAGGCGTTCACCCGTCCGTCCACGCACGCGTTGCCGTACTCGCCGAACTGGCCGTGGTGGTCGGCTCCTTGGAGGGTCAGGAGACGCGAGGACGGCAGGAGGCCGTGCAGGTGCCGGCTGGCGGCGTAGGTGGTGCGCGGGTCGCCCGTGGCGGCGACGATCAGGGCGCGGGCGTCGGTACGGACCTGGGTGGGCTCCTCGCGCGGCGTCGACGGCCAGAAAGCGCAGGGATTGGTGTTGTGGAAGAGCGGCCCGAAGAGGGGGTGCGCGGCGCGGGACTTCTCGACGGCGTCGCGGTACGTCTCGGGGTCGCGCGGCGCGGCGGCGTCGCCGCACAGGATCGCCGCCTGGGCACTGGCCGACGCGGAGTCCGCGCCGGTCAGGGCGGCGGCGAGGGCCTCGGCGAGCGGCTCGGGCGGTTCGACGGTCTCGCCGCGGGCGGCCCGGCGGAGCGCGGTGACCGAGTCCGCGAGGGCGGCCCGGGCGGGGTCCCGGTCGTCGGCCAGGTCGCCGAAGAGGAGCGACGGGACGACGGTGTCGTCCACCTCGTACGTCCGTTTCCCGGTGTCCAGGACGAGCGGGCGGCGGGCGGCCGTGCGGACGATGTCGTGGACCGCGGCGAGGACCCGCTCGCGGGTGCGGCCGAACCCGTACCGGGCGTCGCGGCGCGCCGCCCAGTCGGCCCAGTGCTCCAGGGCGCGCTCGTTGGCGTCGAGCATCGTGGACAGCATCCGGGGCCCGTAGTCGCGCGGACCGATGGCGCCGTCGAGGACTACCCGGTCGGTGCGGCCGGGGAACATCTGGGTGTACACGGTGCCGAGGTAGGTGCCGTAGGAGTAGCCCAGGTAGGAGATCCGCCGTTCGCCGAGGACCTCCCGGACGACGTCCATGTCGCGGGCGGTGTTGCGGGTGGTGACGTGCGGCAGGACGTCGCCCGCCGTGCGTCCGCAGCTCTCGGCCAGGCCGCGCTGGAACGCGGCCTGCCGGTCGAAGGCCTGCCGTCCGGTGCCGGCGGAGCGGATCCAGGTACCGGTGGGCCAGTGGCAGTCGAGCGGGCTGCTGCGGCCCACGAAGCGGGGGTCCATGCCGATGACGTCGTAGCGGGCGCCGACGCCCTTCATGGCCTCGCGGACGCCGACGGCGAGGTCGAGCGACGGGCCGCCGGGACCGCCGCTGTTGACGAGGAGCGCTCCGGCCCGGTGGGCGGTGTCGGTGGCCTTGATGCGGGAGAGGGCGAGGGTGAGGGTGCGGCCGCCGGGGTCGGAGTAGTCCAGCGGTACGGAGATGGTGGCACAGCGGGCGCCGGCCTTTTCCAGTGTCCGGCCGGTGTCGTCGTCCGGCCCCTGGACGCAGCTCCGCCAGTCCGGGCGCTGGTGGTGATAGCGGGCGAGCCCGGCGGACGTACCGGTGCCGGCGCCTGCGCCTGGGCCGGGGCCGGGACCGGTACCGCCGGGATCGGCTTCCGCGGCGGCGGGCAGGGCGGTCAGGCAGGCGGCGGCCGTCAGCACGGCGGCGGCGACCCTGCGCAAGGGTGTCATCGCGTCTCCTTCACCATGGGCGGGACGTTCCGGCACCGGGGGCCGCGACGGCCGCCCCGGCGGGTTCTCTCGTCCGGCCGCCCGCGGCGGGCGGGTCCTGGCCGGGCGTCACGGCATGGCCCCGGGCGGGCCGTTCCGGGGCGCGGTACGCCGGCTCGCGGGAGCGGGCACGGGCATGGGCACGGGCACGGGCATGGGCTCCGATGCGGCCGGCGGCTTCCGGGCGAACGGTCCCAGAGCGGACGCCCCCCGGACAGACGGCCCCAGGACAGACGCCCCCAGGACAGACAGCCGACGCGCCGCGAAGGCCGGCGCGGACGGCGCCCGCGCGGAACGCGGGGCGGCGGGTGCCGGCGGCCGGGGAGGCGTCCGGCGAGCCGAGGCCCGCCCGCGGCGAGCACCGGCCGCCCGCCGGGAGCGGGACGGGAACCATACGCCCGACGCTAGGCGCCCGCCCGGCCCTGATCACTGGTGGAGGCCCCCGAACGGCGGGTGGGGCCTCCCCCACCCGCCGCCGTCCGAGGGACCGTCACCCGCTCACTCGTGCCAGGCCCGTCCGCCGGTGTTGTGGATGAACCGCTGCAGCACCTTCAGGGTGGTCAGGTACTCCTCGTCGGAGATGCCCCGGTGCCGTTCCTCCCACAGTTCGCGTTGCAGCACAGCGGTCTTCTCACGGAACGCCCGCCCCTCGGCGGTGAGGCGCAGAAGTCCCTCCGCGTCCTCGGTGACCCAGCCGCGGGCCACCGTCTCGTCGATCTCGGAGGTGATGGCCGCCGCCCCGGTGTCGAGGTAGCCCTCCAGGGTCCGGCAGACCTCGGCGCGGGACGGGGCGGTGTCCGCGCGGGCTATCTGTTCGAGCACCCAGCATTGGGGCTGCGTCGTGCCGATCCCGGCGAGGGCGGCGCGCGTCCGGCCGACGGTGGCCTTGTAGGCCGCCCAGCTCCAGTAGCCCACCGGCTGCCGGAGGAGGCCCGTGTCGTCGTGCGAGTACTCCATGGCGGAATGACCCCAGTTTCTGTCGTGCGGACAGTTCGACGAACGCACGCTAGCGCCAATGCCGTTGTCTTGGGCCTCGGGTGTGGGTTCCTGGGAGGTGACCCCAGGGGGGTGGTTCGGGTGTTCGCGCGCGTGTCGGAACTGTCGGTCCGGGGCTGTTGGCCTGGATGTATCCACCGGAATTGGTGGATCGGGTGGCCGCGGCTTGTGCTCCCGGCTCCAGCCGGCCGGGCGGCGCGGAGAAGCCGCCGAGGCCGTAGACGAGACCCAGGGCCGGCGCGGAGACGAGGGTGAGGGCCGTGACGAACGGCGACTGGGCCACGGCCGTGCGGACGCCGATGTCCCACACCGCGCGGGCGCGGGCGGCGAACTCGGCGGACTCGACGACGTGCCCGGCCAGGATCGGCGTCGCCGCCGCGAGCAGCGCCACGGCCACGCTCGGCAGCAGGAACTGCCCCGGTTTCCGCCGGTGCGGCCGCGCGCACGCGGCGGTGCGGCGCGGGGTGGCCCGGGAGAGGGGGCCCTGTTCGGAACCCCCGGCCTAGCCGTCCAGCAGCTGTGTCCTCGCCAGGTCGCGGTAGAGCGCGTCGTGCGTCATCAGCTCGGCGTGGCTGCCGACGGCCCGGACGCGGCCCGCCTCCATGACCACGATCCGGTCCGCGGTGGTCACGGTCGACAGCCGGTGGGCGACCACCAGGACGGTCGTGTGCCGGGCGGTGTCGGCGATCGTGTCGCGCAGCGCGGCCTCGTTGGCGGCGTCCAGCTGGGACGTGGCCTCGTCCAGGAGGAGCAGGCCAGGGCGGCGCAGCAGGGCGCGGGCGATCGCCACGCGCTGCCGCTCGCCGCCGGAGAGGCGGCTGCCGCGGTGGCCGACGTCGGTGTCCAGGCCGTGGGGCAGGCGGTGCGCGAGCAGGTCCAGGCGGGCCAGGCGCAGGACGCGGGCGACCTCCTCGTCGCCGGCTCCGGGGAGGCCCAGGGTGAGGTTGTCCCGCAGGGTGCCGGCGAGGACGGGGACGTCCTGCTCGACGTAGCCGATGGAAGCGCGGAGCCGGGTCAGCGGCCACTGCCGTACGTCTTCGCCGTCCAGGAGCACGCGGCCGGAGTCCTGTTCGTAGAAGCGCTCGATGAGGGAGAAGACGGTGGTCTTGCCCGCGCCGGACGGGCCGACGAAGGCGGTCAGGCCGCGGGCGGGGACGGCGAAGGAGACCTCGTGGTGGACGCGGGGCAGCCCGGGCCGGTAGGCGAAGCTCACCCGGTCGAAGGACACGCTGAGGGGCGCCCGCGTGACGTCTTCCGCCGCGTCGCCCTCCTGCTCCTCCGTCTCCAGCTCTTCGGCCTGCGCGATGCGGGCCGCCGCCGCGGCCCCGATCTGGACCTGGCCGACGCCTTCGACCAGTTGCCCGATGCGCGGGGCGAGGGCGAAGAGGTAGAGCAGGAAGGCGACGAGGGTGGAGACGTCCGTCGCGCCGGAGGTGACGCGCGCGCCGCCCACGCCGAGCACCACGAGGAAGCAGACCTGGACGACCACCGCCGACGTCGTCGCCGACACGGCCTCCCAGGCCGCGGCCCGTATCCCGGTGCGCCGGGCGCGTTCGGCCTCCCGGAGCAGCGCCGCCGCCTCGTGCCGCTCGGCGCCGGACGCCTTGACGGTGCGGAAGGCGCCCAGCACCCGCTCCAGCGCCGCCCCGATGCGCCCCACCGCCTCCTGGGTGCCGTGCGTGGCACGGCCGATCCGCGGGGCCACGACCGCCACGACGACCCCGACGAAGGCGACCACGGCGAGGGTGACGCCCAGCAGGACGGCGTCGAGCAGCCCCATCATGACGACCGTCGCCGCGGTGACCAGGGTGCCGGTGACCGCCGCCGACACCGCCTGGGGCGCGGACTGGCGCAGCAGTGTCGTGTCGGACGTGACGCGGGCGATCAGGTCGCCCGGTTCGGAGCCCTCCACGACGGGCACGCGCAGCCGCAGGAGACGGTCGGTCAGCCGGCGCCTGGCGGTGCAGACGAGGGATTCGGCCGACCACTGCAGCACGTAGTACCCGAGCCCGGCGAGGGCCGCTCCGGCCACGACCAGCAGGCTGAGCACGAGCACGGGGCCGGTGGCCGGCGTGCCGTGGCCCATGTCGTCCATCACGCGCTTGGCCGCCAGGGGTTGGGCCAGGCCCATGACGCTGCCGACGAGCCCGAGGGCGACGCCCGCGGCCATGCGCCACCGCTGCGGGCGCAGGTGGCCCAGCAGGGCCCGCTGCCCCCGCCACGGCCGGTCCGGGCCGCTCGAAGGCGCGCTGTCCGGCGCGGGGGCGGGAGGGCCGGTCCGGGGCGTGTCCACGGAAGGCGCCGCGGTCATCGGCTCACTCCACGGTGAAGAAGCGCTGGAAGTAGTCGGCCGGGGCGCCTTCGCCGACGAGGACCCCTTCGGCCTCCACCCAGGCGTGCGCGGCGAACGGCGGGCGGTTGCGCACGCCGACGCACCAGGTCGGCCAGTGGCCGTACCAGCGGCAGAGCAGCACGGTGGCCAGGGAGCGGGGCAGGCATCCCTTGAGCCCTCCGGCGGCGAGGCTCACGGCGAGCACCGTCCGCCGCGCCGTGCTCGCCTCGGCGAGCGTCGCGGGCCGGGCACCGCGCCGCAGCCTCGTGAGGACGGCGCGGATCCGGGCGGGCGGCTGGGTCGCCAGCAGATGGGCGCAGCCCACGGCCAGCCGGGCCGCCCAGCGGCGGCCCAGGGGGATCGAGCGGGGGTGGTAGGGGATCGCTTCCGGCGTCGTCATGGCGTGCCTCTTCGGTCGGGAGGGCCTGCTGGAAGACGGGGTGCGGGGTGGGCTACGCCGTCAGCAGTCCCGCGGCGCGCAGCTCGGCGACGATGCGGACGACGTCCTCGCCGGCCTGCCGGGCGTCGACGCCGTCGTACCGCGCGATCAGGAGCTCGGCCGCCCGCTCGGGTCCGTGTCCGTCCAGCACCGTCTGCAGGACGAGGGCGGCCGTGGGGTTGAGCGTCCAGTATTCGGCGCTCTCCTGATCGAGCAGCGCCATGCCGTACTCGGTCTCGGTCAGCAGGACGCCGGGCTTGAGTGCTGGCACCGGTTCACGCCTTTCGGTCGGCGGCGGGCAGGGGCGCCATCTCCCGCGAGCGCAGCCACACTTCGCAGGCGATGGTGGGGTGGAGCCGGTAGCTCTCGGTCTCCGCGGAGAGGGCGCGGCGGCACCAGTCGCGCAGCACCTTCCCGTCGGCCAGGCCGAGCCGCACCAGCCGCGAGTCCTCGCACAGGGCCAGCAGGGACCGGCGGTGGCGGCGCAGCCCCGCCTCTTCCTCGAACGTCGCGTTGGCCTTGGTGCCGCGGGTGCGGCTGACCTCGGGCACGACGCCCCGCATGGCCTCGACGATGAGCGGCTTGTACCGCCAGGGGGTGATGCGTTCCTCGGCGCGGACGGCGAGGGCCGCCTCGATGACGGGGGCGTCGTAGTAGGGCGCGGAGACCGCGATGCCCAGGGGTGCGGACATCTGCCCGATGTGGCGGACCCATTGGGAGATGCCGTCCATGGCGACCAGTTCGCGGTGTTCGCCGCGGTTCCGGCCCCGGGCCCCGGTGGGGGTCCGGCGGGTGCGGATCACGTCCCGTGCCGCGGCGACCGCGTCGGGCGTGGCCCAGGGCGGCATCCGGGGCGGAACGGCCCAGTCGAGGAGCGGCTCCTCCACGGGGGCGGCCGGCCCGGTCAGGTCGCGGGCGAGGCGGTCGAGCCAGGCCCCGTAGGACCTGCGGTCCACGAGCCGGCTCAGCACCGCCCGCCGGGCCCAGCGGTATTTGGCGGCGTAGCCCCGTATCGCGTGCAGTGCGACGAAGGGGTGGTGGAGCAGCAGCGTGTGCAGCCGGGCGGGCGTGCCGGCCAGGAGTTCGTCGCCGCCCAGGCCGGTGAGGTGGAGGCCGGATCCGCGGGCGGCGGCCGTCTCGATGATGCCCATGCGGCGGTTGCGGTCGACCGTGATGATGCTGGGGGTGTCGAGGATGTCCCGGAGGGTGTCGATGCCGTCGAACGTCATCGCCACCTCGCGGGCGGGTACGACATGGTGTTCCACGCTGCCCAGCGCCCGCACGGTGCGTTCGGCCCAGTACACGTCGTCGCCGGCCTCGTCGTGGATGGCGGCGGTGTAGGCGACGACCTTGGCGCCGCCGCGGGCCGCCGTGCAGCACACCGCCGTCGAGTCCAGGCCGCCCAGGTCGGACGACACCAGGTCGCGCCCGCGGGTGCGCACGGCGACCGACTCGGCGAGGGCCTCCTTCAGACGGACGGCGCCCGCGGCGAGCGGGACGACGGGGTCGGGCGGTGACCACCACCGGGTGGTGCGGGCCCGCCCGGCGGCGTCGAGCGTCAGGCGGTGCCCGCCGGGCACGGGGTGCACACCCCGCCACAGCGGATCGCCGTGCCAGGGGTACGGCACGCCGGAGGCGAGCATTTCGAGGGCGACGCGGGGTTCGTCGAGGCCGGCGCCCACGAGTTCGGCGAGCACGTCGGCCCGGTCGGACGCCACGCTCACCGGTCCGCCGGGCGTCGTGGCCTCGGCGTGGAACACGCGCCGCAGGGTGACGACACCGCCCTGCACCCGGACCCGGCCGGGGCAGGAGGCGATCAGGTGGAAGCTGCCGGCCCGGCCGGCGAGGCGGTCCAGCTCCGGCGGGGAGGCGGTGCCGGCCGCGGCGGCGGCCGCCCGTTCGGCGTCGGCTTCCGGGACGGCGTGCTCCCCGATCACCACGACCCGCGCGTCGCGGTGCGCGCCCGTCACGGCCGTCTCCGGGTCCCACCGTCCCACGATCCAGGGCCGTCCGGAGGCGTGGAGCAGACGGCGGGTGGCGAAGGAGAGGGCCTTCGCGGCGGGGACGGCCGCCGCGGCGGTGTCGGGCAGGACGACGAACCAGGCGGGCACGGACTGGAGCGACAGGGACTGATCCACGGGGCACGGCCTTCCGTCGGCGGGGTCCGGGACAGAAGAAGCGGGTGGCGGCCGGAGACCGCCACCCGCTCTCAGGTCAGAGGACCTGCTTGCCGCCCAGAATGTCCTTCGGGCCGTGGTCCTTGAGGCCCGTCACCTTGCGGAAGCTGCCGGCCTTGGCGAGGGTGGGACGCTCGTACGTCATGACCATTCTCCTTCTTCTGGATGGGGACGATGGTGCGTACTCCAGGCGCCTGATACGGACTCCACTGATTTCCGTAGGAAACCCGAGCGGTGGGGCCGCGGCATCCACCGTAAGTACGACAAGCACATCGCCACAACGCCTCCGGCGCGGCGGTGGGGTTGCGCCGGGGGCGCTCGACTCCACATCGCTCCCGACGCACACCCTTTGCGCCATCCGCAAAAACGGGAAAATCCGTGAGGAGAATCATTAATTCTTCAGGGAAGGTCACGCCCTTTTACGTCGGTTCCGCCCCGTGCCACACCGTCGTCACGGTGCGGAATTCCTTGGTGCCGCGGCCCGAGAGCTCGCGTCCGTAACCAGAACGCTTGACTCCGCCGAACGACAGTGCGGGGTGGCCGACGATCCGGGTCCTTTGGGGAGAACTCCGGATCGCGGCTGGTGATCCAGGAACGGGTACGGCGCCGGCGCGCACCCTCGGCCGGCGGGGAGCCGGCTAGCAGGCCGGCCGGAGGGAGCGCCGGCTGACCGGGAAGTCGAAGTACGTGTCCGGGAACGTCTCCGGCTGGTAGGTGTAGTGCCACCACTCTTCCGGAAGGTTCCGGAAACCGGCCTTCTCCAGACCGTTCTTGAGCAGCAGGCGGTGGGCGCGCTGCCGGCCGACGACGCGTGGGTCGAGGGTGTGCGACAGGGTGTCGAAACAGTCGAACCCGGTGCCCATGTCCAGGGAGTTGTCCGGGAAGCGGTCCCGCTGCGGGCCGTAACACGGTTTCAGCGGCTCGCCGGGGTGGTACGGCCGGGTGGGCAGCGCGGGCAGCCGGACCAGGGTGATGTCGACCGTACTCCCCCTGCTGTGGCCGGACTTGGCGGCGATGTAGCCGTCGTCGAACAGCCGCGTCTTGTCGACGCGCGGGTAGAACTCCGCCTTCATCCGCTGGTCGTCGAGGTCCTTGGCCCACCGGACGAAGTGGTCGACGGCGCGCTGCGGCCGGTAGCAGTCGTAGACCTTGAGGGAGTAGCCCTGCCGGAGGAAGGACCGCTGCGCCCGACGGAGCGCGGCTGCCGCGTCGCGCGTCACGACGCACAGCGGCTGCCGGTAGCCGTCGATGCGCTCCCCGGTGAAGTTGTGGCGGGTGAGGTAGCGCATCTCCTGGAGGATGGTCGGGTCGACGTCCCGGAGGGCGACGAACTCCGGTGGCGCCTTGGGCTCCCGGTGTTCCTGTGCCGTCGCCGTGGTGGTGGCGGGCACGGCCGTCACCGCGAGGGCGGCGGCCGTTCCGGCGACCAGGCCGCGGAGAACTCTTCGCATCGGATCGAACCCCTTCGCGCGTGTCCGGGAGCGCCGCGGTGGTGCGTCTCTCCCCCGGCGGCATCCTGGCGGAGGCGCGCCGGGGCCGTCCAGCGGACGGGGGTGGCGGAATCGGTCACGCCGCGGGACCGGTCACGCCGCGGAATCGGTCACGCCGTCGAGCGCCGGGCGTGGAAGATCCCCCAGCGCAGCCGCCCGCTCCGGGCCGACTCCACCCACAGCGGCAGGTTGAGGAGGAGTCCCTGGAGGTAGTCGGGGCTGATGAGGTCGCGGAGGGTGTCCTTCCGGGACTCGGTCTCCTGCGTCAGCCGAACGTAGTGGCGCTCGAGTTGCTCGCTGTGGTCGTCGAAGCCGACGCCGTCCAGGCCGAGGGCCGTCAGCCGCTCCCGGTAGAACGACGGCGTGGCCAGCGCGTCGACGCCGAGCCGGGCCACCACCGGCCGCAGCTCGTCGTCGGGTGTGCCCTCGGCCGCCATGACGTCGGTGAACGCCAGCGCGCCGCCCGGCGCCAGGACGCGGGCCGCCTCCGCCAGCGCGCGGGCTCGGTCGTCGCTGTGACACAGCGCCTCCAGCGAGCACACGGCGTCGAACTCCCCGTCGCCGTAAGGCACGTCGTGGAACGAGCCGGTGACGACGTCGATGAGCCCGTCCAGTCCGCGTTCGGCGTTGGCCGCGCGGTGCCGCTCGTTCTGCGCCTCGCTGAGGTTCAGGGCGACGACCCGGCACCCGAACCGCCCGGCCAGGTAGCGGGCGGTGCCCCCGTACCCGGACCCGAGGTCCAGCACCCGCCTTCCCGGCCCGAGCCGCTCGGCGAGGTACGCCGCCAGCCGCTCCACGGTGCGCCGCGACGCGTCGGCGACCGGCTCCCCCTCCCGCTCGTAACTGCCGGTGTGAATGTCCTCGCCACCCCAGACGGCGTCATAGAACGCGTCCACGTCCCGCGTCTCGTAGTACCGCCGCGTCGCCTCGTCGTGTCGCTGCACTCCGCTCACCTCACCATGGGTGCTGATCGTTTCCCGGCCGTCCCCAATCTGCCGCCGCGGGCGCCTGGTGAACAGAGGGCGTGGCCGGAGGGGCGGGGGCGACGGGCCCACCGGCCGGCGGTTCCCCCGGCGGGGTGGCGATCTCCCGGACGTTCTCCCCCAGCGCGAGGCCGATGACGGACTCGGGGGATTCCCGGTACTCCCACGCGGCCGGGTCCGCGAGCAGCCGGTCGAGTTCGGCGCCGGAGATTCGCCGGCCGCCCCACCAGGCGGGCATCTCCGGCCCCTCGAACACGTCGATGTAGCCCTTCCGGCACCACCGGGAGACGATTCCGGCGAAGAGCGGGACGTGCCGCTTCCACTCCTCCTCGTCCTCGCTGTCCGACCAGTCGGCGAGGAGCGACCAAAGGGGCGAACCTTCCCGGGAATTGACGTAGACGTACTCTTCCTCTTCGGTGATCCAGTACATGCGGTGCTCGGAATTCCTGTGCGGTGGGAGACGCGGTGTTCGTCACCGCTTTCCGTCATCCTAGTCCGGCCGGATTCCGCCCGGTCAGTCGGGATTCCTCCGGGTGGCGACGTAGCTGAACGGCGCCGAGACCCCGGCGCTGTGGTGGTCGGCGGCCGAGAGGGCCAGTTCCAGGCGTTTGCGGGGTTTCAGGCCGAGGTCCGCCGTGGCGTGGAGGGCGCCCAGAGCGAATTCGTCCCCGCAGCCCACGGCTGCGTATCCGTCGGCGGGTTCGGCTATCTGGTAATCGCCGTAGACGGCGAAGAGGCGGCCGTTTATGCCGACGAGGAAAGTTCCCGCCGATTCCTGCTCCGCGTCCTTGCGCGCCCAGCCGCCGTCCTTCAGGCACTTGCGCAGTTTGTCGACGAAGACGGTGGTCATGAAGCGGTCCAGGTCTCCGGCGGGCTTGGGGGCACGGAACGCGTGGTGCAGCAGTTGCCCCATGCGGAAGCTGGTGGTGAAGCCCATGACGTAGGGGCCGTTGCGGAATATCTTCGGATCCCGGCGGACGGTGATCCGGAGGCCCGCGACCCCGGCCGAGTCCCCGCCCAGGTGCACGCGCCCGCCGTACACGAGCCCGGCGATCACCGTCATGCCGTCCTCCCCCTCCGCCGTACCCTCTCTCGATTACTGCGCCCGGGGCGGCAGCGGGAAACCGCGGCTCACGGCGGTCTCCCGTTCGAGGCGGGAGAGCTTGTCGGGGTTGCGCACGGCGTAGAGGCCGGTGACGAGTCCGTCGTCGATCCGTACCGCGAGGACCGTGTCGATCGTGCCGTCGAGCAGGACGACCAGCGCCGGGAAGCCGTTGACCCGCACCGGACGCAGCTCCGCCGCGGCGGGGATCCGCCCCAGCACCGCGGCCACCGTCCCGGCGCCGGCGACGGGGGCCGTCGCGGCCCGTACGACGCCGCCACCGTCCGTGAGCAGGACGACGTCCGGGGCGAGGACGCCGAGCAGGCCGCTCACGTCGCCGGTCTCGACGGCCCGCCGGAACGCCGCGAGGACGCCGTGGGTCTCGCCCGGGGAGACGGCGCCGCGCGGCCGGCGGGCGGAGACGTGCGCGCGGGCCCGGTGGGCGATCTGGCGGACGGCGTCCGGCCGTTTGCCGACCGCCGCGGCGATCTCGTCGTACGCGAGGTCGAACACCTCGCGCAGCACGAACACCGCCCGTTCCGTCGGCGCGAGGGTCTCCATGACCAGCAGCATCGCCATCGAGACGCTCTCGGCGAGCTCGACGTCGTCGGCCACGTCCGGCGCCGTGAGCAGGGGCTCGGGCAGCCAGGGGCCGACGTAGGACTCGCGGCGCCGGCGCAGGGTCCGGAGCCGGCTCAGCGCCTGGCGGGTGGTGATCCGTACGAGGTACGCGCGCCGTTCGCGCACGGTGGCGAGGTCGACGTCCGCCCAGCGCAGCCAGGTCTCCTGAAGGACGTCCTCGGCGTCGGCGGCGGAGCCGAGCAGCTCGTAGGCGACGGTGAACAGCAGGTTGCGGTGGGCGAGGAACGTCTCGGTGGCGGGGTCGGTGGTGGGCCGGCTGGGCTCGCGCATGGTGGGTTCCCGTCTGTCCGTTCTCGGCCGTGTCACGCGCACAGGACGCCGGTCGCCGCCGCCGTGTGACAGCCGGGGCCGGTGGCGCCCGTCACATCGCCGCGCCGTCACGCGCACCCGTCGGGCGGCGTCTGGTGGGCACATGGACGCCGCGCCGATGCCGCGCGGTACCCGTCACCACGAGGAGGACGCTCTCATGGAACCCCGTTTAGACCTGTTCGCCACCGAGACCGGCACCCGGATCGGCAAGCGGACGGCGGCGATCACCGCGGTGATCGAGCCGGCGCTGCCCAAGTCCCTCCGGGAACTGCTCTGCCTCCGCGTCAGCCAGATCAACGGCTGCGGCTTCTGCGTCGACGTCCACACCAAGGAGGCCGCGGCCGCCGGTGAGACCCCGCTCCGGATCGGCCTGGTCGCCGCCTGGCGCGAGTCCACCGTGTTCACGGAGGCCGAGCGGGCCGCGCTGGCGCTCGCGGAGGAGGGCACCCGGCTCGCCGACGCCCACCAGGGCGTGTCCGACGGGACGTGGACGCGGGTGCGCGAGCACTACGACGACGAACGGATCGCGGCGCTGGTCGGGCTCATCGCCACGATCAACGCGGCCAACCGGTTCGGCGTGATCCTGCGCAGGCCGGGCGGCTCGTACGAGCCCGGCGTGTTCGCCGGTCTGCGGAGCTGACGACGACGGCCGTGGGCGGCGTCCGGAGAGGACGCCGCCCACGGCCGTCGGATGGTTCCGCCGGTCAGTAGGCGGAGTTGACGTTGTCCATC
>NZ_JAIQLH010000090.1 GCF_020037025.1 Streptomyces huiliensis | reverse complement strand
CTACGGCTTTTTTGCGTTTCCCGATAGCGTGGCCGTCATGAGCGGTCGCGCACAACTGATGTGGGATGAAGCGGTCACCGGCTACGACTTCGGCCCCGGCCACCCCATGGACCCGGTACGACTCGCCCTCACCATGCGGCTCGTCGAGGCGTTCGGCGTCGACAAGGCGATGCGCGTCGTGGCCGCCAAGCCGGCCGGGGAGTCGACGCTGCGGCTGGTGCACCGTCAGGACTACATCGAGGCCGTCCGGGCGGCGTCCGCCGACCCGCGGGCCGCCGACCCCGCCTACGGCCTCGGGACCCCGGACGACCCCGCCTTCGCAGGCATGCACGACGCCGCCGCCCTGATCGCCGGGCAGTCCGTCGCGGCCGCCGAGGCCGTGTGGCGCGACGAGACCCGGCACGCCGTCAACTTCGCCGGCGGCCTGCACCACGCCATGCCCGGCGCCGCGGCCGGCTTCTGCGTCTACAACGACGCCGCTCTCGCCGTCGCCCGGCTCCTCGAACTCGGCGCCGAGCGCGTCGCCTACGTCGACGTGGACGTCCACCACGGGGACGGCGTCCAGGCCGCGTTCTGGGAGGACCCCCGCGTCCTCACCATCTCGCTGCACGAACACCCCCGCACCCTCTTCCCCCAGACCGGCTGGCCCCAGGAGACCGGCGCCCCGGAGGCCGAGGGAAGTGCCGTCAACGTGGCGCTGCCGGCCGGGACGGGGGACGCGGGGTGGCTGCGGGCGTTCCACGCCGTCGTCCCTGAGCTGCTGGCCGCCTTCCGGCCGCAGGTGCTGGTGACCCAGCACGGGGCCGACACGCACTTCGAGGACCCGCTCGCGCACCTGACGGTCTCGCTGGACGCCCAGCGCCTCGTCGCCGAGTCGTGCCACGCCCTGGCCCACGAGCACGCCGACGGGCGCTGGGTGGCCCTGGGCGGCGGCGGGTACGCCGTCGTCGACGTGGTGCCGCGGTCCTGGACGCACCTGTGCGCCATCGCCGCCGGCCGGCCCGTCGAGCCCGGCACGGACGTCCCGGACGACTGGCGGCACGAGGTGTACCGGCGCACCCGGCAGTGGGGGCCGTCGCGGATGACCGACGGACTGCGGCCCGAGTGGCGGGACTTCGCGACGTCCGGCTACGACCCCGCCGACCGCCTCGACCAGGCGGTCCTGGCGACCCGCAGGGCCGTCTTCCCTGCCCACGGCCTGCTTCCCTGACCCCGCGCCGCCACTCCGCCCGTCCGGAAAGCCGCCCCGGAGCCCTCCGGCGCCCTCCCGAACCCTCCGGCCCCCGCCGGTCCACGAGCCCTCCCCGTACCCCCCCCGTACCCCGCCCCCCCCGTGCCCCGTTCCCGCCCGTCCCCGTTAGCCGGGCGTGGAACGCTTGCGCGCGCATCTGCTCGCCACCGGCCTCGCCGGGGTCGTGGCCACCACCCGGGAGCGGAGCCTCGACCGCTATCGGCGGTTTGTGGCCGGGGACCCGCGGGTGCTGATGGGGCTGGAGCCGGAAAGTGACTGGCGCTACGAGGAATTGTTACGGCTGATGGGCCAAAGGTGTGGAGTTTCAGCCGATCCTGAACAGACTTCCGGGCATGATGTGATCGATCCGGATCGAACGCTGACGGCGCTGGGCGCCTTCGCGGAACGCCTCGCCACGGTCGCCGCGACGGGCGCTCCGGTGCTGATCGGTACCGGTCACCCCCACCGGCTCCTGGGTTTCTACGCCGGTTTGGCCGCCGGTCTGTCGTCGGCGGGATGTGCTGTCCTCACCCCGGCGCAG
Source organism: Streptomyces huiliensis (assembly GCF_020037025.1). Lineage (GTDB taxonomy): Bacteria > Actinomycetota > Actinomycetes > Streptomycetales > Streptomycetaceae > Streptomyces > Streptomyces huiliensis. Next base: position 2,725 of record NZ_JAIQLH010000090.1, on the reverse strand, counting down.
GGTCGAAGTATCGACATAACGACCCGGTTTGGCGTACGCACATACAACCTTGACTACGTCCGGGGAGTCGCGATGGTGCGTGAACCCGGCGCGCGCGCCACCGCGAACGAGCCGGGCGCACACACGCATTCACCCCTCCCGCTTCGTACCGCGCTGGCCGCCGCGGCGGATGCCGGAGGCCCCCTCCCGGGCCTGGTCATCGGGGACCACGGGTGGGTCTGCGGAGCAGGTCAACTGGGCTTTGAGGCCATCGGACTGGCGGATTCCGACGACCCCGCGGTCTTCGTCGGAGAGGCCGAGGGGAGGGTGTCCGTGGCCGTTCCACTTGATGACACTGTGCGGTCTGATTACTACCGACCGCTTACTCGCTATGTACTCAATCGAGCGTGTCTGTCACGGTAGGCGGCCGATGGCTGCTCCTCTTCCCCACTCGCATCACCCGCCCCTAATCTGGGGAGTGAGCGCGCAGCGACGAGGAGTCACCGGAGGGGAAGCCGGTGCGCGTCATGTGCGGAAGGTTCAGGTGTGTCATGGCTGCTGGCGAAAGGCCTCTCAACGAGGTCGTGTTCCTGACCGTGGCGGAAGTCGCCGCGGTGATGCGCGTGTCCAAGATGACCGTGTACCGCTTGGTGCACAGTGGTCATCTGCCGGCGATCCGGGTGGGAAGGTCCTTCCGGGTCCCAGAGCAGGCGGTGCACGAGTACCTCCGTGAGTCATTTGTGGGGGTGGAAACCGCCTGACGAGGACCTCGGATTACGCTGTTCGCCCGGTGCCGGGTAGGCTGGCCCGATGTAGGTCGTGTGGGCTCGGACGCCCCGCACCGAGTGAATCGATGTAAGCGAGGGTAGTCGTGGGCTCTGTTATCAAGAAGCGGCGCAAGCGGATGGCCAAGAAGAAGCACCGCAAGCTGCTCAAGCGCACTCGCGTTCAGCGCCGCAACAAGAAGTAAGCAGCGTCGCTGTGTTCGTCCCGCAGCCCTCCCTCCGCTCCGGCGGTGGGAGGGCTGCGGTGCATCCGGCCCCGGGAGGCGAGAGGCGCTCTGTGAGGCGTACGGCGGCCTCAGGGGCCCGCGGGGCCCGTTGGGCCGGACGAGGCGCTCAGGGCCGCGTACGGCGGTCTCCACGGCTGGAAATGTCGCTCCCCGCGACGAGCGCACGTCACAGCGCGACGGCGAGCCGCTACGGTGGCCGCCACAGGGCACCCGGAAGCGGGTGGAGGATGTCCTCGGGACGGCTCCCCGGAGCATCCCCGGGACGGCTCTCCGGAACGCGCCTGAGAACGTCCTCCGGAACGTCCCCGAGAACGTCGTCCGCAACGTCCCCACGGAAGGGAAGGCGCTGACCTTGGGCAGGGTGGTGCTCGTCACCGGAGCCGCGCGCCGGCTGGGCGGCCGGTTCGTCCGCCGGATCCTGCGGGAGCCCGGCGTCGACCGGGTCGTCGCGGTGGACGCGGTGCCGCCCGAGCACGGCCTGGGCGGGGCCGACTTCGTCCGGGCCGACATCCGGCAGCCCGCCATCGCCCGGGTGCTGACCGAGCACGCGGTCGACACCGTGGTCCACATGGACGTCAACGGAACCCCGCTCGGCAAGCGGGGCAACGGCCGGGGCAGCCGGAGCGCGGTCAAGGAGACCAACGTCATCGGCACCATGCAGCTGCTGGGCGCGTGCCAGAAGACCCCCTCCGTGCGGCGGCTGGTCGTGAAGTCCACCACGAGCGTCTACGGCTCGGCGCCCCGTGACCCCGCGGTCTTCACCGAGACGACGCCGCCCAAGTCACTGCCCGGCGGAGGCTTCGCGAAGGACGCCGTCGAGGTCGAGGGCTACGTCCGGGGGTTCGCCCGCCGGCGGCCCGACGTGGCGGTGTGCGTGCTGCGCTTCGCCAACCTGCTCGGCCCCCAGGCCGACTCGCCGCTCGCCGAGTACTTCTCGCTGCCCGTGCTGCCCACCGTCCTCGGCTTCGACCCCCGGCTGCAGTTCGTGCACGAGGACGACGTCGTCGAGGTGCTGCGGATCGCCGCCTCGGAGCCGGCCAGGGGCACGCTCAACAGCGGGACGTTCAACATCGCGGGCGACGGCGTCGTCCTGCTCTCGCAGGCCGCCAGGCGCCTCGGACGCCCCACCCTTCCCTTCTTCCTCCCCAGCGTCACCTGGGCCGGCTCCGCGCTGCGTGCCGTCGGGATGCTGGACTTCTCGCCGGAGCAGATCCGGCTCCTCACCCACGGCCGCGTCGTGGACACCACCCAGATGCGCGAAACGCTCGGCTTCCACCCCCGGTACAGCTCGGCGGGGGCCTTCGCCGACTTCACCCGGAGCCGTGGCACAGGTCTGCTGCCGCCCCACACCCTCGCCCGTACCGTCGACCGGATCGCCGCCGCGGTGCCTGCCGGCCGCGGCCTGAAGTGAGGAGCGCACGCACCATGGCGGACGCGAAGGTCATCCCGTTCGGCGAGGAGCCGCGGTCCAGGCGGCGGTCGCGCCGCGGCGCCTCGGGCGGCGGCCGTACGCCGAGGGCCGCCGCGGCGCCCCTCGCGCCCGTCCCGCCGCCGCGCGACGAGCCGGAAGGGCCGGACGCTCCGGATGCGGGGGCCGCGACGGCAGGGGCTCCTGAGGCACCCGGCGCCGCCGAGGCGGCCGCCGACGGCTGGGAGCGGAAGCTCGCCCACGGGCTGAACTTCCTGCGGCGCCGGATCACCGGCGACTACGAGGTGGACGAGTTCGGCTTCGAC
>NZ_JAIQLH010000009.1 GCF_020037025.1 Streptomyces huiliensis | reverse complement strand
CCGCCGCCGAGCGCGCCGCGGTGGCCGGCCGGGAGGCGGCCGGCCGCTCGGCCACGGCGGGCCGGACGGCGGCGGACGCGAGCAGGGACCGGCTGGCGGCCGGCGGCGACTGGGTGATGGAGGCCCTCGAACGCCTCGGCGCTCCGGACGCCCCGGCCACCCGGCCCTGGAAGGTGTCGCTGGGCACGCTGATCGGCAGCCACCCGCTGGTCCCGGCGAAGCTGGCGAAGCCGCTCCGGCTCCTCGACCGGTTCGGCGCGGTCAGCGTGGGCCCCGACTCCGTCGGCTTCGACGGCGACGACATCCCCTGGGACAAGGTCGTCGAGATCCGCATGGTCGGCGGCTACCGCTCGCTGACCAAGGACCTGATCGACGGCGCCTTCGAGGGCGTCCGCCGCGTCCTGATCGCCGTCCCGGGCCGCGACTGGGTCCTGGACCGGGTCGCCGAGGCCCTCACCTCGCTCCTCTTCCGCCGCCTGCGGGGCGCGGACGAGACCGGCACGGTGCAGGACGTGCTCGTCCCCGGCGAGATCGTCTACCGGGGCGGCGCGTTCGGCCGCAAGAAGACCTGCGAGGTCAGCCTGTACCCGCTCGCGTTCCTGCTCGGCAGCCCCGCGGTGGTGCACGGCATCCTCACCACCGCCGAGGCCCGCGGCGTCACGGTGGTCCGCCCCGAGGGCGGGCTGGACGTCGTCGAGGTGGCGGTGCTCAGGGAGCTTGAGGCGCGGGCGGGGGCGGGAGCCGGAGCGCCGGCGGGCGAGCCGGCCAAGACGCTCGCCCCGGCGGAGTGACGGCCTGAAACGCCGGAGGGCCCTGAAACGCCCGATGGCGGGGAACCACGTGGGTTCCCCGCCCTCGGGCGTTCATTCGGCTGCTGGTCAGAGCTTCTCGCCGTGGCCGCTCAGGAAGCCGAGCGGCTCGACCGACGAGCCGTAGTTCGGCGTCGTACGGATCTCGAAGTGCAGGTGCGGACCGGACGAGTTGCCGGTGGAGCCCGACAGGCCGATCTGCTGGCCGGCGGTCACGCTCTGGCCGACCTGGACGGCGACGGACGACAGGTGCGCGTACTGGGAGTACGTGTTGTCGTCGTGCTTGATCACGATGGCGTTGCCGTACGCGGCGCCGTCACCGCCGCCGTTGCCGCCGGCCTTCACGACGACGCCCTTGTGGACGGCCTTCACCGCGGTGCCGCTGGGCACGACCAGGTCCTGGCCACTGTGCTTGTTGGCCCACATGCTGCCGTCCTTGCCGAACGGCTGGCCGATCACGTAGCCGTCGACCGGCTTCACCCAGGCGTCGGCCAGGTTACGGACCTGCGAACGGTCGGCCCGCGCCTTCTCGGCCGCGCGCTTGGCCTGCTCGGCCTTGGCCGCCTTCTCGGCGTGCTCCTTGTCGGCGACCTTCTTCTGCGTCTCGGCCTGCGCCTTCAGCGACTCGCCGAAGGCGGTCGCGGACTCGGCGGACAGCACGGAGAACCCCTGACCGGCGGACTCCGCGGCCAGCGCGACGCCCGCACCCAATGCCAGCGACGCGCCCAGGCCGACGGCCAGGGTGGTGGCGGCACGGCGGGTACGGAAGACGTTGCGCTTCGACATAAAGAAAAACCTCCAAGACAGGAATCGATCCCGGCTGCGGACCGGGATCGCCCTACCTTGATAACCGCCGCTTCCGAACCGCTCCAAGTGGCCTTTCTACGACCTCCCCTAGTAGCGACCGAATAGCTCCGGATTCCCCCACCCGCCGGAATTCCGGTCTCTCTTACCGTGATTCCGGAGACCGCTTCCCTGCTAATTCGCTTAGTACTCCCGAAATCCCCTGTGTGCCTTGTCACCGCGCAGGGACCACCGACTCGTCCGTTTCGGGACCAAAGGCCCCCGCCCGCCGGTACGCTCCCCGTCAACACCCGCACACGCACCGCGACGCCCAGGGGGCCCAGGACATGACCGACGCATCGGCTTTCGACGGGATCGAGCTGGCGGAGGCCGTCGAGGCCATCCGCACCGGCCTGACCAGCGCCGCCGCCACGGGCGAGGGCAAGGACCTGGGCTTCGAGGTCGGCGACATCACCATGGAGTTCGGCGTCGAGATGCGCCGGGAGGTCAAGGGCTCCGGCAAGGTCCGCGCCTGGGTCGTCGACGCGGGCGTCGACGGCACCCGCGGCTCCTCCCGCACCCACAAGGTCACCTTCACCCTCACCCCGAAGGACATGCGCACCGGCACCGGCTGGCGGGTCGGCAACCAGCGGCCGGGCGGGGTGTCGAACTTCGGGACGGCGGAGCCGGGGCAGTGACACCGGAGGACCGCGTCGTCGCGGTCCTGGGCGCCCGGCAGGGCAGCGGCGTCCTGCTGACGCCGGAGCTGATCCTCACCAGCGGGCATGTCGTGTCCCCCGGGACCCCCACCGAAGCCATAGCCCTGGGCAACTGGGTGCCCACGACTTGCACCGTCGTGTGGCTCGGCGCGGCCGAGCAATGCGACGCGGCCCTGCTGCACGCACACCGTCCGCTCGTCGATGCCGACGCCCTGCCCAAGCTGCGCTGGGGCGTCCTTTCCACCCGCGAGCCTGTCCCCGGCTGCCAGGCCCTCGGCTTCCCGGACGTCGAACGGTCCGCACTCGGCGACCTGGACGTCGCCCAGGTCCCCGGAACGCTGATCCCGGGCGCCGCCCGGGTGCGCGGCCGTTCCGTCCTGCGCACGGACCACCACCCGCCGGCTCCCAGACGCCCGGACGAATCGCCCTGGTCGGGCCTCTCCGGCGGCCCGGTGTACGCCGGCCCGCTGCTGGTGGGCGTGGTGGCCGAGGACCGGGAGGGCTGGCAGCACTCCGCCATCGAGGCCGTCCCGCTCTTCCAGATCCTCGGCAAGGCGGGCTTCACCGCCGCCCTGCGGAAGTACTGGCCCGCCCGACCCGAGGCGATCCCACTCCACTACCCGCGCGTCGACGACTTCGCGTACGAGGCGCGGTACGTGAAAGCGGTCAAGGCCCGCTACAGCCGGCTGGAGGTGTTCGGCCTCGACGACCTGGGTGAGCACGAGAGGCGCTGGGACCTGGACACGGCGTACCTGAGCCTTCAGGCAGAAGCTGCCCCGGACCGGGAGGGAGCCTGGGTCCCGCAAGAGCCCCGCCGCGTGGAAGATTTGCTGGCCCTGCACCCACGCGCGATCCTCCGCGGCGAGGCGGGCGCCGGCAAGACGACGCTGGTGTGGTGGCTGGCCTCCCACGCGGCGTGCCAAACCCTGCCGAAGAAGCTCGCGGCCTTGAACGGCCTCGTCCCCTTCGTCGTGCCCATGCGCCGGCTGGCCGCCCTCGGCATCACCAGCCCCTCCCCGGCACAGCTGCCGGCCATCGCCATCCAAGAGGACGGCATGCCCGACGGCTGGGCCGGCCGCATGCTCGACTCGGGCCGCGTCCTGCTCCTCGTCGACGGCCTGGACGAACTCCCCCGCGACGACCGCGCCCCCGCCCGCCAGTGGCTCGACGAGTTCCTCCGCCGCTATCCGCAGACCCGCTGCCTCACGACCGTCCGCCCGCGCGCGGTGGAGGACGGCTGGCTGGAGTGGCAGGGCTTCGAGGAGCTCCAGCTGCTGCCGATGAGCGACGCGGACATCCAGGAGTTCGTCACCGCCTGGCACAACGCGGCGCGCCTGGGCAAGCACGGCGAAGAACGCACCCGCCTCGACCATCTGGAACGCAACCTCGCCCTGGAGTTCCAGCGCAACAAGGTCCTCAGCGACCTCGCCCGTACCCCCCTCCTCTGCGCCGTCATATGCGCCCTCCATCGCCGCCGCAGCGGCCTCCTCCCCCACACCCGCTGGGCCCTCTACCGCTCGGCCCTCGCCATGCTCCTCGGCAACCGCGACGTCCGCCGGGGCATCGGCACTCCAGAGGGCATCGAGCTGGAGGCCGAGGACGCCCAGCAGCTCCTCCAGCACATCGCCATCTGGCTCGTCCGCAACAGGCAGACGGAACTCACCCGAAAACAGGGCGTCCGCCAGATCGAATTGGCGATGCGCAGTCTGCGGCAGCTCCGGGCATACACGGCCGACGCCCTGATGGATCATTTGCTGAACCGCAGTGGCCTCCTCCAGGAGCGGTCGCCGGACTCCATCCAGTTCATCCACCGGACGTTCCAGGATTTCCTCGCGGCCAAGGAATTCCAGGATTCCGACTGCCTGAAAGAACTCCTCGACCACGCCGCAGAGGAACAGTGGCAGGACGTCATCCGACTGGTCATCGGGCACTGCAACCGCCGTGAGACCCAAGCGGTGATCTCGGGCCTCGTGGCCGCCGGCGACGTTGCTGGGGAACGGGAGGCGCGGTTCGCGCTGCGCACCCTCTCCGTGGAGTGCGCGATGAGCGCGGGGGCACTCGACGACAGCCTGCACGACGAGGTGTGGGAAAGGCTGAGGACGATGGGCGTTCCACGCACCGATGTGGAGGCCATACACCTGGCCTCGCTGGGCCCGGACGCCCTGGCCGTGATTCCCGAGCCGGAGGGTCTGCGCCCGGCCAAGGCCGTCGGATATGTACAGGTGCTGAGGCAGCTCGGCGACGCCGGACTTTCCCACCTGGCGCGCTACGGCCGACTCGACGCCCGGGAGGTCCGCGCGGAAATCGTCGCGTCGTGGCCCTATCTGGACACGCCACAGTTCGCGGAACAGGTCCTCGCGGGTATGCGCCTCGACGACATGGGCATACGCGTCACCCGCCATGCCCAGCTCGTACAACTGTCACGCCTCGGGCACATCCGCAGGCTTCTCATCTCAGGGCATTACGACGCGGAAAGTCTCCGCACGGCTCTGCGCGGATGCATCATGCGAGAGCTCTTGCTCTCCGGCAACGACTCACTCGCCGACATCGGTCTGTTACGCGACCACCCGGAAATCGAAGATCTGTCGATCCGGTACTGCCCCATGCTGAAAGATCTGTCAGCCCTGGCCGAGTTGAACCTGACGACGCTTCATTTAGGCAACCACCGTTCGCGCTCCACAGCGTTGACCGTGCTACCGAGCCTCGCCGACCTCCGCACCCTGAGGCTCGACCAGCTTCCCGACCGCGACGGACGGTTCCCGAACCTGCCGCCCAACCTTGAGCATCTGACAGTGGTCTCGCCGAACACACTGTGGCTCCACAGCCTTGCGACATTGCCGAACTTGAAGAGTTTGTTCCTCTACGCGGAACTGGCAAGGCCACACGCACTCCGGCATCTGCGTAGACAGCCGCACCTGACCGAACTGGGGCTGTGGGAAAAGGCGCTCAGCGATCCGGACGAGAGAGGCTGGTTGCCCGGCATCCGGCTACTCACCCTGGTAGTGAACAAACCGCCCGCCCTGGCGCCCGATCTGCGTCGCCGCTTCCCAGGGCTGCGGAAGGTTCACATCATAGACGAGCGGCGCGACGTCGAGCAGGCTCTCGACCTCTCGGCCCTGGTGGGCGGACCGGACCTCGAAATCGAGGTCGACAACCTCAGGGGCCGCCCACTCGTCGTCCCCAACCCCCACCTCTTCGGCGACCGCCTGACCATCAACGGCCAGCCCGCCGCATAAAGCCACCGGCCCCGGTCCCGCATCCGCGGTCCCGGGGCCGACAGCCCTACTCAGCGCTCAGGCAGGCGCTCCGCGCCCTCACGCGTCCTTCGACAGGTTCGGACCGGCGCCGCCGGCCGCCTGCTCCACCGGCGGGGTGTCCGGCAGGGCCGACTTCTCCTCGCCGCGGAAGGTGAACTTCTTCTCCTCGCCCTCACCCTCGGTGCCGACGACCACGATGTGGCCGGGCCGGAGCTCACCGAAGAGGATCTTCTCCGAGAGGATGTCCTCGATCTCGCGCTGGATCGTCCGGCGCAGCGGACGGGCGCCCAGGATCGGGTCGTAGCCGCGCTTCGCGAGCAGCTGCTTCGCGTCGCCGCTCAGCTCGATGCCCATGTCG
>NZ_JAIQLH010000089.1 GCF_020037025.1 Streptomyces huiliensis | reverse complement strand
ATCACCGGCGACTACGAGGTGGACGAGTTCGGCTTCGACAAGGAGCTCACCGACCAGGTCGTGCTCTCCGCCCTGCGCCCGTTCGCCGAGAAGTACTTCCGGGTGGAGGTGCGGGGCATCGAGAACATCCCGGAGAAGGGCGCCGCGCTGGTCGTCGCCAACCACTCCGGGACGCTCCCGATCGACGGGCTGATGCTCCAGGTCGCCGTGCACGACCACCACCCGGCGGCCCGGCACGTCCGGATGCTCGCCGCCGACCTGGTCTTCAAGCTGCCCGTCGTCAACGAGATCTCCCGCAAGCTCGGCCACACCCTCGCCTGCGCCGAGGACGCCCAGCGGCTCCTGGAGCGCGGCGAGGTGGTCGGGGTGATGCCGGAGGGGTTCAAGGGGATCGGGAAGCCGTTCTCGGAGCGGTACCGGCTGCAGCGCTTCGGACGGGGCGGCTTCGTCTCGACGGCGCTGCGGGCCGGGGCGCCGATCGTTCCCTGCTCGATCGTCGGGGCCGAGGAGATCTACCCCATGGTCGGCAACTCCAAGACGCTCGCGCGGCTGCTGGGGCTGCCGTACTTCCCGCTGACGCCGACGTTCCCGTGGCTCGGGCCGCTGGGCGCCGTCCCGCTGCCGACGAAGTGGACGATCCAGTTCGGCGAGCCGGTGCCCACCGAGGGGTATCCGCCTGAGGCGGCGGACGATCCGATGCTGATGTTCAACCTCACCGACCAGGTGCGGGAGACGATCCAGCACACCCTGTACAAGCTGCTGGTGCAGCGGCGGTCGGTGTTTTTCTGATCAAAGGGCGTCTTCCGATCAAAGAACGGTGGCCGGTGCTCCCGCGGGAGCACCGGCCACCGTCGCGTCCGACCGCTATCTCTGGTCCTCTCCGTGGATGCCGAGGCCCGGGAGGATCTCCGGCAGCAGCGGCGGGAGCGTGACGTCCGGCTGCTTGGACGGCTTGCCGTCCTTGCCCTGCGGCGCGGTGCCGGACGGGCCCGAGCTCTCCGCCGACGGGGCGGGACGCAGCAGACCCGTGCCGCCGAGCAGCCCCTCCTGCTCGTCCTGGGCGCTCTGGGAGGGCGCCGCCGGACGGTGGGACGCGTGCTTGCCGCCGCCGCTCGCCGACGTACGGGGCGCGGGGGCGCTGTGGCCCGGGGTGCTCCGGTGGTCGGTGTGCGGGGTGCCGGCGGCGTGCCGGCCGTGGCTGTCGTGCCGGTCCTTGTCGTGGATCAGCGACTGCAGCGGCTCGATCTCGTCGTCTATGGCCCTGAAGACCGAACTGACGTCGTCCCGCACGTCGGTGAGCGGGAGCGGCAGCCGGTCGCGCAGCTGGCTCCAGCCCTCGCGGTGCGAGGCGGTGAACGACGAGAGGCGCCGCAGCGGGCCCAGCGAGCCGTCCTGGTCGTACGCGGCGCGCAGCAGGCGGTGGCCCTCGGAGACGTCCTGGCGCATGCCCGTGAGGGTCTTGCGGATCTCGCTCAGGTCCTCGTGGTCGAGGTGGCCCGAGCGGCCCCGCTCCATCAGCCGGCGGGCCTCCTGGAGGCGGGTGGACGCCTGGTCGAGGAGGATGTCGCCGCGCTCGGAGTCGCTGTCGGCCATGCCGAGCTTGAGGTCCTCCATGCCGCGCTTGAGCCCGTAAAGGGTGTCACCCGGCAGGGCGTTGGAGCTGGCGGCGGCGACTCCGCCGAGCGCTCCGGCCGCGACGCCCACGGTGAGACCGCCGGCCGCCAGTCCCTTGGACCAGCGGGAGCGCGGCTTGAGCCGGCCGAGCGGGCCGGCCCGGTGGGCTCCCCGGCCGGAGGATCCGGACGACCCGTCCGCCCTGGCGGCCTTGCGGGGCTCCGGGACCGACGCGGCGCCCCCTGCGAAATGGGCCTCCATGGCGGCGATCAGCTGCGCCCGCTGCACGGTCCGCACCTCGGGATCGAGCTCGGGGGCGGGCAGCGCGGCGAGCCCGCCCGCCAGGCTGAGCAGCCGTCCCCGTTCGGCCTCGTCCGCCGGTGGGCCGGTCCGTACGGCCGCCTCGCCCTGGAGTTCCTGCTCCTCCAGGGCTTGGGCGAAGGCGTTCGCCCGCCGGTGCGCCGAAACGTTCGCGATCACAGGCGGCACCTCCTCTCGTCATGACGATCGACTCCCCCGGACACCTGGAGGTTGCACGCCTTGAGTGCATCCACTCGATCGAGTGAGTGTGTGCGGCATGGCGCGACAGCGGGAAGTCTGCATCCCGCACAACGAGCGGCGTGGCAGTCGGGTTACGCGCCGCCGTCGCGGACGGGCCGTCGGGCGGGACTTCGGGCGGCCGACCGGCGGTCCCGGCGGTGTCTCGCCGGGGGGCGGCGGCGGCTCAGCGGGCGTCGTCGGGGAGGAGCCGGGCGAGGGTGCGGACGGCCCGGTACTGGAGGGTCTTGATCGCGCCTTCGTTCTTCCCCATGACCCGGGCGGTCTCGGCGACCGACAGGCCCTGGAGGAAGCGCAGGGTGACGCACTCCTGCTGCTGGGGGTTGAGCTTGCGCACCGCCTCCAACAGGGCGGCGTTGGACAGGGATTCGAGGACGGAGTCCTCGGGGCTGCGCTCGACCTCGTTGGCGTCGAGCATCTCGCCGGTGGTGACCTCCAGGCGGAACCGGGAGGACTTGAAGTGGTCGGCGACGAGGTTGCGGGCGATGGTGACCAGCCAGGCGCCGAAGTCGCGGCCCTGCCAGGTGAAGGTGCCGATGCGGCGCAGGGCGCGCAGGAACGTCTCGCTGGTCAGGTCCTCGGCCGTGGCCCGGCCGCCGACGCGGTAGTAGATGTAGCGGTAGACGGTGTCCGCGTACTGGTCGTAGAGGCGGCCGAACGCCTCGGCCTCGCCGGCCTGGGCGCGTTCGACGAGGTCCAGCATGCGGGCGCTGTCGCTGTCGGCGCTGGGGCGGCGGGGGGTGGTGGCGGTGGCCGTCGCGGTGGACGCGGTGCCGCGGCGGGCGCGTCTGCCGACGGCGGCGCCGGCCTCGGCCAGGGCGTAGCAGGGGCTCCTTTGCCCGGCAGCGCCAACGGCTACCGCGGGGATGGGTGTGGCGAAGGCGGGGACGGCGTACGCGGTGGGGACGAAGCCGCGCAGACGGTCGACGACCGCTGCGCGCAGCGTAGCCAGGCCCGAGGCGTCAACCCCGACGTGTGGGTACACGGGACTCCCAGAGGCAGAGCTTCCATCACGTGCAGTACCGATGCGTTCACTCGACGTAGGGACAAGCGAGGTACCGGTTTGCGTCTGAGGAGAATAACCCTTCGTACAGGCAGCACTACACCGAGTTGCTCAAATCATCGTTTCCGTTCGCACTCCCACCCATTGCTGCACGTTCAAATATCGAACTGCCAGCGGAAGTTGACCGTATTTGCTGCGGGTGTGGCCGATTGGGCAGCGTGTTGTGGCAATCCGGACACGGCAGGACTGTCGGGGGCTGTGTGGGGGTATGACAACCGGATTGCCTGTGGGGGAACGCCGGTTACGCAGCGTGGCCAATGTGGCGTCTGCGGCTCGCCTGGGTGATCGCCCGATCCGGTGACGGCGGGGGGGCGGGCCGGGGCGCGGGCCGGGGGACGGCTTTCCGTCGGGGCGCGGCTGAAGGCGGTGGCGGAGGCGGAGGCGGAGGCGCGTCAGCGCCGGCGGCGGTGCAGGGCGACGGCCGCCGCGGTGCCGCCCGCCAGGGCGCCCAGGCCGACGGCGGCCGGGATGCCGATCCGGGCCGCCTTGCGGCCGGTGCGGTAGTCGCGCAGCCGCCAGCCGTGCTCCCGGGCGTGGCGCCGCAGCCGCGCGTCGGGGTTGACCGCGCAGGGGTGGCCGACCAGCGACAGCATCGGGATGTCGTTGGCGGAGTCGCTGTACGCGGCGCACCGGGAGAGCTCCAGGCCCTCGGCGGCGACCAGGGCGCGGACGGCCTCGGCCTTGGCCGGACCGTGCAGCATCTCGCCGACGAGCTTGCCGGTGTAGACGCCGCCGACGGACTCGGCGACGGTGCCCAGGGCGCCGGTCAGGCCGAGCCGGCGGGCGATGATCGTCGCGGTCTCGATCGGGGCCGCGGTCACCAGCCAGACCTTCTGGCCCGCGTCCAGGTGGGCCTGGGCGAGGGCACGGGTGCCGGGCCAGATGCGCTCGGCCATGTACTCGTCGTAGATCTCCTCGCCGACGGACATCAGCTCGGAGACGCGGTGGCCCTTGACGATCGACAGGGCGCTGTCGCGCGCGTCCTGGATGTGTGCGGGGTCCTCGTTGCCGGCCAGCCGGAACCAGGCCTGTTGCCAGGCGAAGCGGGCGAGTTCGCGCTTGCGGAAGAAGTGCCGCTTGTAGAGGCCGCGGCCGAAGTGGAAGAGGGCGGCGCCCTGCATCACGGTGTTGTCGAGGTCGAAGAAGGCCGCCGCCTTGGTGTCGCCGGCGACGGGGAACTCGGGCTCCGCGGCCCGTGCGGCCTTCTTGCCGCCCGTGGCGGCGGGGGCCTCCTCGACGGCCGGGGCGGCCTCCCGGGCCTCCTGCTCCTGGACCGTCTTGCGGGCGGCCTCGGCCGCCGCCTCGCCCGCCCGGACGCTGCGCGCGGTGGCGTAGCGGCGCGGCGAGAGCCACGTGAGCCAGGACAGCCAGCGGAATTCGAGGCGCCCCGCGAAGGGGCTCCTGCCGGGACGGCGGTCGGGCGACGGGTGGGCCATGCCGCGAGCATAGCCAGTTTGTTCGGAGTGATCAGGGCGGTGACGGGGCTCTGACATGAACGATACGTGTCGGTAACCCCGCGTCGCCGCGTGCCGGGGCGGATCAGCCGCCGAGGGCCTTGCGGAGCCGGGCCGGGTCCACGCGCCAGAAGTCGTGCTGCTCGCCGTCGATCAGGACGACCGGGATCTGCTCCCAGTACCTGCGGTGCAGCTCCTCGTCCTGGGTGATGTCCTTCTTCTCCCAGCGGGTGCCGAGGCCGCCGCAGACCTCGGCGATGACGGTCTCGGCGGCGTCGCAGAGGTGGCAGCCGGGCTTGCCGACCAGGGTGACGACGTGATCCGCGGGGTTCTTGCGGCGGCGCAGCAGACTCATGCGGCCATTGTGCCGGGGCCGGACGGGGTGCGGAGAGGGCCGGACGGGCCCTGGTGATCAGGGAGGCGCCGCCGTTCCGGGAGGGGCGGATAGGTGCCTGAGTCGACTACCATCATGGGCGATTTGTTGGTGTCCGGGGGTATAGCGGTGAGGAGTGAGCGCCCGTGTCCCCGTCGACCGACCCCTGGTGCGGGCGTGACGTGCGTGGTTGTAGGCGTGAGTCGGTCAATGGTTCCCCGAACGGCTCGAAAGACCGCGTGACGCCTGTCACTTTGCACGGACAAAGCGGACACCATCTTTGTGCACGCGTTCACAAAGACATAGCCTGCATACGACGGGGCGGTCCTGGGACAGGACGCCGCCCGCAGCCCCGCTCTACCCGCAGGAGCACCGTGGCAACTGGCCGAACTCACCGACCGGCGACCCGAAGCCGAGGGATTCCCGAGGCCACCGTCGCCCGGCTTCCGCTGTACCTGCGCGCGCTGACCGCGCTCTCCGAGCGCTCGGTCCCCACGGTCTCCTCGGAGGAGCTCGCGACGGCGGCGGGGGTCAACTCCGCCAAGCTGCGCAAGGACTTCAGCTACCTCGGCTCGTACGGCACCCGCGGCGTGGGCTACGACGTGGAGTACCTCGTCTACCAGATCTCCCGCGAGCTCGGCCTGACCCAGGACTGGCCGGTCGTCATCGTCGGCATCGGAAACCTCGGCGCGGCCCTCGCCAACTACGGCGGCTTCGCCTCCCGCGGCTTCCGCGTCGCGGCCCTGATCGACGCCGACCCCGCGATGGCGGGCAAGCCGGTGGCCGGGCTGCCCGTGCGGCACACCGACGAACTCGAGTCGATCATCAGCGACAACGGCGTCTCCATCGGCGTCATCGCCACCCCGGCCGGCGCCGCCCAGCAGGTCTGCGACCGCCTGGTGGCCGCCGGGGTCACCTCGATCCTCAACTTCGCGCCGACCGTGCTCGCGGTGCCGGACGGCGTCGACGTGCGCAAGGTCGACCTGTCGATCGAGCTGCAGATCCTCGCCTTCCACGAGCAGCGCAAGGCCGGGGAGGACGTCAACCAGCCCGGCCAGGGCGCGCGGACCACGGCTTCGCGAACGGGAAGCACCCGTCCGGCCGGCGCCGCCGCGGCCCGCGACGGCAGGAAGGGTCCGGACGGGGACGTCCCCGCCGTGATGCCGGCATGAGCCTGCTCGTCGTGGGTCTCAGTCACCGCAGTTCGCCGGTGAGCGTGCTGGAGCGGGCCTCCCTGACCCCCGAGGCCCGGGCCGCGCTGGTGCACGACACCCTCGCGGCCGAGCCGGCCACCGAGGCGGCCGTGCTCGCCACCTGCAACCGCATCGAGCTCTACGCCGACGTGGACAAGTTCCACGCCGGTGTCGCCGAGCTGTCCACGCTGCTCGCCCACCACGCGGGCGTCCCGCTGGACGAGCTCACCCCGCACCTCTACGTCCACTACGAGGACCGGGCCGTCCACCACCTCTTCTCGGTGGCCTGCGGCCTGGACTCGATGGTCGTCGGCGAGGGCCAGATCCTCGGCCAGATCAAGGACGCCCTCGCCCTCGGCCAGGAGCTGCACAGCGCCGGCCGGCTGCTCAACGACCTGTTCCAGCAGGCCCTGCGGGTCGGCAAGCGAGCCCACAGCGAGACGGGCATCGACCGGGCCGGGCAGTCGCTGGTCACCTTCGGCCTGGAGCAGCTCCACGACGGCCCGTCCGTCGAGGAGTGGGCCGCGGGCAAGCGCGCCCTCGTCATCGGCGCCGGCTCGATGTCCTCCCTCGCCGCCGCCACCCTGGCCCGCGCCGGCGTCGCCCACGTGGCCGTCGCCAACCGGACCCTGGAGCGCGCCCGGCGCCTGGTGGAGATCCTCACCGAGCCCGGCGGCAGCGGCGTCACCGCGAGCGCCGTCGAGATGACCGCCCTGCCCGACGAGCTCGCGCTCGCCGACGTCGTGGTCTCCTGCACCGGCGCCACCGGCCTCGTCCTCACCGCCGACGCGGTCACCGCCGCGCTCGCCGGCCGCCCGGGCTGCGCGGTCGACGCGGACTGCACCCGCGGCGCCCGTCTCGCTCTGCTCGACCTGGCCATGCCGCGCGACATCGACGCCGCCGCGCACGGCGTCGACGGCGTCCGGTTCGTCGACATCGAGGCGCTCGCCGAGGCCTCGGCCGACGCGCCGATGGCCGCCGACGTCGACCGGGTGCGGACCATCGTCTCCGACGAGGTCGCCGCCTTCGGCGCCGCCCAGCGCGCCGCCCACATCACCCCGACCGTGGTCGCCCTGCGCACCATGGCCGCGGACGTGGTCGCCGGCGAGATCGCCCGGCTCGACGGGCGGCTGCCCGGGCTGGACGACAAGCAGCGCGCCGAGATCACCCAGACCGTCCGCCGCGTCGTCGACAAGCTCCTGCACGCACCGACCGTGCGCGTCAAGGAACTCGCCTCGACCCCCGGCGGCGCCGGCTACGCCGACGCCCTGCGGGAGCTCTTCGACCTCGACCCGCAGGCGGTCGCCGCCGTCAGCCGGGCCGACGCGCGGCACGACAGCAAGAACAACGCACGGGAGTCGGCATGAACGGCACAACCCCGCTGCGCCTGGGCACCCGGCGCAGCAAGCTGGCCATGGCCCAGTCGGGCCAGGTCGCCGAGGCGGTGACCCGACTGACCGGCCGCCCGGTCGAGCTGGTCGAGATCACCACCTACGGCGACGTCTCGCGCGAGCACCTGGCGCAGATCGGCGGCACCGGGGTGTTCGTCTCCGCGCTGCGCGACGCGCTGCTCGCGGGCGAGGTCGACTTCGCCGTGCACTCGCTCAAGGACCTGCCGACCGCGCAGCCCGACGACCTCGTCCTCGCCGCCGTCCCGCGCCGCGAGGACCCGCGCGACGTGCTGATCGCCCGCGACGGCCTGACCTTCGAGGAACTCCCGGCCGGCGCCCGCATCGGCACCGGCTCGCCGCGCCGCATGGCCCAGCTCAACGCCTGGGCCCGGGCGCTCGGCAAGGAGATCGAGACCGTGCCGGTCCGCGGCAACGTGGACACCCGGCTCGGCTTCGTCACCGGCGGGGAGCTCGACGCCGTCGTGCTGGCCGCCGCCGGGCTGACCCGCCTCGGCCGGATCGACGTGGCGACCGAGTTCCTGTCGCCCGACACCGTTTTGCCCGCCCCCGGCCAGGGGGCCCTGGCGATCGAGTGCGCCGCGGCCGCCGCGCCGCTCGCCGCCGTGCTCGCCGAGCTCGACGACCCGCACACCCGGGCCGCCGTGACCGCCGAGCGTTCCCTGCTCGCCGCCCTGGAGGCCGGCTGCTCCGCACCCGTGGGTGCGCTGGCCGACCTTCTGGGAGACGAGCAGGACGTAACCGAAATGCGCCTGCGCGGCGTCGTCGGCACCACCGACGGCTCGACGCTGGTGCAGCTGTCCACCACCGGTCCCGTTCCCGCGTCGCACCCCGACGCCCTGGCCCTCGGACGCGAACTCGCGGCCGACATGCTGGACAAGGGTGCGGCCGGTCTTATGGGGGAGCGAGCACATTGAACCCCACCGCCCCGAACCACCCCGCGCACGGGCACGTCACCTTCCTCGGTGCGGGCCCCGGAGACCCGGGACTGCTGACGCTCCGCGCCGTGGAGGCACTGGCGTCCGCGGACGTCCTGATCGCCGACCCACAGGTGCTGGAGGTGGTGCGCGCCCATGCGCGCGCGCATGTGGACACGCCGGCGCAGCCCGTCCCTGACGAGGCGTCAAAGGCCGCCGACATCCCTGTCCTCAGGGACACGGCCAATCTTGTCATGACGGCCGCGCGCGGCGGCAAGCGGGTCGTCCGTGCGGTCCTCGGCGACCCCGGCCTCGACGGGAACGCCGCCGACGAGATGCTCGCCTGCGCCGCCGAGGGCATCACCTTCGAGGTGGTCCCGGGCATCGCCACCGCCGTCGGCGTACCCGCCTACGCGGGCGTGCCGCTGCGCGACCCGCAGGGCGGGGACGTGCGGTTCGTCGACGCCCGGACCGCCTCCGACACCTGCTGGTCCGAGGTGGGCGCGAGCCGCGCCACGGTCGTGGTGACGACGACCCTGGACGCCGTCAACGCCGCCGCCGGCGAGCTGGTCGCGGCCGGCCGCAAGCCGGACACCCCGCTGAGCGTCACCGTCGCCGGCACCACCACCCGCCAG
The DNA here is from genome assembly GCF_020037025.1 of Streptomyces huiliensis. Taxonomy (GTDB): domain Bacteria; phylum Actinomycetota; class Actinomycetes; order Streptomycetales; family Streptomycetaceae; genus Streptomyces; species Streptomyces huiliensis. Next base: position 46,376 of record NZ_JAIQLH010000089.1, on the reverse strand, counting down.
CGCACCTGGACGGCCACCCTGGGCACCATCGCCCAGGTGCTCAAGGCCGCGAAGGTGCTGCCGTCGCCCGACGGCGGGCAGCCGGTGATAGCCGTGGTCGGCGAGCGCAGCGCGGCCGACCACCGGGAGCCGCTGTCCTGGTTCGAGTCCAAGCCGCTGTTCGGCTGGAACGTCCTGGTGCCGCGCACCAAGGAGCAGGCCGCGTCGCTCTCCGACCAGCTCCGCTCGTACGGCGCCGTGCCGCACGAGGTGCCGACCATCGCCGTCGAACCGCCGCGCACCCCGCAGCAGATGGAGCGCGCGGTCAAGGGCCTGGTCACCGGCCGCTACGAGTGGATCGCCTTCACGTCCGTGAACGCCGTCAAGGCGGTGCGCGAGAAGTTCGAGGAGTACGGGCTCGACGCGCGCGCCTTCGCCGGCATCAAGGTCGCCGCCGTCGGCGAGCAGACCGCCAAGTCGCTGATCGAGTTCGGCGTCAAGCCCGACCTGGTGCCGAGCGGCGAGCAGTCGGCCGCCGGGCTGCTGGAGGACTGGCCGCCCTACGACCCGGTCTTCGACCCGATCGACCGCGTCTTCCTGCCGCGCGCCGACATCGCCACCGAGACCCTGGTGGCCGGCCTGATCGAGCTCGGCTGGGAGGTGGACGACGTCACCGCCTACCGGACCGTGCGCGCCTCGCCGCCGCCGGCCGAGACCCGCGAGGCGATCAAGGGCGGCGGCTTCGACGCCGTGCTCTTCACGTCCTCGTCCACCGTGCGGAACCTCGTCGGCATCGCCGGCAAGCCGCACAACGTCACCGTCATCGCCTGCATCGGCCCGGCCACCGCGAAGACCGCGGAGGAGCACGGCCTGCGGGTGGACGTGCTGTCGCCCGAGCCCTCGGTGCACAAGCTCGCCGAGGCGCTCGCGGAGTTCGGGGCCGCGCGGCGCGACGCCGCGATCGAGGCCGGTGACCCGGTCACGCGCCCGAGCGAGCGGCGGCCCGGATCGCGTAGGAGGGCACGGAGTTGAGCACCACGTACGGCACCTTCCCTGGGGCCCGGCCCCGGCGGCTCCGCACCACCCCGGCCATGCGCCGGATGGTCGCCGAGTACCGGCTGCACCCGTCCGACCTGATCCTTCCCGCCTTCGTGCGGGAGGGGGTCAGCGAGCCGGTGCCGATCTCGGCGATGCCCGGGGTCGTGCAGCACAGCCGTGACACGCTGCGGAAGGCCGCCGTCGAGGCGGTGGCCGCGGGTGTCTCCGGGATCATGCTCTTCGGTGTGCCCGAGGAGGCGAAGAAGGACGCTCTCGGGACGGCGGGTACCGACCCGGACGGGATCCTCCAGGTCGCCATCCGGGACGTGAAGGCCGAGGTCGGTGACGAGCTCGTCATCATGTCCGACCTGTGCCTGGACGAGTTCACCGATCACGGGCATTGCGGTGTCGTCGACTCCGAGGGGCGCGTCGACAACGACGCGACGCTTGAGCGGTATGCCGAGATGGCTCAGGTGCAGGCCGACGCGGGCGTGCACGTGGTGGGGCCCAGCGGGATGATGGACGGTCAGGTCGGGGTCATCCGGGATGCTCTCGACCAGACCGGGCACGAGGACGTCTCGGTGCTCGCCTATACGGCGAAGTACGCTTCCGCCTTCTACGGGCCGTTCCGGGAGGCTGTCGGGTCGTCGTTGCAGGGGGACCGGAAGACGTATCAGCAGGATCCGGCCAATCTTCGGGAGTCGATGCGGGAGCTCGCGCTCGACCTTGAGGAGGGGGCGGACATGGTGATGGTCAAGCCGGCCCTGCCCTACCTTGACGTGCTCGCCAAGGTCGCGGAGGCGGTGGACGTGCCCGTCGCGGCTTATCAGATCTCCGGTGAGTACGCGATGGTCGAGGCGGCGGCTGCCAATGGGTGGATCGATCGGGATCGGGCCATTCTGGAGACGCTCACGGGGATCAAGCGGGCCGGTGCCAACATGATCCTGACGTACTGGGCGACGGAGGTCGCCCGGAAGCTGGGCTGATGCTTTTGGGGGCCCCGGTCCCGCCCTTTCACCGTTTCTTGCGGGGGCAGGCCCCCGCACCCCCGAGCGCGCCTGCGGCGCGCGTCCTCAGACGCCGGACGGGCTGACTTCAGCCCGGCCGGCGTCTGAGGACACCGTTTCAAACCCCCCGTGTCACCCACACAGGTCATCTCTCCCCGAATCCGGACACCCCTGGCGTCCGCAAACCGAACATGACTACTCTGCGTGTCAGAACGCTCACTCTGTGGAGGCGTGCATGAGTCATGAGCCGGATCTCGCCGACGACTGGGAATACACGCTTCAGGTCCCCTCCGACCCGATGGCGCCGTGTATCGCCCGACGCACCCTCCGCACCATCTTCGAGGAGCACGGGTTCCTCGAACTGGCCGATACGGCCGAGCTGTTGACGTCGGAGCTGGTCACCAACGCGTACCGGTACTCGGACGGGCCGGCGTCCGTGCGGGTGCGGCGGGACGGGGACCGGGTGCGGGTGGCCGTGTGGGACACCAATCCGCGGATGCCGGCGCTGGACGCGGCGCCGGTGGCCGACGAGGCCGAGCAGGGGAGGGGGCTCGGCCTCGTGCGGCGGTGTGCCGACAGCTGGGGCGGGTTCGCGCTCCGGGATCAACCTCAGGGACTGGTGGGGAAGTTGATCTGGTTCGAGCTCGGGGCGCCGACGGGCGCGGCCGGCTGAGGCGTCAGAGGCGCTCGGGCGTGTGGATGCCCAGCAGCGCCATGCCCTGCCGCAGCGTGCGCGCGGTCAGGTCGACGAGGAACAGGCGGTTCTCCACGACCTCCGGCGCGTTCTCGTCGCTCAGCACCTGGCACTGGTCGTAGAACGTCGTCAGCAGCGACGCCAGCTGGTACAGGTACCCGGCCAGCTTGTGCGGCTCGTACGACGCGGCGACCTCCGCCACGACCTCGCCGAACTGGTCCAGGTGCAGGCCCAGCGCCCGCTCGGCCGGGGCCAGCGGCAGCTCCGGGTGGGCGGCCGGCGCCACCTCGCCCGCCCGGCGCAGGATCGAGCGGATCCGCGCGTAGGCGTACTGGAGGTAGACGGACGTGTCGCCGTTCAGCGACACCATCTGGTCCAGGTCGAACTTGTAGTCGCGGGAGACCGAGGTGGACAGGTCGGCGTACTTCACCGCGCCGATGCCCACGTGCCGGCCGTTCTCCACGATCTCCTGCTCCGACAGGCCCACCTTCTCGGCCTTGTCGCGCACCACGGCCGTGGCCCGGTCGATCGCCTCGTCCAGCAGGTCCACCAGCCGGACCGTCTCGCCCTCACGGGTCTTGAACGGCTTGCCGTCCTTGCCCAGCACCGTGCCGAAGCCGAGCATCACGGCCTTGGTGTCGTCGGTCAGCCAGCCCGCCCGGCGCGCGGTCTCGAAGACCATCTTGAAGTGCAGCGACTGGCGGCTGTCCACCACGTACAGCAGGGTGTCGGCCTTGAGGTTGAACACCCGGTCGCGGACCGCCGACAGGTCCGTCGCCGCGTAGCCGAAGCCGCCGTCGGACTTCTGCACGATCAGCGGGACCGGCTTGCCCTCCGGGCCCTTCACGTCGTCGAAGAAGACGCACAGCGCGCCCTCGGAGCGGACCGCCACGCCGGACTCCTCCAGGAGACGGCAGGTCTCCGCGAGCATGTCGTTGTAGCCGGACTCGCCGACGATGTCCTCGTCGCGGATCTCCACGTCCAGCTTGTCGAAGACCGAGTAGAAGTAGATCTTCGACTCGTCGACGAACCGCTGCCAGAGCGCGAGGGTCTCCTCGTCACCCGCCTGGAGGTCCACCACCCGGCGCCGGGCGCGGGCCTTGAACTCGTCGTCGGAGTCGAAGAGGGCGCGCGACGCCTTGTAGAGCCGGTTGAGGTTGGACATCGCCTCCTCGCCGGAGATCTCGCCCTTGTGGTCCAGCTCGTGCGGGTGCTCGATCAGGTACTGGATGAGCATGCCGAACTGGGTGCCCCAGTCGCCGATGTGGTGACGGCTGACGACCTTCTCGCCGACGAACTCCAGGATCCGTACGACCGAGTTGCCGATCACCGAGTTCCGCAGGTGGCCGACGTGCATCTCCTTGGCCACGTTCGGCTGCGCCCAGTCGATGACCGTGGTGCCCGGGTGCTCCTTGAAGGGCACGCCCAGGCGGTCGTCCGCGTGCCGCGCGGCCAGGGTCTTCAGGATCGCGCCGTCGGTGAGCGTGATGTTGAGGAAGCCCGGGCCCGACACCTCGACGTCCGCGATCAGCTCGTCCGCCGGCAGGTTCTCCACGACCTTGCCGGCCAGCTCGCGCGGGTTCCCCTTGAGCTTCTTCGCCAGCGCCAGCATCCCGTTGGCCTGGAAGTCCGCGCGGTCGCTCCGTCGCAGCAGCGGGTCGGCGGCGCCGGCCTCCGGCAGGGCCGCCGAGAGCGCGTCCGCGATGCGCCGGTCGAGCGTGGAAGCGAGGGAGGGAACCAAAGCCATGGGAAGCGGGCCCATTCCTTGTAGGGGGCGTGCGTGCTGAGGGCGGCGTATCGGAGCAGAACGGCGCCGTCGCACCGAGTATCCCATGCCGATATCACAGGCCCCGCGCGCTTTTTCCCGGCTCACCGGGCAACCGGCGGACCCCCGCCGCCGTCTGGGACAATGGTCATGCCAGACCGTAAGGAAGGAAGTGCCGTGGCTCAGGCTCAGAGCACCGAGGCCGACTGGGTCTCCCGTTTCGCCGACGAGGTCATCGCCGAGAGTGAGCGCCGCGCGCCCGGCAAACCGATCGTCGTCGCGTCCGGCCTCAGCCCCTCCGGACCGGTCCACCTGGGCAACCTGCGCGAGGTCATGACCCCGCACCTGGTCGCCGACGAGATCCGGCGCCGCGGCCACCAGGTCCGCCACGTGCTGTCCTGGGACGACTACGACCGCTACCGCAAGGTCCCGGCCGGCGTCGCGGGCATCGACGAGTCCTGGGCCGAGCACATCGGCAAGCCGCTGACCTCGGTCCCGGCCCCCGCCGGCTCGGCGTACCCGAACTGGGCCGAGCACTTCAAGGCCGCCATGGTCGAGGCCTTGGCCGAGCTGGGCGTCGAGTACGACCCGATCAGCCAGACCGAGCAGTACACCTCCGGTGTCTACCGCGAGCAGGTCCTGCACGCGATGAAGCACCGCGGTGACATCGACGCGATCCTCGACCAGTACCGGACGAAGGACAAGGCGACCGGCAAGCCCAAGCAGCAGCAGAAGAAGGTCGACGAGGCCGAGCTGGAGGCCGCCGAGGGCTCCGGCGCGGCCAACGAGGACGACGGCAGCGGCGGCGGCGCGGGCTACTTCCCGTACAAGCCGTACTGCGGCGCCTGCGAGCGCGACCTCACCACGGTCACCGCGTACGACGACGCGACCACCGAGCTCGCCTACACCTGCGTCTGCGGCCACTCCGAGACCGTCATGCTCAGCGAGTTCAACCGCGGCAAGCTGGTCTGGAAGGTCGACTGGCCGATGCGCTGGGCCTACGAGGGCGTGATCTTCGAGCCCTCCGGCGTCGACCACTCCTCGCCCGGCTCCTCCTTCGTCGTCGGCGGCCAGATCGTCCGCAAGGTCTTCGGCGGCGAGCAGCCGATCGGCCCGATGTACGCCTTCGTCGGCATCAGCGGCATGGCCAAGATGTCGTCGTCGAAGGGCGGCGTCCCCACCCCGGGCGACGCGCTGAAGATCATGGAGGCGCCGCTGCTGCGCTGGCTCTACGCCCGCCGCAAGCCCAACCAGTCCTTCAAGATCGCCTTCGACCAGGAGATCCAGCGGCTCTACGACGAGTGGGACAAGCTGGAGGCCAAGGTCGCCGACGGCTCCGTGCTGCCCGCCGACGCCGCCGCGTACAGCCGCGCCGCCCGCACCGCCGCCGGCGAACTGCCCCGCACCCCGCGCCCGCTGCCGTACCGCACGCTCGCCTCGGTCGTCGACATCACCGCCGGCCACGACGAGCAGACCCTGCGGATCCTCTCCGAGCTCGACCCGGAGAACCCGGTCACCTCGCTCGACGAGACCCGGCCCCGGCTGGACCGCGCCGAGCACTGGATCAACACCCAGGTCCCGGCCGACCAGCGCACCATCGTCCGCGACGAGCCCGACGCCGAGACCCTCGCCGCCCTCGACGAGCAGGGCCGCGAGTCGCTGCGGCTGCTCCTCGCCGGGCTGGACGAGCACTGGTCGCTCGACGGGCTCACCACGCTCGTCTACGGCGTGCCCAAGATCCAGGCGGGCCTGGAGCCGGACGCCAAGCCCACCCCCGAGCTGAAGGTCGCCCAGCGCTCCTTCTTCGCGCTGCTCTACCAGCTGCTCGTCGGCCGGGACACCGGCCCGCGCCTGCCCACCCTGCTCCTCGCCGTCGGCGCGGACCGGGTGCGGAAGCTGCTGGCCGTCTGACGCACGCGGAAGGGCCCGCCTCCCCCGAGGGGAGGCGGGCCCTTCGCCGTTCTCTCGCTTCTTCCCGCGCTACTTCTTGTTGGCGGCGGCCACCGCGGCCACCGCCTCCTTGGCCGCGGCCTGCGCGTCCTTCGTCAGGTCGGCCGCGTCGGGGGCCTTGGCGCCCTCGTAGCCCGCGCCGCTGTACTTCAGCGCGATCACCACGTTGGCGGTCCGGGTGACCACCGTCGCGTTCGTGAAGTCGACGCCCTTCTTGGTCTTGGTCGTCACCGTCGTCGCCCAGTCGCCGATGCCACCGGTCTTGGTGGTCTTGACGTCCTTCGGGTCGTCCTCGGTCGTGGCCTTCTTGACCTGCTGGTCCGCGTAGGTCTGGGCGCGCTTGTCCGCCGAGCCCAGGTTCGGGTCGCCGCTCAGGGCCATGATGTGCAGGTTCACCGACCGGAACTGCTGGTCGTCGGTGTCCTCGCTGTCCAGGCCGTTCCAGAAGCAACTGCCGGTCAGCAGCTCGCCCGACTTGTTCTTCGCCTTCGGCACCAGCTTCTCGACCGTCTTGGCCGACAGGGCCTTGCACAGGTCGGGGACCTTGGCGTACTTCCCGGCGCTGACCGTCGGCGTCGCGCTGGGCTTGGCCGGGGCGGAGGCCGAGGGCGTGGCGGAGCTCTTCTTCTCCCCGCCGTCCGAGTCCGAGCAGCCGGCGGCGACGAGCATCACCGGTACTGCGGCGCAGGCGAGGAGTCGGGCGAGTCGCGGAGCTGTTCGTCGGTGCATGGGTCCTTCGCTCAATCGGTGCGGGGCCGGACGGCCGGGCAGGGCTACTGGCACGGTACGCGGCCCGGCCGCGGCGGCGGCCGAAATGGTGGGGTACTCGCCGGGCTAGTTGCTGAAGTGCCCGGCCTCGATCTCACGGGCCAGGCCGTGGGCCTTGCCCTGGAGGTCCTGGCTGCCCGGGACGCGCGTCCGGTCGGTGGGCTGCTGGTGGTAGACGATCGTCACCAGGATGTTCGCGGCCCGGAAGACCACCGTCACGTCCCGGTGCACGTCGGCGCCGCCGGCCGTCAGCTTGTCGCTGACGAACGCGTCGTCGCCCACGTCGTCCAGCGCTCGCGAGCCCAGCTCCGGCTCGTCGCGGGCCGGCGGGGTGGCGGGCGCGGTCGTGGGGGCGGGGCGGGAGGACGCGTCGGTGGTCTTGGGGTCGTTCTTGGCGCCCTTGGCCTTGCCGTCCTTGCCTTCCTTGCCGTCCTTGGCGTTCTTGCCGCTCTTGTCGGGCTTCGCGGTGCCCTTGCCGGACGGCGGGGGCGTGGCGGGGGCGGACGACGCGGAGCCCGAGCCACCGGAGGACGCCGGGGGGATGTGCGCGGCGTCCGCCAGCTTGTCGTACAGCTGGCGCGCCCGCTCCTCGTCGCTGACCCCGCCCTGGTAGGACACCACGCGTTCGAAGTCGACCGACAGCCGGCGGGTGCCGTCCGGGGTCTCCTGGTTCCACCGGCAGCCGACGCGGCGGTCCGCGTCGTAGGTGACGGTGGGCTGCCCCCGGTAGAGCTTCTCGGCGTCCTGGTCGCCGTCCTCGCCGCCGCCGGGCAGCATCCGGCGGAGCGTGTCGCGGCTGACGTAGCCGCACGGCTCGGGGAGGCTGTGGTACTTGCCCGGTTCGGCCGCGGGCGCCGCGGACTCGCCCAGGCCGGGCTTGGGATCGTCGTCCCCGCCCCCGCCGCCCGCGCCGCCGCTGCATCCGGTCAGCCCCGCCGCGAACACGGCGGCGGCCAGCCCGGCCACCGGTGCAGCTACCAGCCGGTGCGCCTTTCGCTGCACTGTCCGTGGCTCCCTTCGCCCGCTCGTCCACCCGCCTCCGGCCCCTGCCGGAGGCCGAAAACCGGTTGTCGCGGCTGGGTGGCCGCTGGACACAATGTCTACCGCACGCGCCGCCGCACCGCTGGTCCGCTGTCGTGAATCCACACATTGATCCGGCTTTTGCGTTATCTACCGTTTATGGGGGAATGAGGAAAACATGCCGTACACCGAGCTGCCCGGCGCCCGGGTGCCCATCCGCATGTGGGCGGACCCGGCCACGGTCGAGGACGGCGCCATGCAGCAGCTGCGGAACGTCGCCACCCTCCCGTGGATCGAGGGCCTGGCCGTGATGCCGGACGTCCACTACGGCAAGGGCGCGACCGTCGGCTCGGTGATCGCCATGCGCGGGGCCGTCTGCCCGGCCGCCGTGGGCGTGGACATCGGCTGCGGCATGTCCGCCGTGAAGACGTCCCTGACGGCGAACGACCTCCCCGGCGACCTCTCCCACCTGCGCTCCCGCATCGAGCGGGCGATCCCGGTGGGCTTCTCGATGCACGACGAGGCGGTGGATCCGCGGCGGCTGCACGGGTTCCCGACGGCTTCGTGGGACGACTTCTGGGGGCGGTTCGACGGGATCGCGGAAGCGGTCAAATTCCGTCGGGATCGGGCGCTTAAGCAGATGGGTTCGCTCGGAGGCGGAAACCATTTTGTCGAGTTTTGTCTCGATGAGACAGGTTCGGTCTGGCTGATGCTCCACTCCGGCTCCCGCAACATCGGCAAGGAGCTGGCCGAGTACCACATCGGCGAGGCCCGGAAGCTGCCGCACAACCAGGGGCTGGTCGACCGGGACCTCGCGGTCTTCGTCGCGGACACCCCGCAGATGGCGGCCTACCGGAACGACCTCTTCTGGGCCCAGGAGTACGCGCGCCACAACCGCGAGATCATGATGGCCCTCTTCAAGGACGTCGTCCGCAAGGAGTTCAAGAAGGCCAAGGTCGCCTTCGAGCCCGTGATCTCCTGCCACCACAACTACGTGGCGGAGGAGACCTACGAGGGCATGGACCTGCTCGTCACCCGCAAGGGCGCGATCCGCGCGGGCGGCGGCGAGTACGGGATCATCCCCGGCTCGATGGGCACCGGCTCGTACATCGTGCGCGGCCTGGGCAACGCGGCCTCCTTCAACTCGGCCTCCCACGGCGCCGGCCGCCGGATGAGCCGCAACCAGGCGAAGAAGCGGTTCACGGCCAAGGACCTGGCCGAGCAGACCCGGGGCGTCGAGTGCCGCAAAGACTCCGGCGTGGTGGACGAGATCCCCGCGGCCTACAAGCCGATCGAGCAGGTCATGGACCAGCAGCGGGACCTCGTCGAGGTCGTCGCCAAGCTCAAGCAGATCATCTGCGTCAAGGGCTGAGCCCCGGCGCGGCTTCCCCTCCCGCCGCCGGGTCGGCGAGGATGCCTCGTGGATCAAGAAGTCCCAGGGGGAGGAAGCGGGCCGGTGAGCGCGACGACGAGGACATCGCCGACGGTGACGAGTACGAGCGACCTCGGGCCGCCCCGCCGCTGGCCCGTCACCCTCGGCCTCGTCGTCCTCCTGCCGGTGAACCTCGCGGCGTGCGGATGGCTGAACCAGGCCGGGTCGGGTCTGCTCCTCGCCGTTTCGGTCGTGCTCACCCTGCTGCTCCTGGCCGTGGCCGGCGCCCTGTGCGGCGCCGGGCCCGGCACCTGCCTGGCGGTCCTCGGGTTCGCCTTCGTCCTCTTCGCCGGGCCCGCGCTGGACGACTACGTCCTGGACCGGCGCGGCACCCGGCACGAGGCCGTGGTCACCGCCAACACCAGCTACCACCGGAAGCACGACACAGGGCACACCTGCACCGTCGTCCGGTCGGACGGCGGGCGGATCCGGACCTATGGGATCGACGACTCACAGGGCTGCAGAGAGAACTTCGCCCCGGGGCGGCGCGTGACGCTCGTCGTGGACCCGGAGGACTGGCTGGCGGCACGGCTGAGCAACGAGACCCACGGCCTGTCGTCCGGCATGGCCTGGACGTGCGGCGGGCTGCTCGCGGCGATGGAAGCCTTCATCCTCTACGGCAGACTGCGCCGCAAGGCGCGCTACTTCTGACCGCCCGGCTCCACGGGACCCGCCGTCGGACCCCCGCATTACGCTACGGATCATCCGACGGGCGGGGGAGAGCAGTGGAGCGGGCGGCAGGCACGGACGAGATGTCATCGTCGGTGGGACGGAAGCGATCATTCGCCGCGGGCGCTCTCTGCGCCTTGTTGCTCGTCACGGGCTGCAGTACGGCGGATTCCGCTCCCTCCCCCGACCGGACCGAAGCGGTTCCGCCTCCGCCGCCGGACAAGGGGCCCCTGTGTGCCGGGGACAAGGACGGCGGCCCGCGGCTCGCGGGCGTCCACGTCCTGCGGGGCGGTAAGGCGCGGCTGCCCGGAGGGGCGGCGGTCTGGTACACGGAGGCGCGCTCGGACGGCAGGTCGCGTCAGGCCGTCCTGGTGGAGGCGGCGACGCCCGCCGACCGCCAGGACGGGCGGCGCCGGACCGTGGCGCCCCGGGACGAGCTGACGGTCGACGGCCGGCGGTACACGGTCCGGCAGATCTGTTCCTACCGGGTGGTGCTCACGCCCCGGGACGCTCCCGTGCCGACACCGGCTCCCGTGCCCAGTGGCGAGAACGCCTGGCCGCCCCTCGCCGGCGGACGCTGGCGGCTGCGCTGGCACGTGCCGCACTCCCGGTATGCGGGCGGTAACGAGAGCGTCGTCCTCTACGACGTGTACGACGGCCCGAAGCGGGCCCACATCGGTGTCACCCCGAACAAGGTGGATGGCGGGGCGTCGTACGACGACGCCCGGATCGGGGACACCCTGGAGATCGCCGGGCGGCTCTGGCGGGTCGCGGAGATCGGGGTCGGGAAGATGGACGTCGGCGAGGGCGACCGGGAGTTCAGGGCCGGTTATGTGGACCTGCGGCCGGTGGGCTGAGCCCCGGTCACCCGGGCGCCCCCGTGCGTCACTTGTCCTGCGGGTACCAGCGGAGCTCGATCGTGTTGCCGTCCGGGTCGCGGACGTAGAGGGACTCCGCCTGGCCGCGGGCGCCGAAGTTGTTCGAGGGGCCGCTGACGACGTCGAAGGTGCCGGCGTCGATGACCTGCTGCCAGTCGAGGGGCTCGACGACCAGGCAGAAGTGGTCGACGTTGGTCTCGCCGCGGTCGCGCTGGAACAGGTCGATGATGGTGTCGGCGGAGACGCGGACGGAGGGGAAGGGGACCTTCCCGGCGCGCCACTCGTCGACGCGGACCGGCTCCAGACCGAGCGGGCCGGTGTAGAAGGCCAGGGAGCGCTCGACGTCGGTGACGTTGAGGACGAGGTGGTCGAAGCCGGTGACGCGCATGAGTCAGTTCTCCTGAGGCTCGCGGTGCACCTTGTAGTTGGACGCCTGGGCGCGGGGGCGCAGCACGAGCAGGTCGACGTTCACGTGGTGCGGCCGGGTGACCGCCCAGGCGATCGTCTCCGCCACGTCCTCGGCTGTCAACGGTTCGCTGACGCCGGTGTAGACGGCGTCCGCCTTGCCCTCGTCGCCGCGGTAGCGGTTGAGGGCGAACTCCTCGGTGCGGACCATGCCGGGGGCGATCTCGATGACGCGGACGGGCAGGCCGTTGAGTTCGAGGCGCAGAGTCTCGGCGATGACGTGGGCGCCGTGCTTGGCGGCGACGTAGCCGCCGCCGCCCTCGTAGGTGGCGAGGCCGGCGGTGGAGGAGACGATGACCACGGTGCCGGGGGAGTCGCGCCAGAGGGGGAGGAGCGCCTGGGTGGTCTGGAGGGTGCCGAGGACGTTGACCTCGTACATGGCGCGCCAGTCGGCGGGGTCGGCGTTGGCGACGGTCTCGGTGCCGATGGCGCCGCCGGCGTTGTTGACCAGGATCTCGACGGGGGCGAAGTCGTCGAGGAAGACGGAGAAGACGGTGACGGCGTTGCGGTCGGTGACGTCGAGTTCGTAGGCGACGGCCTGGTGGCCGGCGTCGTTGAGTTCGGCGGCGAGGGCGTCGATGCGGTCCTTGCGGCGGGCGGTGAGGACGACGCGGTAGCCGGCGGCGGCCAGGGCGCGGGCGGTGGCGGCGCCGATGCCGCTGCTCGCGCCGGTGATCACGGCGGTGGGGGTGGTCATGGGGCCTCCTCGGGCGGCGGTGGCGGCACGGACGGGCGTGGCTGGTGCCGAGGATATGACGGGTGTTCGCCTCGGGTACGGGGCGTGGTCCGGAGGGCCCGGGCCGTCAGGGCCAGACCAGGCAGTACGGCTGGTGGCCGGCCTCGTGGAGGCGGTGCGAGAAGTCCTGCCACTCGTGGAGCAGCCGGTAGACGGTGAAGGCGTCGCGGGGGCCGCCCCGGTCGGGGACGGTGGACCAGATGAAGGCGGCGGCGCCGACGGATTCCTCGCCGATGCCGCGCAGCGGGTCGACGACGGTCATGGGGAGCTTGACGACGGCGTAGTCGGGGTGGAGGACGACCAGTTCCAGCGGGGGCACCTTGTGCAGGGGTATGCCCTGGATGCCGGTGAGGACCATGGCGGCGACCGTCTCCGGCTTGATCCTGGTGAACATGCCGCCCATGCCGAGCTCGTCGCCGCCGAGTTCCTCGGGGCGCATGGAGATGGGCACGCGTGCCGCGGTGGCCCCGTTGGGTGCACCGAAGTACTTGTAGGTCACCCCCACTCGGCCACTCCTGATCGCGCTGTGTCCCCCGTCGACCCTGTCGTCGTCGCCGGTCCTGTCGGCCCTGCCCGCCGCGCCGGGTGCGCCGGCGCCGTCCGTCCCGCCGGCCCTGAGGTGGTCGTCCCGCCGGTGCCGGCCCCTGCGGGGCGGCCGGGCTCGCTCGGGCCCCAGGTCGTCGGTGCCCTCACCCAGTCCGCCACCGCGATGCATATCTCCACCCGATCGCTTTTTTACGCAGCACAGCCCCCGCCGCGCAACCCGATCATCGTCTCAGACACCTCCCCCGTCGAGAGCGTGCGAAACGCCCGGACACACGTGCCCACGGGGCTCTGAGACCATGGCTAGCGTGAGCTACCCCTGTCCGGCCCCAGTGTCCCAGATGCGCGGGGGCTGACACCCGGTCGGAAGCAGGAGAAACCCAGCGAACCCGAGCGAATCCCAGCAGGGCCCACAAGCCGGGGCGTGCGGCGGCCGTCGCCGTCCCTCCCTACGTCTGTCGCAGGCAGGAACAGAGTGCCTTATTCATATGAAGCCCCAGTGTCCCAGACGCTCTTCGAGCGCGCGGCGGTCGTGACGCCCGGTGGCGTGAACTCTCCGGTGCGGGCGTTCCGCGCCGTGGGCGGTACGCCCCGGTTCATGGTGTCCGCGACCGGTCCGTACCTCACCGACGCGGACGGCCGGGAGTACGTGGATCTGGTCTGCTCGTGGGGACCGATGATTCTCGGCCACGCGCACCCCGAGGTGATCGCGTCGGTGCAGGCCGCGGTGGCCCGCGGTACGTCGTTCGGCACGCCGGGCGAGGGCGAGGTGGCCCTCGCCGAGGAGATCGTGGCGCGGGTGGAGCCGGTGGAGCAGGTGCGCCTGGTCTCGTCCGGGACCGAGGCGACGATGTCGGCGATCCGGCTGGCGCGCGGGTTCACCGGCCGGGCGAAGGTGATCAAGTTCGCGGGCTGCTACCACGGCCACGTGGACGCGCTGCTGGCCGCGGCCGGCTCGGGGCTGGCGACGTTCGGGCTGCCGGACACGCCGGGCGTCACGGGCGCCCAGGCGGGCGACACCATCGTCCTGCCGTACAACGACCTGGAGGCCGTGCACGAGGCGTTCCACGCGTACCCGGGTGAGATCGCCTGTGTGATCACCGAGGCGTCGCCGGGCAACATGGGCGTGGTCCCGCCGCGTCCGGGCTTCAACGAGGGCCTGAAGCAGGCGTGCACGAAGAACGGCGCGCTGTTCATCTCCGACGAGGTCATGACGGGCTTCCGGGTCTCGAAGGCCGGCTGGTACGGCATCGACGGCGTCAAGCCGGACCTGATGACCTTCGGCAAGGTCATGGGCGGCGGCTTCCCGGCGGCGGCGTTCGGCGGCCGGGCCGACGTGATGGCGCACCTGGCCCCGGCGGGCCCGGTCTACCAGGCGGGCACGCTGTCCGGTAACCCGGTGGCGACGGCGGCGGGCCTGGCGCAGCTGCGGCTGCTGGACGACGCGGCGTACGAGCGGGTGGACGCGGTCTCCGCGGAGATCAGCGGACTGGTGACGGCGGCGCTGACGAAGGAGGGCGTGGCGCACCGGCTGCAGACGGCGGGCAACATGTTCTCGGTCTTCTTCACGGACCGGGAGGTCACGGACTACGAGCTGGCCAAGCGGCAGCAGTCGTTCCGGTACACCGCCTTCTTCCACTCGATGCTGGCGCAGGGCGTCTACCTGCCGCCGTCGGCGTTCGAGTCCTGGTTCGTGTCGACGACCCACGACAGTGCGGCGATCGAGCGGATCGCGGCGGCCCTGCCCGCGGCGGCGCGGGCGGCGGCCGAGGCGACGGAGGAGCAGAAGTGAGTGGCGAGGGCGGCAGCGAGATCACCGTCGTGCACCTGATGCGGCACGGCGAGGTGCACAACCCGGACGGCGTGCTGTACGGCCGCAGACCGGGCTACCACCTGTCCGACCTGGGCCGGGAGATGGCGGACCGGGTGGCCGAGCACCTGGCGGGCCGGGACATCACGCACGTGGTGGCCTCGCCGCTGGAGCGGGCGCAGGAGACGGCGACGCCGATCGCCAAGGCGCACGGGCTGGACCTGGCGACGGACGGGCGGCTGATCGAGGCGGAGAACGTCTTCGAGGGCAAGACCTTCGGCGTCGGCGACGGCGCGCTGCGCAAGCCGGCCAACTGGAAGCACCTGACCAACCCGTTCCGGCCGTCGTGGGGCGAGCCCTACGTGGAGCAGGTGGTGCGGATGATGGGCGCGCTGAACGCGGCGCGGGACGCGGCCCGCGGGCACGAGGCGGTGTGCGTCAGCCACCAGCTGCCGATCTGGATCGTGCGCAGCTTCGTGGAGCGGCGCCGGCTGTGGCACGACCCGCGCAAGCGGCAGTGCACGCTCGCCAGCCTGACGACGTTCACCTACCGGGGCGACAAAATCGTTTCGGTGGGCTACAGCGAGCCGGCCCGGGACCTCGTTCCGGCGCATCTGCGGGCGGGTGCCAAGCCGGTCAAGGGCGGTTCGAAGGCGTTCGGGGCCTGAGCGGTTCCCCGTGCGGCCCGGGACGGGTACGGTCCTGGGCCGCACGGCCGCCGTACGGTCCCGGGCCGGTGCGTCGCCGTACGGTCCCGGGCCGGTGCGGTCGCCGTACGGGCTCGAACGCACCGCCGACGGACGGTGTCCGTCGGCCGCGCGTCGGCGGGGAGGGTGCTCCGAGCCCCTGAGCACCAGGGTCGTGTGGGGCAAGGGGGGCGCGGAAGATCCCGTAAATCGCCATGCGAAACTTTTCACATGAGTGCCTGCCGCGCCGATCGACGCACCCGGTTCCGCCCGTTCCGCCGTCGTACCACCGTGCCGGCCGTCGGCGCCGCGCTGGCGGCGCTGGCGCTGGGCGCCTGCGGGACCGGGGGGACCTCCGGCGGAGGCGGCGAGACGCAGTTCGTGCAGGGGACCGGTGGGGTCTCCATGGTCAAGAACGCGAGCGCCCGGAAGGACGCGCCGGAGCTGTCCGGCAAGACCCTCCAGGGCGAGGAGCTCAACGCCACCGAGAAGTTCAAGGGCAAGATCATTGTCTTTAACGTCTGGGGCTCATGGTGCGCTCCCTGCCGGGCCGAGGCGAAGAACCTGGTCAAGGCGGCCAACGCGTACAAGGGCAAGGGCGTCGAGTTCGTGGGCCTGAACGTCCGCGACCCCGACAAGGCGAACTCCGTCGCCTTCGAGAAGTCCTTCGAGGTCCCGTATCCGAGCATCCACGACTCCGGCGGGAAGCTGATCCTTCGCTTCCCCAAGGGCAACCTCAACCCGCAGGCCATCCCCTCCACCGTCTTCATCGACCGGAACGGGAAGATCGCGGGCCGGGCGCTCAAGCCGCTGGGCCAGGACGAGCTGAACGAGACGCTCGACCAGCTGGTCGCGGAGAAGTGACGCCGTGTACGTCGCGTCGACCGTCCTCGCCGCCTCCGGTGACGGCATGAACCACACCATCCTCTCCGGAGCGCTGCTGCTGGCCCTGCCCGTGGCGGTGCTCGGCGGCCTGGTGTCGTTCTTCTCGCCGTGCGTGCTGCCCCTGGTGCCGGGCTACCTGTCGTACGTGACGGGGGTCGGCGGCGCGGACCTGGCGGAGACGCGCCGGGGCCGGATGCTGCTGGGCTCCTCCCTGTTCGTCCTGGGCTTCAGTGCCGTCCTCGTCTCCTTCGGGGCGGCCTTCGGGTACTTCGGGAACACCCTCAAGGAGCACGAGAGGACGATCTCCATCGTCCTGGGCGCCGTCATGATCGTCCTGGGGCTGCTCTTCACGGGTCTGCTGAACCGATTCGGTCAGCGCGAGTTCAGGTTCCACGTGAAACCGACGATGGGACTGCTCGGGGCGCCGCTGCTGGGCATAGGCTTCGGCGTCGGCTGGACCCCGTGCATCGGGCCCACGCTGGCCGCCGTCCAGGCCCTGTCGTTCAAGGAGGCCAGCCCGGGCCGGGGCACGGTGCTGACGCTCGCCTACTGCGTCGGGCTCGGCCTGCCGTTCATCCTCACCGCCCTCGCCTTCCGCCGGGCGCTCGGCGCCTTCGGCTGGATCAAGAAGCACTACGCATGGGTCATGCGGATCGGCGGCGGCATGCTCGTCCTGGTCGGCGTCCTCCTGGTGACGGGAGTGTGGGACTACCTCATCCAGGACCTGCAGACGTGGTCGAACAAGTACCAACCCGGGATCTGAACCATGGCCAAGACCGATAGCACCACCACCGAGGCGCAGGACGACGCCGCCGCGGGCGCCCGGCTGTCCACCGCCCCGGTCGAGGAGACCGGGGAGCGGGGCCAGGCGGTGCCGGGCTCGTTCGGCGGCGTCCGGCGGCCGGGCGTGGCGGGCGCGCTCGCCTGGACCGGACGGGAGGTCATCGGCTGGCTGCGCTGGTTCTGGCGGCAGCTGACCTCGATGCGGGTCGCGCTGATCCTGCTGCTCCTGCTCTCCCTCGCGACCATCCCAGGCTCGCTGATCCCGCAGACCAGCGTCGACTCGGTGAAGGCCGACACGTGGAAGGAAGCGCACAAGACGCTGACGCCTCTCTACGAGAAGCTCCAGCTCTTCCACGTCTACAGCTCGGTGTGGTTCTCCGCGATCTACATCCTGCTGTTCGTCTCGCTGATCGGCTGCATCGTCCCGCGCACCTGGCAGTTCGTCGGCCAGCTGCGCGGCCGGCCGCCGAAGGCGCCGCGCCACCTCACCCGGCTGCCCGCCTACACCACCTGGCGCACCGACGCCGATCCCGACGAGGTGCTCGCCGAGGCCCGGCGGCTGCTGCGCCGCAAGCGGTTCCGCACGGTCGCGGCGGACGACTCGGTCGCCTCCGAGAAGGGCTACCTGCGCGAGGCGGGCAACCTCCTCTTCCACGTCTCGCTGATCGTGATGCTGGTGGCGTTCGCGTCCGCACAGCTGTGGAAGTACGAGGGCGGCAAGCTCGTCGTCGAGGGCGACAAGTTCTCGAACACGCTCACCCAGTACGACGACTTCAAGTCGGGCTCGCTGTTCGACACCGACGACCTGCCCCCGTTCGGCTTCGGGCTCAAGGGCTTCACCGGGACGTACGAGCGCACGGGCCCGCAGAAGGGCACCCCGCGCGACTACCGGGCGCACATCAGCTACTGGGAGGGCGCGGACGGCACGCCCCGCGACACCACGATCAAGGTGAACGAACCGCTGGAGGTCGGCGGTTCCAAGGTCTACCTGCAGGGGCACGGCTACGCACCCCGCGTGACCGTCCGCGACGGCCAGGGCAACGTGGTCTACCAGGGCGCGGTGGCCTCGCTGCCGCTGGACAACAACATCACCGAGACCACCGTCATCAAGGTCCCCGACTACTGGGACAAGAACGGCAAGAAGGGCCAGATCGGCTTCCGGGGCAACTTCGTCCCCACGCTGGACCTGCGCACCGGCAGCATGGCGTCGGTCTTCCCGGCGCTGGACAACCCGGTGCTGGTCCTCACCGCCTACCACGGTGACCTGGGCATCGACTCCGGCCTGCCGCAGAGCGTCTACAAGCTCGACACGCGGAACATGAAGCAGTTCAAGGAAGGCGACCGGAACTTCGCGCGGGCGCTGAAGCCCGGCGAGACGATGACGCTGCCGGACGGCGCGGGCTCGCTGAAGTTCGACGGCATCAGCACCTGGGCGACCTTCCAGATCTCGCACAAGCCCGGCGACATGCCGGCGCTGGCCGGTGCCGTCGCGGCGCTGATCGGCGTGTCCGCGTCGCTGTTCATCCAGCGCCGCCGGGTGTGGGTGCGGGCCGTGCGCGGTGCGGACGGGCGGACGGTCGTCGAGCTGGCCGGGCTCGGGCGCAGCGAGTCGGCGAAGGTGCCGGAGGAGCTGTACGAGCTGGCGGTCGCGCTGCAGGGCGCGGCGCCGGCGGTGGCGGGGGAGCCCGACGGGAAGCCCGCAGAAGAGGCCGGCGAGAAGCCTGCCGGGAAGCCCGGCGATCAGGCCGGCGATCAGCCCGCCGAAAAGACCGCCGAAAAGCCCGCCGAAAAGACCGGCGATCAGGCCGGCGAGAAGAAGGCCGTGGAGACAGCCGAGGAAAGGGCCGTGGAGAAGCCCGCCGAAGCGAACGCCGACGCGACCGCCGAAGAACCCACCCGACCCGCTGAACCCACAGATTCCTCCGAAGGAGCGCGCGCGTGAACATCGCTGCCGCGGCCAACGAGAACATGGCCCATACCAGCAATGTGCTGATCTACTCGGCGATGGCCGTCTACACCCTCGCCTTCCTCGCACACATCACCGAGTGGGTCTTCGGCAGCCGCAGCGCCGTCGGCCGTACCGCCGCCGCGATCACGGCCGAGGCCCGCCCGGCCGTCGCGGTCACCGTCCGCAAGGCGGGCGGTACGGCGGTCCTGGAGCGGCCCAAGGTCGTCACCCGGTCGGCCCCCGGCACCCGCGAGGACGTCCCCGACGGCCCCGGCGCGGCCGGCGGCAGCGAGAAGGGCGACCTCTACGGCCGCATCGCGATCTCGCTGACGGTGCTGGCGTTCGCGCTGCACGCGGGCGGGGTGCTCACCCGCGCCCTGTCGGTGCGGCGGGCGCCGTGGGGTAACATGTACGAGTTCTCGACGACGTTCGGCATGGTCGCCGTCGCCGTCTACCTCGGCCTGCTCCTCGCCAAGAAGAACATCCGCTGGCTGGGCCTGCCGCTGGTCACCACGATCCTGCTCGACCTGGGTCTGGCCATCAGCGTGCTCTACACATCCAGCGACCAGCTGGTGCCCGCACTGCGCTCGCCCTGGCTGTGGATCCACGTCTCCTGCGCGATCATCTCCGGCGCCTCGCTGTACGTCGGTGCCGTCTCCACCCTCTTCTACCGCTTCCGTGACGGCTACGAGATCCGCCTGGCGGCCGGCAAGACCGGCCCGGGCGTCCTGGAGAAGAAGCTCAAGGGCCTGCCGAAGGACGCCGGCCTGGGCCTCCGCCTGGGCGTCCGCCTCCACATGGCCTGGGACAACATGCTGAGCCGCATGCCGTCCGCCGCCACGCTCGACAAGTTCGGCTACCGGATCAACGCCACCGTCTTCCCGCTGTGGACGTTCACGATCATCGCGGGCGCGATCTGGGCCGAGGCGGCCTGGGGCCGCTACTGGGGCTGGGACCCCAAGGAGGTCTGGTCCTTCATCACCTGGGTCGCCTACGCGTCCTACCTGCACGCCCGCGCCACCGCCGGCTGGAAGGGCCGCAAGGCCGCCTACCTCGCCCTGGCCGCGTTCGCCTGCTACATCTTCAATTACTACGGGGTGAACTTCCTCTTCGGCGGCAAGCACTCCTACTCGGGCGTCTGACCGGCACCGGCACCCGCCGCGCGTCACCCACACGGGCCCGCTCCCTCTTTCGGGGGGAGCGGGCCTTTGTGCGAGGGCGAGAGACGGAGTGCGTTCCTAGACTCGGATTTCAGACGGGGAGGTGCCGATGGTGACCGTTGAGGACTCGGCCGAGCTGGATGAGATGTTCGCCCTCATCGAGGCCATGAATGTGCCTGCGGGGTATCGGGCGGAGATCATCGAGGGGGAGATCGTTCTGAATCCGCAGCGCAAGGTGCACGCGGCGATCATTCGAGGGTTGAATCGGGCCTTGGAAGCCGCTCTCGGAGTGGATGCCAACATCCTTTGGGCCGTTCGTATCGACTTCCCGGGGACCCTCAACGGCTACGCCCCCGACATCGCCCTTGTGCGGGACGGCGCGGAAGAGGACGACAACGGACTCCACGACTACCGGGACATCGAGTTCGTCGCCGAGGTCGTCTCCAAGGGCAGCCGGCGCGACGACTACGACGCCAAGCTGAAGGTCTACGCCGCCGCGGGCATCCCGACGTACCTCATCGCCGATCCGAAGACCGGTGTCGTGCACGTCTTCCACGCTCCGCGCGACGGCGTGTACACCGATGAGACGAGCCACACCTTCGGTGAGAAGTTCGCGCTCCCGGTCTCTGGCATCATGATCGACACGTCTGCCTGGCCGCGCGACTGACGCGCGGGCCCGGCCCCGCTGTGGTGTGCTGGAGGCATGGAGATGCCGTCCCCCTACGGGGCCTCGGAGACCCACGGTGACGTTCACACGCTCTGCTACGAGCTGTCGCTCCCGTACCCCCGGGAGCGGGTGTGGGCGGCCGTCGCGACGCCGGAAGGGCTGCCGACCTGGCTGGCCGCCGCCGAGCCGTTCGAGCGGCGGGAGGGCGGGGCGATCACCCTGCGGTGGCTGAACACCGACTTGGAGGGCAACGCCACCGTCGCGCCGGGCCGGGTGACCGCCTGGGAGCCGGAGAGCCTCGCCGAGTACACCGTCGAGATCCACGGCCGCATCCGGTTCGAGCTGGAGAAGGCGCCGGTCAGCGTCGGCGGGACGCTGCTGCACTTCACCAACGAGATGCCGGGGACGGACGACCAGCGGCTGGACTGCCTGGCCGGCTGGCACCACCACTTCGAGTACCTGATGCAGTCGCTCGCCGGGCACCCGGCGGACTGGGCGGCCTGGCGGCTCGACCGGTGGCGGGAGCTCCGGGGCGAGTACGAGAAGGGGAAGCGGGAGCTCCCGTAGGACGCCCGCGGGACATCCTTCCGGAGGAGGGGGCGCCGTACCTCCTTCGGCGGACGGGACGCGGTCACCGCGCACGATGTCCCGCGCCCTCGCGTCGTCGATCGTGGACCGGGAGGCGAGGACGGCCGTCCGGCGCCGGCGACCGGAGGGGTGGGCGATGGCAGACGTGACACGACGCGGCGTTCTCGGGGGAGCGGCCGCGCTCGGAGGGGCGGCCGCGGGGCTGGGCGCGCCGGGCGGCGCGTCGGCAGCCGCCGTGCGCGCCGGCGGCCAGGGCCCGTCGGCCATCGGTCCGGCGGCGATCGTTCCGGGTGACACGCGGTACGCGTCCCTGACCCGCCGCGGCCGCAACGCGCGGTTCGTGGGCGCCCCCGACCACGTACGCCTCGCGGCCTCGACCCGGGACGCGGTCGACGCCGTGCAGCGGGCGGTGGACGAGGGGCGGAGGATCGCCGTACGGAGCGGGGGGCACTGCTTCGAGGACTTCGTCGACGGCCCGTCGGTCAAGGCGCTCATCGACCTCTCGCCCATGAACTCCGTCTCCTACGACGCGCGGCGGCGGGCGTTCGTGGTGGA
Organism: Streptomyces huiliensis; assembly: GCF_020037025.1. Taxonomy (GTDB): domain Bacteria; phylum Actinomycetota; class Actinomycetes; order Streptomycetales; family Streptomycetaceae; genus Streptomyces; species Streptomyces huiliensis. The sequence continues at coordinate 24,350 of NZ_JAIQLH010000089.1, read as the reverse complement.
GCCGGGGGCGCTGCTGGGCGAGGTGTACCGGCGGCTGTTCCTGGGCTGGGGGGTGACCGTCCCGGCGGGTGCGACGGCGGAGGTCGGGGCCGGCGGCCACATCCTGGGCGGCGGCTACGGCGCCCTGTCGCGCCGGCACGGCCTGTCCGTGGACCACCTGTACGGCGTGGAGGTCGTGGTCGTCGACGCGCGGGGCAGGGCGCGCGCCGTGGTGGCCACGCGGGAGCCCGGTGATCCCCACCGTGACCTGTGGTGGGCGCACACGGGCGGCGGGGGCGGCACCTTCGGCGTCGTCACCCGCTACTGGTTCCGGTCCCCCGGCGCGACGGGTTCCGATCCGGCGCGGCTGCTCCCCCGGGCGCCGGAGTCCGTGTACTCCTTCCGCGCCTCCTGGTCCTGGAAGGACCTCGACCGGCGGTCGTTCACCCGCCTGGTGGACAACCACGGCGGCTGGCACGAGCGCAACAGCGCGCCCGGCTCCCCCTACGCCGGGCTGTTCAGCGTCCTGATGCTCAACAGCCGCAGGGCAGGAACGGTCGACCTGATGGGCCAGGTGGACTCCGCGGACGCGGGTGCGCGGCGGCTGGCCGACGCGTACGTGGCGGAGGTCGGCCAGGGGGTCAGGGCGCGGCCCGCGCGGTCCGGGCGGAGCCGGACCTGGCTCCAGGCGGCCGCCGCCGTCCAGGAGAGCGAGCCGGCGTTCTTCAAGGCCAAGGCCGGCTACCTGCGGCGGCGCTGCACGGAACGGCAGGCGGGCGTCCTGTACGAGCACCTGTCGGGCCGGCGGGGCGAGGAGGTCGACGGCACGGTGTGGCTGGTCTCCTACGGCGGGCAGGTCAACGCGGTGCCGGCCGAGGCGACGGCCGTCGCGCAGCGGGACTCCGTCCTCAAGGCGATCTACCTCGGCGGCTGGGAGGACCCGGACGGGGCCGGGCCCGCCCTGCGATGGGTGCGGGACCTCTACCGTGCCGTGTACGCCGACACCGGCGGGGTTCCCGTGCCCGGCGCGGTCAGTGACGGCTCGTTCGTCAACTACCCGGACGCGGACCTCGCCGACCCGGCCCTCAACACGTCCGGGACGCCGTGGCACGCGCTGTACCACAAGCGGCACTATCCCCGTCTCCAGCGGGTCAAGGCGCGCTGGGACCCGCGCGACGAGTTCCGCCACGCGCTGTCCGTGCGGCTGCCGGGTGCCGGGGCCTGACGTGCGGCAGGCCCCGGCGCGGGCTCAGCGGCGGGGCCGCGTCCCCTTCTCCTGCACCGGGACCTGCTGCGTCGCTCCCGGCAGGGCCGGCTTCGGCAGGTGGGCGACGTCCCACTCCGCCTCCTCCAGCCGCTTCGCCGTGTCACGCGGCAGCCGCGGCGCCCGTGAGGCGGGGGTGTCGAAGCCGAACGCCGAGGTCAGGTCGCCGAAGGTGCGGCGGCGCCAGGCGCTGATGTTGGGCTCCCGGACGCCCGTCAGCCGCTCCAGGAAGCGCAGCGACGAGGTGTGGTCGAATGCCTCGCCCGCCGCCCAGCCGCCCACCGTCCACGGCGACACGATCAGGCAGGGGACGCGGAAGCCGCCGCCGATGGGCAGGCCCTGGACGAACTCGTCCTTGGTGCCCTTCGGCGGCACCGGCGGCGGGACGTGGTCGAACAGGCCGTCGTTCTCGTCGTAGTTGAGGATGAAGACGGTCTTCGCCCAGACGTCGGGGTTGTCCGCGATGGCCTCGATCTTCTTCGCGACGAAGTCCGCGCCGGCGGCCGGCATGAAGTGCGGGTGCTCGGACTGCGGGCCGGTGGGGATGATCCACGAGACGGTCGGCAGCCGGTCGTTGCGGGCGTCGTCCTCGAACGTCCCCTCGGACTGCCGGCGCATCCCGCGCTCGTACAGCGGGTCGCCGGGCTTCGCGTCGCGGAACCGCTGGAACCACTCCAGCATGTTGCAGCCGTAGTTGTCCTGCTGCTGGTAGACCCGCCAGCTGACGCCGGCGGCCTGGAGGCGCTCGGCGTAGGTGGTCCAGCGGTAGGGGGACGGCATCTTGTTGCTGATGACCGGGCCGCCCTTGGTGCCGCCGGGGTCGATGGTGCCCGTCATCCAGTAGAGACGGTTGGGCCAGGTGGGGCCGAAGACCGAGCAGAAGTAGTTGTCGCAGATGGTGAAGGACTCGGCGAGGGCGAACTGGAACGGGATGTCCTCGCGGGTGTGGTAGCCCATCACGTACGGGCCGTTCTTCCCGTCCGCCTTGCGGTGCGCGGGCAGCCAGTGGTCCATCTTCCCGCCGTTCCACGCCTCGTGCTGCACGGACCAGGCGTGACTGGTGGACGGGATGGCCTGGGCGCTGCTCTTGTGCGTGTCGAGGTGGAAGGGGAGTAGGTAGCCCTTGGGGTTCTCGGGGTCGGGCTGGTGGAAGACGCTGCGGCCGGTTGAGAGCCGCAGGGCCTTGGGGTCGGCGAAGCCGCGGACGCCCTTGAGGGTGCCGAAGTAGTGGTCGAAGGAGCGGTTCTCCTGCATCAGCATGACCACGTGCTCGACGTCGTCCAGCGAGGCGCGGCGCGGCGGTCCGGCCGCCACCGCGCGCTGGACGCTGGGCGGCAGCAGTGAGAGCGCGGCGGCGCCGGCTCCGGCCGCGGCGGAGCCGAGGAGTCTTCGTCTGCTCATCATCGCGGGCATGGCACCCTCCCTGGGGTCGCGGTCAGGCCACAGTGTGGCCGTTGCGACTCTCCCGGGCCGGGAGTGTGGGAGGCAGGGGGGTGCGGGTGAATTGCTCGGCAATTGGCCGTGAAGGAAGGGGAGTTGAGGGGCGCCGGGGGTTTGGTATGTAGATCGTATTACCCGATCGAGGGATCGGCGGCTGGGCCGATGGGCGGACGCCCGGACCGCCGAACGGGGTGGGCTCGCACGCGGTCCCGGGCCGGTGCCCCCGCTCAGTCCCGGTCCTCGCCCTCCCCGCGCGGTCGCTGGTCCTTGTCCAGCGAGCGCAGGAACTCGGGGTTGTCGTCCGGCGCCACCCAGCGGCCCCCGCCGCCCGCACCGGACCCGGCGGCGCCGCCGCGCCGGCCGCCGCCCGGGCCCGCCGAAGCGCGCGGCCGGCCCACGGCGATCCATGCGATCGGCCCCAGGAGCACCTCGCCGAAGAGCAGGATGATGATCACCCACGCGGTCTTCGGCAGCTTGCGGACCTCTTCCTCGGGCGTGTTCAGGCAGTCGATGAAGGCGTAGATCCACAGCGCCAGGACCAGCAGGAACGGCAGATACCTGAGCATTGGCCGAAGGCCCCCCTGGACGTGGCGGTGGGGCCGTACCGCGGCCCCGTGACAAGCCCAGGGTAGTCCGTGCTCGATACTGGAACGCATGGCTTATGACGATCTCCGCTCGTTCCTCAGAGCGCTCGAACGCGACGGCGACCTCAAGCGCGTCAAGGCCGAAGTCGACCCCCATCTGGAAGTCGGCGAGATCGTCGACCGGGTGAACAAGGCCGGCGGCCCGGCGCTGCTCTTCGAGAACGTCAAGGGCTCGGCGATGCCGCTGGCGATGAACGTCTTCGGGACGGACCGGCGGCTGTTCAAGTCGCTCGGCCTGAAGTCCTACGACGAGATCGGCGAGAAGATCGGCGGGCTGCTCAAGCCCGAGCTTCCGCAGGGCTTCGTCGGGATCCGGGAGGCGTTCGGCAAGCTGGGCGCGATGGCGCACGTGCCGCCGCGCAAGGTGAAGCCCGGGGACGCGCCGGTCCAGGAAGTGGTGCTCACCGGGGACGACGTCGACCTCGACGCGCTGCCGGCGCTCTTCACCTGGCCCGAGGACGGCGGCTCCTTCTTCAACCTGGGGCTCACCCACACCAAGGACCCCGAGACCGGCGTCCGCAACCTCGGCCTCTACCGGCTCCAGCGCCACGACAAGCGCACCATCGGGATGCACTGGCAGATCCACAAGGACAGCCGGAACCACTACCAGGTCGCCGCCCGGCGCGGGGAGCGGCTGCCGGTGGCCATCGCCTTCGGCTGCCCGCCCGCCGTGACGTACGCGTCCACCGCGCCGCTGCCGGCCGACATCGACGAGTACCTGTTCGCCGGCTTCGTGCAGGGCAAGCGGATCGACATGGTCGACTGCAAGACCGTCCCGCTCCAGGTGCCGGCCGCGGCCGAGGTGGTGCTGGAGGGCTGGCTGGAGCCCGGGAAGATGCTCCCGGAGGGTCCGTTCGGCGACCACACCGGCTTCTACACGCCGCAGGAGCCGTTCCCCGCGCTGACCATCGACTGCGTCACCATGCGGCGGCGCCCGCTGCTCCAGTCGATCGTCGTCGGCCGGCCGCCGACGGAGGACGGGCCGCTGGGGCGGGCGACGGAGCGTTTCTTCCTGCCCCTGCTCAAGATCATCATCCCGGACATCGTCGACTACCACCTGCCGGAGTCCGGCGGGTTCCACAACTGCGCGATCGTCTCGATCGACAAGAAGTACCCGAAGCACGCGCAGAAGGTCATGCACGCGGTCTGGGGCGCGCACATGATGTCGCTGACCAAGCTGATCGTGGTCGTGGACAAGGACTGCGACGTCCACGACCTGCACGAGGTGTCCTGGCGCGCGTTCGGCAACGTCGACTACGCACGCGACCTCACCGTCGTCGAGGGCCCGGTCGACCACCTCGACCACGCGTCGTACCAGCAGTTCTGGGGCGGCAAGGCGGGCATCGACGCCACCGCGAAGTGGCCCGAGGAGGGCTACACGCGGGACGGCGGCTGGCCGTCGATGGTGGAGTCGGACCCCGAGACCGCCGACCGGGTGACGAAGCGCTGGAAGGAGTACGGGCTGTGAGCGCCTCCGCCGCCGCCGTCCCGCAGCCGGGGCGGACGCGGGCCTTCCTGCGCCTGGTGCTGATAGAGCACTCGGTGTTCGCGCTGCCCTTCGCGTACATCGCCGCGTTCACGGCGATGTTCCAGGAGGACGGGCGCGTCCACTGGTGGAAGCTCTTCCTGGTCACCGTGGCGATGGTCGGGCTGCGCACCTTCGCGATGGCCTGCAACCGGATCATCGACCGCGAGATCGACGCCCGGAACCCGCGCACCGCCAACCGCGAGCTCGTCACCGGCGCGGTCTCCGTCCGCTCGGCGTGGACGGGCGCGCTGGTGGCCGTCGTCGTCTTCCTCGGCGCCGCGGGCCTGCTGAACATGCTGTGCCTGGCGCTGGCCCCGATCGCGGTCATCCCGATGGTGGTCTACCCGTACGGGAAACGGTTCACCGACTTCCCGCACGCGATCCTGGGCCTGGCGCAGGCCATGGGCCCGGTCGGCGCCTGGCTGGCGGTGACCGGCTCCTGGTCGTGGGACGCGGTGATCCTGGGGCTCGCGGTCGGCGTCTGGATCGGCGGTTTCGACCTGATCTTCGCCTGCCAGGACGTCGCCGCCGACCGCGCGCATGGCGTGAAATCGACCCCCGCCCGCTTCGGCATCCCGGCCGCGCTGTACGGCTCCCGCGTCTGCCACGTGATCACCACCGCCCTGCTGGCCTGGTACGGGGTCGCCACCCACGCGGGCGCCTTCTTCTGGACCGGCCTGCTGATCGTCGCCGCGGCCTTCCTCTACGAGCACTCGATCGTCCGCCCGCACGACCTCTCCCGCCTGAACCGCGCCTTCTTCACGGTCAACGGCTTCATCGGGATTGCCCTGTTCGTGTGCGCGCTGCTGGATCTGGGGGTGCGGGGGCTGGGGGTGTAGCTACGGTTCCTCCTACTATCGGGGCAGGGAAGGGAGACTGTCGTGGCCATCTCGGAGCTCGACCGCCTGCACTCGAAGCTCACCAAGCTGGAGAGCCAGCTTGAGGGCTACAAGGGTGAAATCGTCGGGGGCGCCATCATGATGAGTCCGGTCAAGCCGATCCATGGCAAGACCATGCGTCGTCTCGGTCCCATGCTGGAGTCCCAACTGGCGGGGGAGTGGGACGTCGTCGAGGACGTGGCCTTTGTGTTCTCAGAGGACGACGAGTTCTGCCCGGACCTGGCGGTCATCCCCGCGGCGGAGGAGACGCGGAACCTCGGCTCCTACCCGGCGGACCTGATCGAGTTGGCCGTCGAGGTGGTCTCTCCGTCCAGCGTCCGCAACGACTACCGGGTCAAGGACCGCGCCTACGCCAGGGCGGGTATCGCCAATTACCTCGTCTTCGACCCGTACCAGGGGCACTGCCTCACCCTCTGGAACCCAGGCCCGGATGGCTACCTCGGCCGGGACACCGTTCCCTATGGCAAGACGGTCACGGTCGAGTCGTCCATCGGCCCCCTGAGCTTCGATACCTCCGGGCTCCCGGTGGACCTCGGCGGCTGACCCCCGCCCGACGGAGCCCCCGCGCCCCGGCCGACTAGGCTCGGGGGCGTGGAGCCGTACGAACACGCAACGCAACGATCCGAGCGCCGGCCCTGGGTGGTCGGGGTTTCCGGTGCGTCCGGGACGCCGTACGCGGCGGCCGTGGTGCGCGGGCTGCTGGCCGCGGGGGAGGACGTGGACCTGGTGGTCAGCCGCGCCTCGCGGCTGACGCTGCTGGACGAGACCGGGATCTCGTTCCGGGACGCGCACTGGCGCGACGACCTGCGGCAGTGGCTGTCGCTGGGAGCCGACGGGAAGTCGGGGACCTTCGAGGTGGGCGACGAGGACCTGGCGCGGGTGCGCCACTGGGCCGCCGGCGACCTGGCCGCGGGGCCGTCGTCGGGCTCGTACCCGGTGAAGGGGATGCTGATCGTCCCGGCGAGCACGGCCTGTGTGGCGGGTGTGGCGCTGGGGCTGTCCAAGGACCTGCTGCAGCGCGTCGCGAGCGTGACGCTCAAGGAGCGACGGCCGCTGGTGGTCGCGGTGCGGGAGACGCCGCTGAGCGGTCAGACGCTGCGGCAGCTGGTGGCGCTCGACGAGGCGGGCGCGATCGTGCTGCCCGCCTCTCCGGCGTTCTACGCGGGGGCGACGCACATCCAGGATCTCGTGGACTTCGTCGCCGGGCGGGTACTGGACGCGGCGGACGTGCCGCACCGGTACTACCGCCGGTGGAAGGGAGAGCTCGGCGGAGGCCGCGCCCCGGAGGGGAGTTAGCGCTTCTTCGTGGCGCGCGCGGCGCGGGCCCCTGCGGCCTCGGCGCGGCGGGCGGCGGTGACGGACTGGTGGGCACGCGAGCGGTTGGCCAGGTCCTGCAGCTCGCGCATGCGGGCGTAGGCCATCTCGATCGTGTACACGGGGTTCACTCCTGAAGGATCGTTGGTGCCGTGAGCGTTCGGTGAAAGATTTTCGGGGCGTCAGCCCTTCAATGCCTTAGATTCTACATGCAAGACGGCAAGTTCGCTGATTATTGAAAGGTTCCAGCCATGGACGCGGTGGACAGGCAGCTCATCCAGGCCCTCCGGGAGAACGGGCGGGCCTCGTACGCGGAACTGGGCCGGCTCGTCGGACTGTCCGGCCCGAGCGTCACGGACCGGATCAACCGTCTGGAGGCGGCCGGCGTGATCACCGGCTACCGCGCGACCGTCAACGCCGCGTCGCTGGGCCTGGGCGTCACGGCCCTGATCGGCATCCAGCTCTCCGACGCCGCCGACCACGAGGACGTGGCGCAGCGGCTGCGCGACCTGGAGGAGATCGAGGACTGCTGGTTCATCGCCGGCGACGACTCGTACATGCTCAAGGTGCGCGTCGGCGACGTGGACGGCCTGGAGCGCACCATCCGCCGGCTGTCCGGGACCAAGGGCGTGAGCCGCACCCGCACCACGATCGTGCTCTCCACCAAGTGGGAGAACCGGGTGGGCGAGCTGCCCGAGGACATCTGACGGGTCGCGGAACGGGGACGAGGGCGTCTGAAGGCGCGCCCGCCCGGGGGAGTAGGCTCGACCGGGCCAGGCGGAGGAAACCGGACGTACTCCGGACATACCAGAGAGGCGATCGCATGGACGCGGGACTCAAGCGCGAGCTGGAGCAGAAGGTGCGCGCCGGTGAGCGGCTGACCCGCGAGGACGGCATCGCCCTCTACGAGTCCGACGACCTCGCCTGGCTCGGCGGTCTGGCCCACGAGGTGCGGACGCGGAAGAACGGCGACACGGTCCTCTTCAACGTCAACCGCCACCTCAACATGACGAACGTGTGCACGGCCTCGTGTGCGTACTGCTCGTTCCAGCGCAAGCCGGGCGAGAAGGACGCGTACACCATGCGCATCGAGGAGGCCGTCCGCCTCGCCAAGGCGATGGAGAACGACCACCTCACCGAGCTGCACATCGTCAACGGCCTGCACCCCACCCTCCCGTGGCGGTACTACCCGCGGTCGCTGAAGGCGCTCAAGGAGGCGCTGCCGCAGGTCTCCCTGAAGGCGTTCACCGCCACCGAGATCCACCACTTCGAGAAGATCTCCGGCATGCCGGCCTCCGAGATCCTCGACGAGCTGATCGACGCCGGTCTGGAGTCGCTGACCGGCGGCGGCGCGGAGATCTTCGACTGGGAGGTCCGGCAGCACATCGTCGACCACGAGACCCACTGGGAGGACTGGTCGCGCATCCACCGGCTCGCGCACGAGAAGGGCCTCAAGGGCCCGAGCACGATGCTCTACGGGCACATCGAGGAGCCGCGCCACCGCGTGGACCACGTGCTGCGGCTGCGCGAGCTCCAGGACGAGACCGGCGGTTTCCAGGTCTTCATCCCGCTGCGCTACCAGCACGACTTCGTGGACATGAAAGACGGCAAGATCCGCAACCGGCTCCAGGCGCGGACCTCCATGGCCACCGGCGCCGAGGCGCTGAAGACGTTCGCGGTCTCCCGGCTGCTCTTCGACAACGTCCCGCACGTCAAGGTCTTCTGGGTGATGCACGGCCTCCAGACCGCGCAACTCGCCCTCCAGCACGGCGCCGACGACATGGACGGCTCGGTCGTCGAGTACAAGATCACGCACGACGCGGACAACTACGGCACGCCGAGCAAGCTGACCCGCGACGACCTGCTGGAGCTGATCCGCGACGCGGGCTTCCGCCCGGCGGAGCGGAACACACGGTACGAGGTCATCCGGGAGTACGACGGTCCGGACGCGGGCCGGCGGGAGTCGCCGCAGCCGATGCGGGTCTGAATCTTTCGGGTTGCCTGGGAAGCCCTGGTGAGGCGGTCGTCTCACCAGGGCTTCTCTCTTGCGTGCCGGAGGTAGGTAATGGTTGCATCGGTTCCATGGCTCTTACGTTCCAGCGTGATCCGCAGCTGACCCCCGGGCTCCGGGACGAGTTCGCCCGCCTCTGGTACGACGTGTCGCGGGCCGGCGGCTCGGTCGGCTTCGTGCCGTCGGTGACGGAGGACGAGGTGCGCGCGGCGACCGAGGCGCAGGTCGCGCGGGTGGCCGCCGGGGAGCACCGGATGCTCGGCGCGTACGAAGCCGGGGGGCGCCTCGTCGGGACGACGTTCCTCCGGCTCCACACCGACTTCAAGATGCGGCACTGGGCCATGGTCGTCCTGGTCATGCTCGATCCCGCGCTGCAGGGCGGCGGCCACGGGCTCCGGCTGATGCGGGAGACGGTGGAGATGGCGCGCGAGGCCGGTCTGGAGGCGCTGCGGCTGGAGGTGCGCGGCGGCATGGGGCTGGAGGAGTTCTACGGGCGGCTCGGGTTCAAGGAGGTCGGGCGGGTGCCGGGCGGGCTGCGGCTGTCCGCGGACGACTACCGCGACGACGTGCAGATGTGGCTTCCGCTGGGCTGAGTTGTGGCTTCCGCTGGACTGAGTCGTGGCTTCCGCTGGGCCGAGGGGGACTCGATCCGGGCTGATGTGGCTCCCTCTGGATTGATCCACTCCCCCTCGTGCTTGACTGGTAGGGACCCTTTCGGCTGCCGTTGAGAAGAAGGTCCGTCCCGTGAGTAGCCAGAAGTACGCCTCGCTCCGTTACACCGCTCTGCGATTCGGCCTGCTCGTGGCCTCCTTCGCCGTCGTGTGGGTGCTCTGCTACCTCCGCGCCATCCCGCTCGGGGCGAACAACTCCAACTTCATCTGGATGATCCTGCTGGCCCTGGTCATCTCCGCGCCGCTGAGCTGGGTGCTGCTCCGCAAGCAGCGGGACGCCATGGCCATGCAGGTGGCCGAGCGCGTCGAGCGGACGCGGGAGCGGCTGCAGGCGAACGCCGGGCAGGAAGACCGGGTGTAACCCGGACACATCCGGATGGCTTGGGTGAAGGGCACCTTTAGCCGCCGAGGGTAGTTTTCGTCACATCGCGCCGCCGTCGCGCCGCCGGGCAACCGCCCGGTGGCGCGACGCGCGGCGCTTTTTCGTGCCGCTACGAGCCTCTTCGGGCTGCGCGGCGCTCGCATCCCAAAGAATTCCTTTGGGTTTCTCAAAGTCGCAGTGTTAACGTGTCGACATGAAGACAGCAGCAGCGCACCGAATCCCCACGGGCCCCGGCCTCGTGGCGCGCCTGCACGTCGATCTTTGCCGCTGTCTGTCCGCGGCCTGTCGCCGCCGCTGATCGCTTTCCCGACGATCACCTCGACGCGGCCGGAGATCCCGTACGTACGGACCTCCCGGCGCCTCGCGCCCTCTTCTTCACCCCCACGCCTGTCCCCGGAGTTTCCGTTGTCATCGACGCCCCCTTCCTCCGCTCCCTCCGCGACCCCGCCCACCGGGGCCCGCGCCGCCCTCGGCCGCATACCCAAGGTCCCGTTCTGGGCGCAGATCCTGCTCGGCCTCGTCCTCGGCGCCCTGCTCGGCTGGGCGGCGCGCTACGGCGACGTCACCTGGCTGAAGACCACGCTCGACAAGATCGGTGACATCTTCGTCCAGCTGCTCATGGTCGTGGTGGCCCCGCTGGTCTTCTTCGCCATCCTGGTCTCGATCACCAACCTGCGGAACGTCTCGAACGCCGCGCGGCTGGCGACCCGGACCCTCCTCTGGTTCATGATCACGTCGCTGATCGCCGTCTCCATCGGCCTGGCGATCGGCCTGCTCACCAACCCCGGCGAGGGCACCGGCCTCACCGCCGCCGACGGCGGCGACCCGAAGAAGAAGGGCTCCTGGCTCGACTTCCTCACCGGCATCGTCCCGACCGACGTCATCACGCCGTTCACCCAGCTGAACGTGCTCCAGATCGTCTTCATGGCCGCCGTCGCCGGTGTCGCCGTCCTCCAGGTCGGCGAGAAGGCCCGCCCGCTGCTCACCCTGAGCGAGTCTGTCCTCGAGCTCCTCCAGAAGGTGCTGTGGTGGGTCATCCGCCTCGCCCCGCTGGGCAGCCTCGGCCTCGTCGGTCACGCCATCCACAAGTACGGCTGGGACCTGATCGGCAAGTACGCGACCTTCACCGCGGACATCTACGTCGGCTGCGCCATCGTCCTCTTCGGCGTCTACCCGCTGCTGCTCGCGACGGTCGCCAAGGTCAACCCGCTGCAGTTCTTCAAGGGCGCCTGGCCCGCGATCCAGCTCGCCTTCGTCTCCCGCTCCTCCGTGGGCACCATGCCGGTCACCCAGCGGGTCACCGAGCGGCTGGGCGTGCCGAAGGAGTACACGTCGTTCGCCGTACCGTTCGGCTCGACGACGAAGATGGACGGCTGCGCCTCGATCTACCCGGCCATCGCCGCGATCTTCGTGGCCCAGGTCTTCGACGTGCCGCTGGAGCTCCGCGACTACCTGCTGATCGCGTTCGTCTCGGTCATCGGCTCGGCCGCGACCGCCGGTCTGACCGGCGCCACGGTGATGCTCACCCTGACCCTGTCGACGCTGGGCCTGCCGATGGCGGGCGTGGGCCTGCTGCTCGCGATCGACCCGATCGTCGACATGATCCGCACCGCCACCAACGTCGCCGGCCAGTCCGTCGTCCCGATCATCGTCGCCTCCCGCGAGGGCATCCTCGACCGCGAGGCGTACGCCACGGCCGACGGCTCCAAGCTGGAGGGCGAGCCGGAGCGCGAGCTTCCGCGCGAGCAGGAGCCGGTGCTGAGCGCGGCGTGACGCGCCCGCTGTTCCGACGGGGGGAGCCCCCGGCCTTCGTCCGCTTTCGCCGGACGGGGCCGGGGGCTCCCGCCGTTCTCCCGGGGGCGCCGGGCCGCGGTGCCTGCCGGGCCGCGGTGCCTGCCGGGCCATGGTGCCTGCCCCGCCAACGGCGCCTACCAGGCCAAGGGTTCGCCGTCCCGGAAGAAGCCGCCGGTGGGGCCGGAGTCGGGCAGGGTGGCGGCCCAGACGACACCGGCGGCGCCCTGCTCGACGGGTCCGCCGCCCGGGCCGCCCATGTCGGTGGCGATCCACCCCGGGCAGACGGCGTTGACCAGGATCCGCTCGGCGCGCAGTTCGTCGGCGAGCTTGCGGGTGAGGGCGTTGAGCGCCGCCTTCGAGACCCCGTAGGCCGGGGTTCCGCCGGCCATGTGCTCCAGGGAGCCGGACTCGCTGGAGACGTTCACCAGGCGGGGGTGGGCCGAGCGGCGGAGCAGCGGCAGGAACGCCTGCGCGGTGTGCCAGGCGCCGAAGAGGTTGGTCTCCAGGGTGCGCCGGACCTCGTCGAGGTCGGTGGAGACGGCGCGTCGGGCGGTGTCGTAGTTGACGGCGGCGTTGTTGACGAGGACGTCGAGGCGCCCGAACTCCTCCTCCACGCCGCGGGCGAGGGCCCGGACGCCGTCGGCGTCGGTCACGTCCAGCCGACGGGGCAGCAGCGTGCCGGGCACTCCGGGGGCCAGCTCGGCGACGGTCCGCTCGGCGTCCTCCGGACGGCGGGCGCACAGCAGGACGGTGTGGCCGAGCGCGGCCAGCTGACGCGCGGTCTCCCGGCCGATTCCCCGGTTGGCGCCCGTGACCAGCGATACCGGTGTGGCGGTGCTCATGTTCTCTCCCCTGCGCGGACGGTCTGGACCTGGCAGCACGCTATGCCGTCGTCCCCCGTACCCGTACCGGCCGTGAGGCGCGGGCGGGCCGCGGCCTTGGACGTAGTCCTCACGGACCATCGACTCGGCGCGTCGGCCTGCTCCGCGCGGCGGGAACGCCGTGTTCCAGGTAGCGGAAGCCGGCCGCGTCGCACGCGGCGACGGCTTCGCGGACGCGGCGGGCGAGCGGCGGGCGAGCGGGGGGCGAGCCGGGGGACGAGCAGGGTGTCGAGGGCGTCGCGCGGGTGGAAGCGGGCCGCCGGCAGCTCGCCGGGCGCGGGGCGGACGGCCGCGCGCTGCCGCTCGTCCAGCGGGCCGCCGTCGAAGACGAACAGGACCTTGTCGCCCTCGACGGGGGCTCGGAGCCCCGTCCGCGACGAGGAGGTGCCCGATGGGCGGCGTGACCCCCAACTCCTCGGCTATTTCCCGTCGGCAGACGTCGAGGGGCGACTCGCCGGTCTCCACGTAGCCACCGGGAATCTACCAACCGGGCTTGCAGGAGGGACGAACCAGCAGCACCCGGCCCCCCTCGTCGAAGAAGAGCGCCCCGGCGGCCATCCGGGGGCGCGCCATGCGCTTCTCGTGCTCGTTGCCGTGCCCACTCGTGGCGGCGGTCATCGCCGGGCGCCTTCGATCACGTCCAAGTGCGCCCGCGCCGAGCGCGAGAAGCTGTCCAGGAGCGCCTTGCCCTTGGCGGCGGATGCGAGGGACGGCCGGCCGATCACGCCGTTGGGCGTGTATCCCGCCATGCCGAGGGTGAGCAGGTGCGGGCGGTTCGGTGCCGCGTGGTCGTCGCCTTCGACGCCGTCCCGGACGAGGTGCGGCGCGCCGTGCAGCAGCAGGGAGACCTCGAACTCGCCGGCGTGCATGTCCTCCGCGCCGCTGCTCTCCAGCCCGGCTTCGGCCCGGGCCCGGGAACGGTCCTCGGACACCGGGAAGAGCGCGACGCGGGGAGGGGCGGTGGTGTTGATCTCCTGGACGGCGTTCTGGAGCACGTAGTTGCCGCCGTGCCCGTTCACGATGAGGAGGCCGGGGACGCCGGAGGCGGCGAGTGACCGCCAGATGTCGTGCACCATGGCGTACAGCGTTCCGGCGCTGATGCTGACGGTGCCGGCCATGTGCGCGTGCTCGTGGGAGCAGGAGATCGTGATCGGCGGCAGCAGGAACAGCCCGTGGTCGTCGGCCAGGCGGCGGGCGACCAGGCAGGCGATGGCGGTGTCCGTGACCAACGGCAGGTGGGGGCCGTGCTGTTCGAAGCTGCCGACGGGAAGTACGGCCACGCCGGCGCCATGTGCCTGTGCGTCCGCAGTGGTGGCCTGTGTGATCAACTCATCCATGTGGCCAGCATTTCGTGCTGGGGCTGGGCATGTCCCGTCGAAAGGCGATTCGAAATCGTCTCGAAGCGTGCAAGGAACGTCGAGACCTCCTGATCGGTGCAATGAGCGCGCACGGCATCGGCGACAGCGGTGAGCTCCGCCATCGTGCGGGCCGATCCGGTCTGTGACGCGATGGTCAGCGCTTGAGTCGCCGTGCCGACCGCCTGCCCGTGCTCACCGGCGCAGGTGTACGCGCGAGCCAGGCGGGCGAGGTAGACACCACGGTCGTTGCGGTAGATCGGAGGAAGTCCGGCCAACTGGGCCTGGAATGCCGCGATGGCCTTCTCGGGCTCCCCCAGCCCCGACCGGCACGTGGCGCGCTGGATTTCGACGTACTCGGGCGTGCAGTAGGACGTGTCGACGCCCGACGCCGGCCCGGCGTCCGGTTGCGAAGCGAGGGCCAGCGCCTCATCGAACTTGGCGTGCGCCGCCCGTGAGTTGCGCATGAGGGAGTAGCCCTGCGCTTCCTGCTGAGCTGCCAGCGCCTTCAGCCGTGGCGGCAGATCGGGGAGGCGCTGGGCTGCCCGAGCGAGGGATACGACCTTGGCGCCCTGTGATCGTATGGCTGCCTGGTTGCTCTTGCGGAAGAGGACGTAAGCCTGCATGTGGTCGTCGGCTGCCTCCTGAGCCCACTCCATCGACCGGTCCGACCAGTACGAGGCGGATGCCAGGTGCCCGAGGTCCTGGTGGAGCCAGCCGACGAACTCGGCCATCCGGGAAGCCGTACGCAGGAGCGCCGTTCGCCGTGGGCCCGTGGCGGTCACGAGGCACCCGGCCAGCGTACGCATCTGGTGGGTGGCGGGCGGAAGTGTGTGCCGGGCTCCGAAGAAGTCGGCGCACCGGTAGTGCTGCGTCAGCTGACTCGCCACAAGGTCCGCGACGAACGCGGGATCGCATGTCTCCTCCGCTAAAGCCGAATCGGAGGGCGCGGGGGCGAACTCGTCGGCTGCCTCGGCCTCGGTGGAACCCGGCGGCGCCGGCCGCGCGCCTTCCGTGAACTCCTGTTCCCACGCGCGAGGTGCCAGCCCCAGCATGAGGCCGGGGATGCGCAGGCCGTCCGCGATGCGTTCGACGACCTGGATGTCCACGACCTTCCGCTGTCCCTTGAGGATCTCCGCGACCCGGCTCGGTGTCAGCAGACAGCGGCGGCCGATGAGGGCCGGGTGGATTCCGGCCCGTTTCGCCAGCCGGAAGACGGTGGCGAAGTCACGGGCCCGGCAAGCCGCCTCCATGTCCTCGCTGTTGAGCAGCCGGGCGGGGAAACCCGCGGGTGGGTCGTACTCGGGCATGGGCAGCGCTCCGGAGACGAGGCCGGCGGGCGTGGGCACCGCCCTGTATCCAAGGATGTTACCCACGGTGAGTCATCACCTCGGGCTTTCCGCGGCAAACGGCCCCGACGATGCTGACCGCCATGGAACGCAGGCCGTTGGACAGGAACGAGCCCGAAGTACGGCTGGTTTGGAAGCGACACCCTCGATGCGTTGCCCGAGCCCGTGCCCACTTGCACAAGACGTTGGCGGAATGGGGCATGGCGGCGCTCGAAGACTCGGCCGCCACGGTGCTCTCGGAGCTGCTGACGAATGCCGTCGTGCACGCTCGCGTACCGGCGGGCGGGCAGATCGTGACCCGATTCCGCCGCGAGGCCGGCGGAGTCCGGATCGCCGTCGAGGACGCGGACGGTCGGGTCCCTGAGCCCGGGGTCCCACACGGTGAAGGCGGGCGCGGCCTCGTCGTCGTCGCCGCTCTCGCCCGGCGCTGGGGTGTGAGTCCGCGGGACGGGGTCGGCAAGTCCGTGTGGGCTCTGGTGGCCGTGCCGGGACAGGGCGGGGACGACGAGGGGGGCGGCGTGCGGATCCGGGTGTGGGTGCAGCGGGTGCTGGTGGGGGATCGGGTGGTCGGGGACGGGTGGGTGCGGGAGGTGGTGGGCGTTCGGGAGGACCGGGCGGACGGGCGGGCCGAGGTCGTGGTGGGGTTCCGGGGCGGGGCGGAGCTGCGGGTGCACGCGGGGAGTGCCGTCGATGTGGTGCGGGGTGGGTCGTGGTGAGGGAGGCGCTGGCCGCCGGCTTCTTTCGGGTGGAGGAGTGGTGGTGGCGGCACGTGACGCACCGGCGGCTGTTCCGGGTGCTGGACGCGCGGGCGCGGGACCTGCCGTGGAGCGTCGTGCGACAGTTGGTGTGGCTGGAGGCGTGCGGTCGGGGTCAAGCGCCGCTAGGGCGCGGTGAATTGGCCGAGTGGGGCGTTGAGTAGCGGACCGGCGGATGTGAGGCTGTGCTGCGCGGAGGGTGATCCGTGGGGCCTGAGCCCGGTGGTGCCGGCCCGTCCGTGAGCGTCGTGTTCGCGGTGAGGGCGGAGCGTTCGCCCGGCGGCGCGGCCGTCCGAGCGCCGGCGCTCGTTCCGCGGCCTGATGGCCGCCCTTGACGGTCGCTCCCTGTGTGATGTTACCTGCCCGTACTGTCACGGGGGCGGAGGGATGCTTGATGTGACCACTGCGACCAGTGCGACCAGCGCGACGACTGCGGCCACTGCGCAGGCCGACGCCGTCAGGGCCCGGGCCGGTGCGCGGGCGCCCGCGCCGGGCCGGCGGGAGAAGCCCAGGGTCCGGCGGATGCCACGGGAGGTGCGGGAGCGGCAGATGATCGACGCCGCCGTGCGGGTGTTCGCCCGCTGCGGCTACAGCGCCGCCTCGATGGACGAGATCGCCGAGCTCGCCGGGGCGTCCAAGCCCCTGGTCTACCTGTACCTCAACTCGAAGGAGGAGCTGTTCGGGACCTGTATCCGGCGGGAGGCGGCGGCGTTGCTCGGCGCGGTGCGGTCCGCCGTCGAGCCGCACTCCCCGGCGGACCGCCGGCTCTGGGACGGGTTGCGCGCGTTCTTCGCGCACACCGCGGCGCACCCGGAGGGGTGGGCGGTGCTCAGCTGCCGGGCCCGTACGCACGGGGAACCGTTCGACCGAGTGGTGGCCGAGCTGCGCGAGGAGATCGTGGAGGTCGTCGTGCGGCTGATCGAGGAGGCCGCCGAGGCGGCGCCGGGCCGGGCGCCGCTCGACGGACGGGAGGTGGCCGGCCTCGCCCATGCGCTGGTCGGTGCCGCCGAGTCGCTCGCCGCGTGGGCGAACGGGCCCGCCGGTACCGTCCCCTCGGCCGGGGAGACGGCGGAGACGCTGATGAACGTGGCGTGGGTGGGGCTGGAGAATCTCGTGAGCGGGAGGCGATGGGAGGCCGCCGCCGAGGCGGGGCCCCCGTCGTCCGTCTGACGGGCGAAATGCGCGTGCTTCAGGCGCAGTTGCCGTTGTCCGGGCGGTCGGCGAAACGATCCGCCAGCCAGTTCGCCGCCGGGATCGCCTGGACCACCGCGCCACCCACGTGCTCGGTGAGTGGCAGCGGCGTCCAGCGGACGGTCGCGCCTCGTCCGCACCAGTCCGCGCGCAGGCGCTTCCCCAGGTCATAGGGGATCAGCTCGTCGACCGTCCCGTGGTAGAGGTACACGGGGCGGTCGGGGGCGCGCGTGCCGAGGTTCGAGGAGCGCAGGACGCGCTGCCAGTCGGCTTCGTAGAGGGGGTTGCGGACGGTGACGTCCGATATTTTCTTGAAGAGGCCGGCGGCCACGTTCGCCGCCACGCAGTTCTTGTCGAGGAAGCGGAGGTAGGCGCGGCCTCGGTCGTTGAGGTAGTCGTCCAGGCGGAGTTCGGGGTACGCGGCGTTCTGGCCGGACGCCGCCATGAGGATCAGGCCGGCGCCGATGCCGCCGTTGTTGAAGTCCGCCGTCCTGAGGAGGTCGGCGGGGACGCCGCCGGTGGCCGTGCCCTTGACGTTCAGCTCGGGGGCGTAGTCGGCGCGCAGTTCCGCCGCCCAGGAGGTGGCCTGGCCGCCCTGCGAGTAGCCCATGATCCCGATCGGCGCGTCCTTGGACAGGCCCGCCTCGGGGAGCCGCAGGGCCGCGCGGGCCGCGTCGAGGACGGCGTGGCCCGCCGAGCGGCCGACGACGTAGGTGTGGTCGCCCTCGGTACCCAGACCCTCGTAGTCGGTCACGGCGACGGCCCAGCCGCGTGCCGTCAGCAGCTGAATGAGGTTGGCCTCGACCGCCGTTCCCCGCGGGAAGCCCGCGGAGGGCGCGCACTGGTCGCCCAGGCCGACCGTGCCCACCGCGTAGGTGATCAGGGGGCGTTGGCGGTCGTCTCTGCCGTCCTTCGGGACGATCACCGTGCCGGAGACGGTGTTCGGGGCGCCCTTGGCGGTGGTGGAGCGGTAGGTGATGTGCCAGGCGCGGGTGGGGGTGGGTTGGCCTGGGAGGGGGTGGAAGGAGGTGGGGGTGGAGGTGAGGACGTTGCCGGGGGCGACGTGGGTTGTCGCGGCGGGAGTGTGGGCGGTGGCTGGGCCTGTGAGGCCCAGCGCCGCTGTCAGTGCGGCGATGGTGGTGAGGGTCAGGGTGCGTAGGCGCATGCGCTTCGTCTCCCAACTGGTGGGTGGTGTGCGCTGGTTGGGCGTACGGTACTGACCGGTCGGTAGGGGTGGGGGTGGCTGGAGTGCTCGGGTTTGGTGGCCGGGGTGCTCGGTCCGCTTGGGCGGGTGGTTGTGCCCCGGTCCCGCCCCTTCGCCGTTTCCTGGGGCTGCGCCCCAGACCCCCTTGTCGCGGCTCCGCCGCTCGTCCTCAAGCGCCGGACGGGCTGGTGGGCGGCTCCTCGGTCGCCCCCCGCCGGTATGCCCCCGGCGTCGTTCCCGTCCAGCGGCGGAACGCCCGGTGGAAGGCCGTGTCCTCCGAGAAGCCCAGGCGGGCCGCCAGTTCCGTGGTGGTCGGGTCGTGGGGGGTGGTGAGGGCGGCCAGGGCCGCGTCCCGGCGGACCTGGTCCTTGAGGCGGCGGTAGGACGTGCCCTCGGCGGCAAGGCGGCGGCGCAGGGTGGCCGGGCTCAGGGCGAGCCGGGCCGCCGTCTCGGTGGCCTCCGGGAGGCGGACCGGGCGGTGGGCCGCGCGCAGTGCACCGGCCAGGGTGCCGAGGACCTGCTCGCTGACGGTCGTGCCGTAGTCGCGGCGGTGCAGCAGGTCGGCCGGCGCGTGGCGGAGGAGCTCCGCCAGCCCCGCCTCGTCCCGCAGGACCGGCGCGGACAGCCAGTGCCGGGCCAGGCCGACCCCCGTCCGGCGGGCGCCGAAGCGTACCGGGCAGCCGAACATCCGTCCGTAGTCGGCCGCGTACGGGGGTGCCGGGTAGGCGAACTCCGCCCAGCGCAGGGTGATCCGGCGGCCGATGAGCCAGCTCGCCAGGCGGTGCCAGATCACCAGCGCGCACTCGGCGAGAAAACGCCCCTCCGGCAGGTGGCCGAGGTCGTCCCGGACCGCGAACACCGCCTCGGCCGCGCCGCGTTCCAGGGTCAGGCGGGGGCCTCCCGGGAAGAGGCCGTAGAACCGGGTCGCCCGGTCGACCGCCGCGCCCAGGTCCGGGCAGCCGACGCACGCGTGGCACATCATCGCGAACGTCCCGGGCCGGCTGGGCGCCGTCCCCAGCGCCAGGAACTCGTCCCGGGTCGCCCGCCGCACCGCCCGGACCAGCCGGGTGAACTGCTCGGGCGTCACCCGGGCCCGGTCGTCGCCCGGCAGCAGCGGCGGGATGCGGGCGGCCTGGAGCAGGGGGACGGGGTCGTGGCCCAGGCGGACGGCCCCGCCGAGGGCGGCCCGGACGAAGTGGGTGCCGATCGTGGGCTCGGCGGTCGCGAACGGAGACTTGGGGGCCATGGGGGCATGGTGCGCCGAGCGGTACGGCCTGGGGTGCCGAGCATTCCGGTCAATCCCTGGGCGCGGGCCGCGTGCGTAGGGTTCCGGAGCGCGGTCCCGGGGCACGGGTGGGAAGCCCGGCGGCCGGCCCCCGGGCACCACCCCGACCAGCGGAGGCGCCATGTCCGACCGACCCCGCACCCTGGCCCTGTTCGCCGAGTGGACCGCCGACCGGTACGGCGGCCGCCCGGCCCTCCGCTTCCCCGCGCCGGACGGCGGCGGCTGGACGGACGTCGGCTACGAGGAACTGCGCGGGACCGTACGGGCCGTGGGGCGCGCCCTCCTCACGCTGGACGTCCGGCCCGGCGACCGGGTCGCCGTCCTCGCCCGCACCCGGCCCGAGTGGACGTACGTCCAGCTCGCGGCGCTCGCCGCCGGCGCCGTCGTGGTGCCCGTCTACCCGACGGCGGGGGACGAGGAGCTCGGCTGGGTGCTGTCCGACTCCGGCGCGAGCGTCGCCGTCGTCGAGGACGCGGTTCAGGCGGGCCGGATCGGCGGACTCCGTGAGCGGCTGCCGGAGTTGCGGCACGTCGTCCGTATGGACCTTCCGGCGGGAACCGACCCCACCGCGTCCCTCGGGGAACTTCTCCGTCGCGCCGGGCAAGTGAGCCCCTCAGACCTCTGCGGCATCATCTACACCTCCGGCACCACCGGCCTCCCCAAAGGCTGCCGGCTCACCCACGCCAACCTCGCCGCGGCCCACGACGCGACGGCCGATCTCATCCGGTACGAGCCCGGCGACAGCACCTACCTCTACCTCCCCCTCGCCCATCTGCTCGCCCAGCTCGTGCAGTTCGGTGCCCTGCTGCGTGGCGCTACGCTCTGCTACCACGGCGGCCGGAACGAGGACATCGTCGCCGGGCTCGCCGCGACGCGGCCGACACACCTGCCGTCGGTGCCCCGCCTGTTCGAGAAGGTGCACGGCATGGCGCTGGCCCTCGCCGACGCCGAGGGGCCGGACGGGCGGGCGCGGCTCACGGCGGCCGTGCGGACCGGCGTCGCGGTCGCCGCCCTGCGCGAGCGCGGCGAGGAGCCTGACGGGCCGCTGCGGGCCGCCTGGGAGGCCGCAGAGGAGCGCGTGTTTGCGCCGGTGCGGGAGGTCTTCGGCGGTCGGCTGCGCTGGGCCCTCACCGGGGCCGCGCCCATCGCGCCGGACACCCTGGACTTCCTGCGCGCCTGCGGCGTCCTCGTCCACGAGGGGTACGGGATGACCGAGACGGCCGGGGTCGTCTCGCTGAACCGGCCGGGGGCGTACCGGCCGGGCACGGTCGGCCGGCCGGTCCCCGGCTGTGAGGTGCGGATCGCGCCCGACGGCGAGATCCTCGTCCGCGGACCGGGGATCTTCCCCGGCTACCACCGCGATCCGGCCGCGACCGCCGCCGTCCTGGACGCCGAGGGCTGGCTGCGCACCGGGGACCTCGGCGCGCTGGACGCCGACGGGTTCCTGACCGTCACCGGCCGCAAGAAGGACCTCGTCATCACGTCGAGCGGCAAGAACATCACGCCCGCCCTCCCCGAGGCCGCCCTCCGGGAGTCCCGCTGGATCTCCCACGCGGTGCTGGTCGGCGACCGCCGCCCGTACCCGGTCGCGCTGCTCACCCTGGACGCCGCCGAGATCGCGGGCTGGGCGGCCCGGGAGGGCGTCGACCTGGGCCCCGCCGGGCCCGAGCGGCACCCCGCCGTGCGGCGGCTGTGCCAGGAGGCGGTGGACGCGGCGAACGCCCGCTCGGCGGGGCCGGCCAGGATCCGGGCGTTCGCGGTCCTGCCGGGCGATTTCACGGTGGAGAGCGGGGAGCTGACGCCGACCCTCAAGCTGCGCCGTTCGGTAATCCTCGAACGGTACGCCAAGGAAATCGACTCCTTGTACGAAGCTCTATACGAACAACGTATGGATGTGCGGAGTTAAGAATGCGTTAAACAAACGCCGTGAGTCCGCGCGGTGGGGGATTTGTGGCGGGAGGGGCGCCCGGGGCGGGGAGAATCCGGAAAACCTGATCTCCGTACCGCCGCCTTCCCGTCCACAAAGGCAGGAGCCCCGCCCCGCCGTCGAAACGGCGGGCCAGGGCTCCTTGGTGGTACTGCGTATCGGCCGCGACCGGCCGGTCACCGCACGCCGGCCCGGAGGCCGGCCCCGTGTTACGCGGGGGTGACGTTCTCCGCCTGCGGGCCCTTCGGACCCTGGGTGACGTCGAAGGTCACCGCCTGGTTCTCCTCGAGGGAGCGGAAGCCGGCGGCGTTGATCGCGGAGTAGTGGACGAAGACGTCGGGGCCCCCGCCGTCCTGGGCGATGAAGCCAAAGCCCTTTTCAGCGTTGAACCACTTCACGGTTCCGGTAGCCATAAAGCCCTCCTTGGGCCCAAAGGGTTGCCCTGCTCCAGAACCTGCGAGAAGTCCTAAAACGACGAAAGCCTGCGGGTTACATGCTCCGCAGGCTCTGTACTGCAAGGGAAACCAAACTGCAACTTGCGGCGAGCGTAGCACGGAGCCTTCTCGCGGTGGAAGAGTCGAAGATCACGCTCAAGGTGGGTTTTCGGCCCGCCAAAGCAGGAAAAGCTCGTCCGTCGGGCACGGACCCGGGCCGACCCCCCGGGCGGGTGGCCCCGGCGCCGCGGGGCTAGCCTCCGGATGTGGACAATTCAGCACCGGACGCACCCGTCCCCGACGCACCCGCCCCTGCCGCACCGGCCGCCGACGCCCATCCCAGACGGCGCAGCCGCCCCCGCGTCGGCCACATCCAGTTCCTGAACTGCCTGCCGCTGTACTGGGGGCTCGCGCGGACCGGGGCGCTGCTCGACCTGGACCTGTCCAAGGACACCCCCGAGCGGCTCAGTGAGGCACTCGTCCGGGGGGATCTCGACATCGGTCCGGTGACCCTCGTCGAGTACCTGCGCCACGCGGACGAGCTGGTCGCGCTGCCGGACATCGCGGTCGGCTGCGACGGCCCGGTGATGTCCTGCATGATCGTCTCGCAGGTGCCGCTGAAGGAGCTCGACGGGGCGCGCGTCGCCCTCGGCTCCACCTCCCGCACCTCCGTGCGCCTGGCGCAGCTGCTGCTCGACGAGCGGATCGGGGTGCGGCCGGAGTACTTCACCTGCCCGCCCGACCTGAGCCTGATGATGCGGGAGGCGGACGCCGCCGTGCTCATCGGCGACGCCGCGCTGCGGGCCTCGCTGCACTACGCGCCCAAGCTCGGCCTGGAGGTCCACGACCTGGGGCTGATGTGGAAGGAGTGGACGGGGCTGCCGTTCGTCTTCGCCGTGTGGGCCGTGCGCCGCGACTACCTGGCCCGCGAGCCGGAGACCGTCCGCAAGGTGCACCAGGCGTTCCTGGCCTCCCGGGACCTGTCCCTGGAGGAGGTCGGCAAGGTCGCGGAGCAGGCGGCGCGCTGGGAGGCGTTCGACGCGGAGCTGCTGGAGCGCTACTTCACGACGCTGGACTTCCGCTTCGGCCCCCGGCAGCTGGAGGGCGTCACCGAGTTCGCCCGCCGCACCGGGCCGACGACCGGCTTCCCCGCCGACGTCCGGGTGGAACTGCTGGAGCCCTGACCCCTTGGGGGAGGGGGCAGGGCTCCAGGTCCTGAGGGGCTGGTCCCAAGCTCTGAGGGGCCGGCTCCGAGGTCCTGAGGGGCCGGGTCCCAGGTCCTGAGGGGCTGGGTCCCAGGCTCTGAGGGGCCGGGCGGTGTGGTGCGGGGGGCCTCAGGCGACGGGCCCCTGCATGTGCTCGCTGATCCACTGGATCAGGCCGCCGGCCTCCATGTTGGGCACGTAGGTCTTGGCGTTGTGCCCGCCGCCCTGGATGACGTGGTACTTCGTCTTCACCGGGCCCTTGTTGCCGTACTTGGCGATGAAGGAGTCGATCGGCGGCTTGACCGACTCGCTGGAGCCGACCTGGAAGCCGAGGTAGACCTCGGGGCCGCCCTTGGCGATCAGCCGCTGGGCGAGGACCTTGGAGTTGTTGTCCGCCCGCTCCTTCTCGTGGCCCTGCCACAGGAGGGAGTCGGGGACGATGTCCGGGCCGGAGGCGATCACGGCCTTGAACTTGTCCGGCTTCTGGAGCACCGACTTCAGGCCGGCCGAGCCGCCGGTGGAGGAGCCCATGAAGGCCCAGCCGTCCCGGGACTTGATCGTCCGGAAGTTCTCCTTGACCAGCTGGGGGACGTCCTCGGTCAGCCAGGTGCCCATCTTCGGCTGGCCCGGGATGTCACTGCCGTCCCAGTAGCGGCCGGGGGTCGGGTCGCCCTTCCCGTCGTGGTTCTCCGGGTTGAGGACGGGCATCGCGATGATGAACGGAAGGCTCTTGCCCGCCTTGGCCCACTTCTGGACGGAGTCCTCCAGCTTGAGGTCCGCGCCCATCCAGTAGTTGCTCGGGAACCCCGCGCCGCCCGGCAGCGCGATCAGCACCGGG